>PMMG01000176.1 GCA_003162335.1 Dehalococcoidia bacterium
CTGGATTTCGGCGCATTCCTGGAACCGGTATCGGTGGCGGTGCACGTGCTGGACAGGGCGCAGTTGAAAACCGGTGATTCGGTGATCATTACCGGCGGCGGCCCGATCGGTTTACTCATTCTGCAGTTGGCAATTAAATCCGGAGCCGCGAAGGTGCTGGTTTCCGAGCCCATCGCCGAAAAGAGAAAACTGGCCAAACAGCTGGGCGCGGATGTTGTGGTCGACCCTCTGAAGGAAAACCTGCTGGATGCTGCCAACAAACTCACCGGCGGCAGGGGTTTTAATGTGTGCATTGAAGCGACCGGGATACCGGCGCTCGCCCGGCAGTTGATTCTACTGGCCGAAGGCTGCGGGACGGTTGTCTGGGTGGGAACCTATCCCAGCGGGTCGGATGCGCCGGTGCCGCTGGATTACATGTATTCCAAAGAGCTGTCTATTCACTCGGTCAGGTTGGCGCCGTATTCTTTCCCCCGGGCGGCGGAAATGCTGCCTAAACTCGACCTTAAGCCGTTGATCACGGTTTATCCGCTGCAGGATGCGATCAAGGCATTTGAAGCGCATAAAACGGGAAAAGAAGTAAAGGTATTGCTGAAAACCTGATTCCTGTTAAATAAACGTGATAATAAGGAGATCCAAAATGCCAACTTATCAATTCGACCATATACATTTAAATAGTCCCGATGCGGTCAAGACTGCGCAATTTTACGAGCAGATGTTCGGCGCAAAGATTTTGAGAATTCGTCCGAGGCCCGAAGGTTCGTCTGTGCGGTTAGACCTCAACGGCGAGGTGGCGATGATCGGCCCGCCGGTGGGTATTCCTCCTTTGAATGCAACCACGGTACAACCGCAATACGGTCTGATCCATTTTGGTTTGCGGACTGACGACCTGGGAAAAGCGGTAGTTGAACTGAAGGCCAAGGGAATGGTCTTTGCACAGGAGATCACGCCGATGCCCTCCGGTTCCAAGATCTCGTATTTTGTCGGGCCGGAGAATGTTCTGGTCGAGCTGCAGCAATATTAATTTGAGGAAAAAGATGAAAAGAGCGTTCGCGGATATTCCGGAAGGGCAGATGCACTACCGGGTAGAAGGAAGCGGTGAGCCGGTAATATTGTTGCATCCGGGCGTAGGCTCGTCGGACGCATTTACAAATGCGATACCCTATATGTCCGGTAAATATCTCATTATCGCCCCGGATTTTCTGGGCAACGGCGATTCCGACCCCGCGCCTTATCAATATACAATGCTCGATCATGCCCGCAGCCTGTACAGTTTTATGGATAGCCTTGGCCTCAGGAAAGTAAACATCGTGGGACACCATACCGGTGCGAAAGTGGCTGCAGAATTGGCCATCAACTGGCCGGAGCGCGTGAATAAACTGGTATTATCCGCGATCGGATACTGGGAAGCGACGGCAAACATAGATAAAAAAGAGCCGGATAATTTCACCACTAGTGTCGAGATCAAACCGGACGGTTCGCATTTAATGGAATGGTGGCGGCGGGCGGGAATGTGGAACGATCCGCTGGATATTGTCGAAGCCAGCGTTTTGGAATACATCAAAGGCGGGCCGAGAGGCGAGGAAATTCACTGGACGGCGCGTACCTGGGATACAAAGGGCAGATTGCCGCTGATCAAGTGTCCAACGCTGGTGCTTTCCGGAGCGGCCGGGCTTTTTCACTCCTCGGCAGACAATGTGCGGAAACTGGTTCCCGGCAGCAAGCTGGTGGTGATAGAAAAAGGTCCTCCCCGTATGGAACGTACCATGCCTAGGGAATTTGCCGAAGCAATAATGAATTTTTTAGAAAGTAAATAGTAACTGGAATTTACTGAGGAGGAATACCGGAATGAAAGCAGTAATCGTGAAAGAAGCGGAAGTTATTGAATTGCAGGACGTTCCGGAACCTCAGACGCGTCCGGATGAGATCAAGGTCAAAATCGCCTACTGCGGGATCTGCGGTACCGATGTCAAGATTATCGAGGGGAAAACGTTTGGCAAAGGGTTCCGCACCGAAGGAGCCATTGGCTGGCCGAAAAAGCCGGCTCCTCCGCACGATGATGTCAGGATTATGGGACAGGAAATGCGGGACGGATTGAGGATCCTGGGGCATGAAGCTTCCGGCACAATCGTGGAGATCGGAAAAGACATCAAGGGCAATTTCAAGATCGGACAGC
Source organism: Dehalococcoidia bacterium (assembly GCA_003162335.1). Taxonomy (GTDB): domain Bacteria; phylum Chloroflexota; class Dehalococcoidia; order Dehalococcoidales; family Fen-1064; genus Fen-1064. The sequence continues at coordinate 2,174 of PMMG01000176.1, forward strand.
CGGTGGCGATGAATTTCCGCAGCGCTTGCGGCGTCTGTTACTACTGCACGAAAGGAATGGCGCAATTCTGCGAACGGCGTTTTCCGATATCCGGCGCAATGGCGGAGTATTCCGTGTACAGAGAAAATACGGTCTTTCCTTTGCCTGCCGGTCTGNNATAATCGCCGGCGGCGGTCCGATCGGGTTACTGGTCCTGCAGCTGGCGATCAAGGCGGGCGCTTCCAAGGTGTTGCTCTCGACACGTTCGCCGGAAAAAAGAGCGCTGGCCAAACAACTCGGCGCGGACGTCGTGGTCGACCCGATCCACGAAGACCTGCTGGGAGTCTCCAATCAATTTACCGACGGCCGCGGTTTCAGCGTGTGCTTTGAAGCAAGCGGAGATACCGGCGTGGCCCGGCAATTAATTCTGTTAGCGGAAGCCGGCGGCACGATCGTCTGGGTGGGAACTTATCCGCCGAATCTGGATATTGGCGTCCCGGTTTATTACATGCATTCACGCGATTTGACCATCCGCGATGTGCGGTCTTCCCCTTACGCTTTCCCCAAGGCGCTGCAGGTGCTGCCCAAGCTGAATCTGCAGCCGATGATCAAGGTTTATCCGCTGAACGATGTGATTCAGGCATTTGAAGCGCAAAAAACGGGGAAAAATGTCAAGATAATGCTGAAGATGTAGGGTCGAATTTGCAGCGCTTAGTTCTGTCGTTGTTAATAGTTGCGATTTTAAAATCTAAAAAGGCGTCTACTTCAGGATAGTTAGACCGCGGAAGTTGACCCCTTTTCCGTCGCATCTCACGGTGAGCCTCAGAACTGTAGACTACATGGTTCCGGGGCTCACCTGATTACCGGGTGTTCGATTCGCTACATTGTTTTAAGAATATATCGTCTTATAACTAATTAATCGTAATTATCTTCTT
>PMMG01000020.1 GCA_003162335.1 Dehalococcoidia bacterium
AACCGTTTTAAATCATAACCTCCCAATTTTTTAATCCTCTAAAAAGATGGTTACAGTACATCAATTATCATTTTTAAACGGCCTCTGTGAAATAACGTCCCACTTTATTTATACGAAAAATCCGGGATAGTATTGCAGGGAATTATTCCTATTGAAGTAACCATACCATCTTTATGGGAGCCTTTACACGAATAAATCATTACAATTTATTCATATTACTGATGCTCTCATAGTAACCAACAATATATAGAACGAAGCCGATAATAAAAAGTTACTGGTTACCGGCAGATATTTTTAAGGATGTTCCCCCCTGTTCTACTGGACATAATAAATTTTAAGAGAATTTTGAGAAATAGGTTCCCGTCATCTTTCAAAGATAGCGAAGCATTTGTTTCGTGGATCAGAAAGAGCCAGAACGTCTGCGGGAGAAATCTCAATATCGTCAATGAACATCCCGACCATTTTTATTTAACGATGTTTGCCTTCGGGAATCCGGACAGCTCCCCGATACGAATATTCTTTCAGATCATGGCGTGTGACACCAGTTCGACAGGGACGACGCTGACCGTGAGACGCGAGGCTATATGTTTTAATTGGAGCCAAACGATCACCGCTGAACATTAGTCAAGGACTTTATTCAGAAACGGCTCACGATGGATCAACTATTGTCAACTAATAATTAGGAAGATGGTTGACGTAGAATTGAAGCGGTGAAGCTATTCCTCCCGGGAGATCTTTTCTACGACCCCGAAATACGTACTAAAGTAGGATGACTAATGGCCCAAATGAGGGATGTACAGGCAGTCTCATTGAGACTAATATGGACTCAGTTAGCATCACGACTCACTTTGTTTAGGGAGGTGCCCTGTGGCAATGGCAACAAACCAGGACAAGATGGGGATAATCGCAAAGGAAGCCCCGAATCGAACAATAAGTCAAACCCTCAAAACGGAGGAGACTGCAACAGGTGACTCCGGTGAAGTCAAGAACACACTCGGAATTGCCTTCCAAACCTATCTTGAAGGAAGGAAAAACTTAGCACAAGCATTTAAAGAGCGGGGTCAGCATGATCAGGAAGCTTATCGAGACGCTGAACAGCGATACCGACTTTGTGAGGAAACCATAGAGAAGGCGATGAAAGTACGCGAACGAGCTGAATTATACGCTTCGGACGTATACAGAGAGGACGTAGCTAAGGGAGTAGATAGCGCTGCACGCGCTTATGACGATAAGACGAAACAATTGCTGGTAGAGTGTAAACAAAGAGTAATGGAAGCATGGAGAAGCTCCACGGAGACTTCTGCGCCGATGGCAAGCGTTTGTGAGGAAGCCATCGAAAAGGCGATGAAAATAAGAGAAAAGGCCGAATTGGATGCTCTGGATGCGTATAAAGAGAATGTGGATAAGGCCGTCGAAAAAGCCTCTCGAGCCTACAAGGACAGGATGAAACAAGCGCTGACAGAGTGTATGCAAAGGGTAATGAGCGCCTGGGTTAACTCAATGGATACCTCGATGCAGATGACCGGCGTCTTTACGGAAGATGGAAACATCAAGGAAGAAGCACATTATCATGAAAGGAAAACGGGATACCAAAAACTGCAACTTCAAGTGACCATCATTCGTGTTAAAAGAAAGCTTATGTCTACAATTCAAAGAGCTTTAATGAAATTCAAGTTCAGACGCTATTCTTAAGCAAAATCGAGGACGTTGCTATTTTCAAGGCTGCACATTTAATCTATTGTTAAAGTGAGGTTCGTGCTGTGCCGATTGAGATCGCCGGACAAACTTATTATAAAACTTCAGAAGCATGCGTAAAGGCGCGGATCAGTAAAGCGACCCTTTTTCGCTGGCTAAAATCAGGCGTGATTAGCAAGTCTCACCGTGACAGACGGGGACGGAGACTATTTACTGAAGATGATATGAAGACAATATTAGCGGAATCGGAGAGAGTTGATGTAGAAGACAGCTCCGATCGATTAGAGAATGACAATAATTAATATGAAACAAGAAACAGAAAGCCCAAGTGTAGAGGTTTCAAGCGAGCGTATCGCGCAATTGGAAGCAGAAAACGCCACTTTGAGACAGGAAAGAGACGATCTGAAAAGGGCTGAAACACAATTAAGAACGCTGGTAGACAACACCCATGACGTAGTTTTTCAGCTTTCTCCTAAAGGGGTTATCGAATATGTCAGCCCCAAAGTACGAGACTTTTACGGATATGATCCTGAAAAACTGACCGGGAAACTCTTTGAAAGTACAACCCCACTGAGCGAATTACCGAAAGCGATCAAGGCTTTGAATCGAGTTCTTTCAGGAGAGACCATCATCAATCTCGAAATAGGCCAATTTAACCATACCGGAAGTATTGTTTTCGTAGAGATTAATGGAGCCCCCATAATAAAGGATGATAAGGTAATCGCCGTGCAGGGAGTGATGAGAGACATCACGGAGCGGAAGCGGGCAGAAGAAGCAGTCAGAAACAGCGCACAGAAGCTGATAAAAGGTATGGAAGATACAATGCAGGCGATGGCCATGATAGTCGAAATGAGAGATCCCTATACCGCCGGTCATCAGCGGCGGGTAACTCAGCTTGCCTGCGCCATTGCCGAAAAAATGGGATTTTCGTCAGACCAGATTACCGGTCTCAGGTTAGCCGGACTGATCCACGACATCGGTAAAGTTCGTGTTCCGGCGGAGATTCTCACCAATCCCAATGTATTAACTGAGGCGGAGATGACGATTATCAAGATGCACCCGTCATTGGGTTATGATTTGCTGAAGACACTGGACTTGCCGTGGCCGGTTGCTGATATCATAAATCAACACCACGAAAGGTTGAACGGTTCAGGATATCCCTCCGGCTTAGTTGGCAACGTTATCCTGCGGGAAGCAAAGATCCTGGCTGTTGCGGACGTAGTCGAGGCTATTGCCTCCCATAGACCTTATCGACCGGCGCTTGGCATCGATAAAGCGTTGGAGGAAATCTCAAAACATAAAGATATTCTCTATGACCAGGAAGTAGTGGATTCTTGCATAAAAATTTTCAGAGAAGGTTTCAGGTTTCAATAGACGCGGAGGCCTGCGCTACTTACTTAAGCAGTTTTACGACATTGTCCAGAATCTTATCCGCGGCTTCTCTTTTGCTCATGAGCGGGAGGGCTTGCGGTTTACCGTCCTTTTTGATAATTGTGATTTTATTGTTATCCGAACCGAAGACGCTGTCTTTTGCAGAAACATCGTTGGCGACAATCATGTCGAGTGACTTGGCGGTGAGTTTCTTTTGCGCATTGGCAATCAGGTCCTGTGTCTCGGCGGCGAAGCCGATCTTGAGGAATTTACCCTTGATCTCTGAAAGGATATCCGGAGTTTTTACCAGTTCGAGTGTCAGACCACCGGCGCCTTTTTTAATCTTCTGCGCGGAAGCGGTTTCAGGCATATAATCAGCAACAGCGGCGGCCATAATCAAGGCGTCTGTTTTGGCAGTGGCTTTGACGACCGCATCTTTCATTTCTATGGCGCTCTGCACTTTTACCGTTTCCATGCCCGCCGGTATGCCAAGCGCGGTTGGTGTGGTGATCAATGTTACCGCAGACCCCCTGTCCCTGGCGGCTTCAGCCAGTGCGTAACCCATCTTGCCGGAGGAGCGGTTCCCTATATAGCGCACCGGGTCAATCACTTCCTGCGTGCCGCCGGCGGTTACAACGATGCGTTTACCAGCCAGGTCGCCGTTTTTGCCGAGTGTTTGCTGGATAGTGCCCATGATTTCGGTGATTTCCGGCAAGCGGCCGTACCCGATCGAGCCGGATGCCAGTCTTCCGTGGACCGCAGGAATAATGGTGAATCCCCGCTTTTTCAGCCTGGCGATATTTTCCTGAGTGACAGGATTGACATACATATTATTGTGCATGGCGGGTGATAAAACGATCGGGGCGGTGGTGGCCAGTACAGTACAGGTAAGGATATCGTCGGCGATACCGGCCGCGATTTTGGCGATGATATTAGCGGTAGCCGGGACAATTACAACAATATCCGCTTCATCCGCCAGTGAAACATGGGTAATCGCAGAAAGGGGCGCAGGTTCGAACATCCCGGTGACAACAGGGTTGCCCGTTAATGCCTGAAATGTCAGTGGTTTTACAAGTTCGGTGGCTTCCCACGTCATGACGACGCGGACATTGGCGCCAGCCTGCGCCAGTTTGCTGGCCAGGTCTGCCGCTTTATAAGCCGCGATACCGCCGCTAACACCGAGAACGATAGTCTTGTTTTTTAACATTTCCATACCCCCTCAAGAAAGAATCCAAATTTCAAATAACAAATAATAACTAAGTTCCAATATTCAATTTTCAACAAATTTTAAATTTATTTGTTCATCTGGTAGAGCATTCTCAAACCGATGAGTGTGATATCCGGATTGACCACTTTGAAAACGGTGGTTTCCTGCGCGAAAATAGCGCCGAATCCGCCGGTGGCAACTATTGTTGCCTTTTCGCCGAGCTCCTTTTCAATATGGGCGACGACAGCTTCGACCAATCCGGCATAACCAAACATGATACCGGATTGCATGGCGGCAATAGTACTAGTGCCGATCGCTTTCTGCGGATGAATAAATTGGATGCGCGGCAGCGCGGCAGTCCGGGAGAACAATGCTTCCGCGGCGGTCATCGGGCCGGGAGCAATGGCGCCGCCGATAAAATCACCTTCTTTGGAGATGACATCGAAGGTGGTGGCAGTGCCCAGGTCGACGATGATGGTGGGGCCGCCGTAGAGTTTAAAACCCGCGACGGTATTCACAATGCGGTCGGTGCCGACTTCTTTGGGATTATCCATGCGCACGCGGATGCCGGTCTTAATGCCGGGACCGATAACCAGCGGTTTGATTTTAAAATAATCATTGAGTAGTTCAACAAAGATCGGGACGAGTGGCGCAACCGTACTGCATAAAGCTACTTCTTTGATTTCGGTCAACGGAATTTTACGAAATTGCAGCAATGGCATCAACGCAGAGGCATACTCGTCGGGCATTTTATGAATATCGGTGGCCATACGCCAGGTATAACGGATCTGTTCGCCGTCAAAAACGCCCATTGTGACATTGGTATTACCGATATCGATTGCCAGAAACATAGGTTTTGCCTCCTCGCCGGCTTTCATTCATATACTACCATTGTACCAAGTGTAGCAAGGGTTTGGAGTTATGGTCAACTATTTGCCGAGGCCATCCAGTTTTTTCACCATGGCTTGCCAGTGGGTGCCCTGCCAGTAGACACGGCGGCAGTTGAGACATTCTACATATTGCGTTTGGGTCTGGTAGACATATGACGGTACCCGGTCTTTAACGTCTTCTCTGCTGACCTTTACCAGCGGCAGGTTGCATTCCAGACACAAACTAAAGGGTATAAAAGCGGAATCCAACCCGAGGTCTGTAATTACCTGCCGGATTTGCTCAAGCGAGTTATCGCGGCAGATAAAAAGCGCTTTGATAATACCAGTCGTAATCACGCGCCGCCGCATCAGCTGGGTGTCGCGGGTGAGAATTATACGGTTTTCGCTTAAAGCCGTACGAATCAGGTATTTGTCATCACGGTGGTCAAAGAGAGTAGTATCATAACCGAGCATCCTCAGCCATTTGGCGAGTTTACCGCAATTCAAGTCGACGATGAACCGTGGATTTTCTTCGGCGCACATAGGAAATTCCGCCTGCCACGAAATTACAGTGCAATCTGCATGCCTTCGCGGCCGGGGATAATCGAAGCATTCAATTGAGCAGCGATTACCTTCAATTCGTTTTCAATCAGTTCTTTTTCCGGGCTCTGCGGGAACATGTGCACGGTGATTACCTTCGGCAGATATCCTTTGATCAGCAAGAAAGATTCCAATTCCTCTTTGAGCAGCGCCGGTGTGAGATGGTGGGCTTCTTTAGCAGTCTTTAAAAATCCATTAGCGCCGGTAACTTCAACAATCAATAGATCGGGAGAAATCAGGGACCAGACTTCGGCCAGTCCATTGCCCGTGTCCCCGGTATAGAATACTTTCTTGCCTTCCGGCGATGTGATCTGGTATCCCACAGCGGGCACGGAGTGTTTCACCGGGACGGCCAGAATATTATATTTCAGCAAGGAGAACGGCCGCAGCGGTTCGATCGGCGTAAAGTGAATCGTGGGATTTTCCGCCGGATGGATCAAAAAATTCCTGTATAAATTCCCCGGGTATTCGAACAGGTACTTCAGCGCCTGGTAGACGGTTTTGATGGAATAGATATTGATCCTGGATTCTTTGACATAGAAGGTCATGCCCATCATCGGGATGTCTTTGATATGGTCGAAGTGATGATGAGTCACCAGCAGCGCCTGTATCGCCAGCTGTTCGGGAAAAGTGAGGCCGGAAATCAGACCGCCGGCATCGATGGCGAGCACGTCATCAATCAATAGACAAACAGGTCTGACATCTTTGGATTCGCTATTATGCGCACCGATAAAACGAATGTTCATCGTTCCACTATTTTCCTTTCCCGAAGACTTAGAGGGTTAAAGTTGGTTTGATAATCATAGGTGTCGATCGATTCATTTTTCTTTAAATAACCGACAATGACATAGGTCAATGGCGTAAAGACGACTTCGATGACCACTTTTGTCGTCCAGTGCCAAAGGATCATCCATGGTGTGAAGAAGGGCGCGCCGACATAGGCAATGATGATGAAAAGCACGGTATCCAGTCCTTCCCCGACGATGGTGGAACTGATGGTGCGGGACCACAACCAGCGCCCCTTTGTGAGTATCTTCATCTTGGCTAAAACATAGGAATTGCTGAATTCGCCGACCAGGTAACCGAGGAAAGAAGCAACCAGCAGCCGGGGTGTGTAGCCGAGAATGGTGGTATAGGCGCTCTGTCCGGTCCAATTGGCGGCCGGGGGTAACAGCCCTCCCAACCAGGCAAAAACGACAAAAATTAGATTGCAGAGAAAACCCAGCCAGATAACCTGGCGGGCTTGTTTATAGCCGTAGACCTCGGTGAGAATATCTCCGAAAATATAACTGAAGGGGAAAAGAATCACGGCGGCGGGTAACGTGAAAGAACCGACACCCCAGACTTTTGCCCCGATAATGTTTGCCGTCAGCAAACATGTTACAAACAAGGCGGTGATAATGACGAAACGGTGAGAATATTTCATAAAAACTCCACAATTGATTTCATTCTAGCATAATCGTTGCAGTATTCGCTAAAAAATGTGTATTATGGAAGTGATGGGTATAGAATCCGGTTTCCACAAATTTCAAGTTAGAGTAAAGAAAACGCTCGGGATGAATGTCATCCTGTGCGACAGCTGCAAATGGGATTGGCGCGGCGCCTGCCACAATCCGGCGCGTCCGAATGCGACATTTTGCGAAGAATACAAGAACAAAGCCAAGCAGTGATATAGCTTTCAGCCACCAGCAGTCAGCTTTCAGCTTTCAGTAATCAGTTTTGAATACTACATTTTAAACAGCCACCATAGTAATTTCGTAATAACTCACTCCTTGCCCCTCGCTGAAAAGAGATGAGTACGTTGTTCTTTTAGAAGGGCTTAATGCGTGTCTCAAGATCCCTGAGGCACTCGATGCTTTTACCGAATGTATGTAAAAGTTGCAAAAACAGCGGGATTCATATAATATTTTCCCATACTCCAATTTAATGAGGCGAAGATAAAGCAGGTAATAAGTGAAACTACAGGATATAAAATGCATCGGGGTAATGGGTGCGGGGGTAATGGGCGCCGGTATCAGCCAGGTTGCGATTGCGGCCGGTTACAAAGTGGTTGCCCGCGACCTTACCACTGAAATTCTGGCCCGTGCCAGAGATAACATTATCAACGGCCAGTTCGGTTTAAAGGCGGCCATAGAACACGGTAATATGACGCATGAGCAGATGGATAATGCTTTGACGAATCTAACCTTGACGACCAGCGTCGATGACCTTAAAAACTGCGACATCATAATCGAGACAATCGGGGGCGGGCCTTCGGGGCAGGTAGAAAGCAAAGATATTAAATTAAAGGTTTTCAACGAGCTTGACCGCGTGGTGAAAAAGAACGCGATTTTTGCCTCCAATACATCAAAGTTTACAATTGCCGATCTGGCCGCGGTGACTACCAGAAAGCAATCGGTCATCGGCATGCACTGGTTCAGTCCGGCCGTGGTGATGAAAATTGTCGAGGTAGTGTGGACGCCGGATACCACAGAAGAAACGATTCAGCTGATCGAAGCGCTGAGCGAAAAGCTCGGTAAAACACATGTGCGAGTTAAGGATGTGCCAGGAGACATGGCGCACGTCGGCATGCGGGTAATGAGCGCCGCAAAGGAAGAGGCGCGAAAAATTGTCGAGCAGGGGATTTGCACGGCGGAAGGCGTCGACATTATCATGATGGGCGGTTTTAATTGGCCGGTAGGGCCGATCGGGACAGGCTTAAACAGCCGGGTCAGTTGGGATCAGAAAAAATAGGGTTTTTCATGGTCAGCTGGTTTCTTTGCGGTGTTATCCATTTTGTCTAGATCTCTGCCGTACATTTTTCCTTGACGTTAAAAGTATTTCGTCTATGGATTCAAGAGCGTACATTTCGATTAAAAATACTCAAAGAGGACTTACATTTTAACTAACTTGACATAATGTAAGTTAATATATCGTGAAATAAAAAGGGGGCTTGATTAATTCACAAGCCCCCCTTCTCATTTATACAAAATATGCAGATAATATTTAGCGGTTTAGCCACCACAGCAGTCCGCCGATGCCGGCGGTGACGATACCGACAGCGATGGCGATCCAACCGCCGGTAATCAGAGCTCCGGGTTCCGGACGGGGAGGCCAGCGGGAGAAAAACTCGCGCAGGTCAAAACCGTTGATCAGCGAATCGTAGTAGTTGTTGCCCTCTTTGGCGCCCCAGATAATTAACCCAATGCCGATGATGAGGATAACCGTACCAACTACTATCGGAAGTAAATAAGCAATACTCATACCTTACCTCCACACCAGAGGTTTAGTAATTATGTTACTCGCTTTTGGTTCAATACTCAATACTTTAAGGGGGAATTTCTTCCCCCTTAAAGCTAAACTCAATCCGTTGAATAACCGGATTATTATTTTACTTCTACGGTAGCGCCGGCAGCTTCCAATTTCTCTTTAATGGAGGCAGCTTCCTGCTTGTTGACGGCCTCTTTCACTGTTTTAGGCGCGCCTTCAACCATATCCTTTGATTCTTTCAAACCAAGGTTGGTGACTTCGCGGATGGCCTTGATGACGTTGATCTTGTTCGCGCCGAAGGACTTGAGGATAACGGTGAATTCTGATTTCTCTTCGACTTCAGCAGCGGGAGCGGCGGCTCCGGCGGCGGGCGCGGCAGCCATGGCCATCGGGGCGGCGGCGGTGACGCCAAATTCAGTTTCCAGCGCTTTAACGAGTTGGGAAAGCTCTAAAACATTTAATTCCTTGATTGTGTTGATAATACCCAGTACTTTTTCACTTTCTGCCATTTTAGTTATTAGCCTCCATTTGTTTTATTCTTGCAGTCAATACGTTTTGCAGTCCTCTGATCGGACCGGACAGGACACCGGCCAGCATATAAAGCGGGCCTTTGATGCTACCGACAACCTTGGCAACCAGGACTTCCCTGGGCGGCAGCGCGGCAATTGCGGTTACATCCGCGGGCGTCAGTAACGTACTACCCATGAATCCGCCTTTGACGGTGAGATTCATCTTGGATGTGCGCACGTGGTCAGAGAAGGTCTTCGCGGTTTGCGAGATATCGCCGTAACCTAAAGCAACAGCTGTAGGACCTTCGAAGGAACCGGTTATCTCAGTCCGGTTGATCTTTTCAGCGGCTTTACGCGCCAGGGTGTTTTTCACGACTTTGTAATCGCCATTGACATCCTGCAGTTTGCGGCGTAAACCGTTGATTTCCGGAGTTTTCAATCCCCGGTAGTCGGTTAGAATACCGATATTGGCTTTGGAAAATTCCTTTTCCAGCCGATCAATACTCTGTGCCTTCTTCTCCGTCGGCATCTTTTGTCACCTCCTTTTCAATATATAAAAGTAAATAAAAAAATCCTTGCGCACTGCACAAGGATTTAAAAACACTTTTTCTTCCCGCTGTGATGGGCGGCGAAGTTGCATTTCTTCCTCGGCAGGCATCAATTAATCCCATTCGAAAACGGGAACCCGCTGTCTACGGATATTTAACTGTAAAATGATTATAGCATGTCTTTCCTGTGGTTTTCAATTTTGGAATCGGCCATATTCGGCGGTTGACGATTAAAGGCTGAACACGTTATAATTCAATTCGGTACATTGAAAACTTTCTCCCCGCGAGGCAGTTGTTTTTGGCTGCACATGGGCCGTTAGCTCAGTTG
>PMMG01000039.1 GCA_003162335.1 Dehalococcoidia bacterium
CATCCCGGTCGAAGCGCTCATGATCGTAAAAGGTTTATTATCGAATGGATTATCGCCGGACGGCCTTGATGCCCAGTCGAGCGCGTTCTTCAATACCCCGGGCATTGAGTAATTATATTCCGGCGTTACAATCAGGATCATATCAGCGGCTTTTATTTTCTGCTTGAATGTCTTCACTTTTTCCGGCATCACGACCTCTAGTTCCTGATTATACGGCGGTATGCCGTCGAGATCGAATATTTCCATGTTCGCTCCTTTCGGCATTAGTTCGAGAGCTGCGCGCAATAAAGCGCGGTTATACGAGGCTTGACGTAAACTGCCAGCGAATCCCAGTATATTCAATTGTTTATCCATTTTGTTTTCTCCACGCCTTCTCTCTTTATTAACAACAGTTTATTAAATTAAATATGAAGAAGTTATAAACTTTGTCGGAAAAACATAACATTCTTATGCTACTTGAACCTGAAATCTGCCTCCAATTGTGTGTTTCAAATTTAACACTTTTGTAATGTATTTACCGTAATATTTATGATTATTTCACACTTTTCCTGTTAAAGTTCAGGAGTAATCAGATCGTAGATATCCGAAAATATTATGAAAAAATATTGTCCCATTGAAGAGCAAAATACCATACGATAATGTCGATGACCTTCCCTACGATTTGCATAGATTACTGCCGAGGCACGCTAAAGAGATCTTTTGTATTGATAATAATAATGCCCGGGATAATATCAGAATACGCTTAAAAGAAACGGTGATATGGAAGTGAAGACCATCGCCCGCAAAGTCGGATAGGCTGGCGTTAAAAAGGAGTTTGCAAAGACCCCGAAACCGGCCAATGGGAGCAGTTATTTAGCCGCCGGTAAGTAACAATATCCTGGTTTATATTGTACTTAATTTTCAAAAAAAAATAGAGGAGAAAGAAAATGCCACAGATTAAAAAGTCACCATCAAAGAATGAGAAAGTAATTTCGAAAAAAGCCGCAAAAGGTGATACCTACATGTGTGGTGAATGCGGCCTCACCGTAATTATCGATGAGCCGTGTGGCTGTGAGGACGAATGCGACATTATATGTTGCGGCGAACCGATGGAAATGAAGCGAAAGACTAAAACTGCTAAATAGTTAGCAATTTGAAATATTAAGGTAGTTTACGTATCATATTACCTGTATAAAGTGTGGTTTGTAAACAATTGTTTTGTACCCTGACCGGCTGCAAAAATCCCGGAGAATTAAGTTTATGCTCTTTGACGACACTGAAAGAAGAAAATGGCAGAATCCCGAAGGCGTTTTAGACGCGGCCGGTCTGGGGTCAGGTATGACTTTCATCGATATCGGTTGCGGGCGGGGTTTCTTTACCATTCCAGCAGCGAAAATCGTTGGCAGTAAAGGTAGAATTTTTGCAATCGATATTAATCCAATAAATATGACTAAATTACGGGAAAATGTTGATGCGGCCGGGTATACAAACATCATTCTGAAAACCGGTAACGCAGAGGATTTGGTATTGTGCGATAAATGCGCGGATATTGTATTTTTTGGCATTGTGCTGCACGATTTTGAAAATCCGGTGAAAGTGTTAACTAATGCCCGCTCGATGCTCAAGCAATCGGGACACCTGGTCGATCTCGACTGGAAACGCGAGCAGATGAGTTTTGGCCCACCTTTACAAATCAGGTTTAATGAAGAAAAAGCCCGCCAGCTCATTAAAGCCGCCGGTTTCATAGTTCAATCCACCATCCCATCCGGCTTGTATCATTATCTCATCACAGCAATTGTTGCATAATTGGCGCATGATAAAATGTGTAGATGCATTTTTAGGGTGGATTATTCGCTACTTAGAAATTAAGTACGATGGCTCCAATCAGGAAATTCAGTGGAAGGAGAGCACTAGTTTTCGCGTATCTTCTTCTCCGTCATGGGTGATGTCAGGAGATGGGCGTTTGTGACTTAATGAAGCCTGTTTAATATATAAATATTTGGGTTTGCAAGAAAAGAAAACTCCAACGCCGTAAAGCTAACTATTTCAGCATCATCATTTATAAGTGTATAATTATTCTACCTGTTAATTAACTCAATAATAAAGGGGTGAAAAATGAAAACATTTGGCAATCTGCATATTTACGAAAATTTAAATGAAATTGTAGATCCTGCGCACACGGCACTGGTCGTCTGGGATTGCCAGAACAGCCTTGTCGGCAATATTTTTAACCGAGAAGAGTTCCTCGCCAACATGAAATCTTTGCTTATCGCCGCGCGTAAACAAAAAATCCGAACCGTTTATACAAAAATCACACCTCTGCCTGCCGCCAACATGTCATCCTGGGGACTTTATCAGAATTTAAAGCGGTTCAAAGTAGACGATCCGGCTAAATTACCGGATTATATGAAACCGGGCACTCCCGAAACTGAGATTAACGAAGCGATCGCTCCTGTTACCGGCGACATGATCCTCCCCAAGCCTTCCTCAAACATCTTTTTTGGTACCAACTTCGAGAACATGATGAAATTCCCCGGCATCCAAACTCTTCTTTTTACTGGCATCGCTACGGAATATGGCATCGAGCACAGCGCACGGGATGCCTCAATTCGCGGATTTTACACGATTATTGTCTCTGATTGCGTCTCATCTCCGGATAAGGTAACCCATGAACAAGCCTTGAAGTTTTTACCCCGTCTATGCTTGGTTAATACTTCCAAAGATGTTATCAAAGAATGGTAAAATAACAATCCCAACGGTTTGCTAATAATAATCGAAAAATGGGTGCCGTTGTAACGCAACAACGGCACACATTTAATATACATTATGTAATAAATCATCGTCTGATAATTATGCCATTTTTAACAATTACCATTTGTGAATATTCCAAAAATATTGACATTTATATTAAAATACGATTATCATCAAATCTATCATTGTTCAAATTACTAATTTAAATTACTTATTGGAGGAACTCATGTTTTGCAGTAACTGTGGTAAACAAAATCTTGATAATGCTAAATTCTGTGAGAGCTGTGGCAAACCGATTGTAAATACTTCAGCTCCCCAATATACACCNNGCCTAATGCTGCCCAACCTGTGTTGGCCGAAGTCGGAATTTCTCCTAAATCCAGGACCGCTACCGCATTATTATGCTTCTTCTTTAGCATCTTGGGTATTTATCGTTTTTACGCCGGGAAGGCCGGAACCGGTGTACTTATGTTATTATTGACGATCGTTGGTTCTATTTTGTTGGTAACCCCGATAATGATCGCAGGAGCAATAATCCTCTGGGTTTTGGGGCTCTGGGCTTTCATCGATTTTATCATGATTCTCGTGGGTAAATTTAAAGATAAGAACGGTTTATATATTAAAAGATAATCGCCGCGTAAACAAACGATGATATCCGTCCATTCTGGACAATTTATCGCTGGCGCATTTTTGATTTATGCACGTGGAGAGATATGCGTTGCTCGTTTCCACTTATCAAATCCTTTTTAGTATTGATAAGCATGGTGCTGTTAAGTATTGTGTTGCTTCCCGATTGCCAGCCGGACAATACCAAAAAGATCGTTGTCTATACGTCCGTGGATCAGGTATTTTCCGAACCAATATTGAAACTTTTTGAGAAAGAAACAGGTATTCGCGTTATGCCCGTTTATGACGTGGAAGCCGCAAAAACTACCGGATTGGTCAACCGTTTAATTACAGAAAAGAACCACCCGCAGGCTGATGTGTTTTGGAATGGCGAATTTGTCCAGACACTACTACTGAAAGAAGACGGTGTGCTGGCGCCTTATAAATCACCGAATGCCGTCGATATCCCAGCGAAATATGTTGATCCACAGGGTTATTGGACCGGTTTTGCCGGCCGGGCAAGGGTGTTGCTGGTCAACACAAAACTTGTTACGCCTTCAGATTATCCCCAATCGATGTTTGATCTGTTGAACGACAAATATCCGGGCAAGCAGATCGGTATCGCCTATCCAGTCTTTGGCAGCACTGCCACTGAGGCGGCCGCACTCTATGCGGTTATAGGACAGGAAAAAGCTCGGGCATTCTATCAGCAACTGAATGACCGTGGCGTGCGTGTGGTCGATGGCATTTCAGTTGTTCGCAATCTGGTTTCCAGCGGTCAGATCATGATGGGCCTGGTAGACACCGATGATGCCTGCGGAGCCATTAAACAGGGAGAACCGGTAGCCATGGATTTCCTTGGGCAGAATGACCTGGGCACGTTGATCATCCCTAATACGGTGGCACTGATTGCAGGCGCGTCACATCCCGATGAAGGTAAAAAATTTATTGATTTTGTTTTAAGCCGGGAAGTGGCAAATCTATTAGTTGTATCAGGTTGGAGTCATATACCTCTTCGTCCGGTTAATGCCAGTTCAAATTGTTTGATAGATCCCGATATAAAGGGTATGAACGTTAGTCTGCAAGATATTTATCAACAGTTGCAGCCCAGTCAAAAAGATTTGGCCGGGATATTCTTAAAATAGGTAAGTAAATGAAAAGTACCGCGTTAACCGCCGAGGATAAAATGCCGTTTCGCTCGCCATGGGAATTGATACTGCAGCGGATTGGACTCCTTATTTTCATTTTGATCGTGCTTGGACCTCTGCTTGTATTGATTGCACAAGTCATTCCGGCTTTATCCGCCGGTCATACCGAATGGCTCAAATTGATGTTACCAACCGGCCGTAGATTAATATTATTGCTCAACAGTCTTTGGTTTGCCGGGGCTGTAGCTGTTTCCGGCGTTATAATAGGCGTATTAGGCGGCAGTGTGCTGTGGCGATGGGATACCGGTTGGCGAGGGTATCTGCGCTGGTTAATCATAGTATTGGCCCCGATTCCGCCCTACATACACGCCCTGGCCTGGACTTCTACCATTTACACTGTTAATACCTGGCTGCAAAATATTGGGTTACCTGCGCTGCCAGTACAGGGTTGGGTAACTGCCTGGTGGATACAATTAATGTCGTTAGCCCCGATCGCAATCGGACTGGCGCTCATCGGACTAAAGTCCCTAGAACCCGCTATCATCGATTCCGCCAGAATGTTGCGTTCAGATATTGCCGGCCTTTTTCGGGTAATATTGCCGCTGGCGGCGCCGGCTTTATTAGCCGGCGGCGGTGTGCTGTTTCTGCTCAGTCTACTGGACTATAGTGTCCCCTCCCTCGTTAATTTAAACGTGTATTCATTGGAAATATTCGCTGAATTCAGCGCCAATAACCAGCCGGTGAGAGCATTATTACTCGCTTTTCCACTTTTAGTCATTGCGATCACCGTAATACTGGTGTCGCTTTCACCATTGCGTAATGCAGCGCAAAGTTCTTCCTGGCGCGTACCCAACTGGAAAGTCGGGCCTGTCTGGCCTAAATGGCTGGTGTTTCTACAATGGCTGGCATTAATCGTGCTGCTCGGTCAGATCGTTGTGCCGTTGGTGAGCCTGACTACTGCTGTCGGGACATTATCCGGCATGGCAACCACAGTCAATCTGGCGCATAAGGAAATCATTTTCACTTTATGGATATCTGTGATTGTCGCGCTGATTTGTCTTCCCATTGCTTATGCAGTTGCCCGTGAGATGGTGTATTCCCGCAGATGGGAAAAGCTAATCTGGCTTGTCGTAATTACGCCGCTGGCGATACCTCCTTCTCTTATTGGCATTGGCTTGATTACGATTTGGAATCGTTCTTTTCCAATCCAGGTATACGGCACCAGCCTGATGCCTATCTTAGCCGGAATCGCGCGTTTCGCTCCATTCGCGGTGATGGTGATTGCGGCGCAACTACGTAGTATCAATCCTCTTTTGATCGATGCTGCTCGGATTCTGCAGACTAACCGTTGGCAAACCTGGAAACAAATCTGGCTGCCGATGTTGATGCCTGGTTTGCTTGCTGCAGCGGGCATTGTTTTTGTGCTGACCACCGGTGAACTTGGCGCAACACTGCTTGTTGCTCCCCCCGGTCAGGCCACATTGACGATCAGGATTTATAATTTTCTACATTACGGCGCATCCAGCGTTGTCGCCGGTTTGTGCCTGATGATGGCGCTGACCATATTGATAGTCGGAATAATTGCCGCGCTGGCACTAACGGGACGATCGAATATTTTCTTAAAACCGTTTGTGAGGCAAAAATGATATCGCTTATTCGGGTCTCGAAAACCTTTGGCAGCGTCATTGCGGTAAATCAGGTTTCACTTGAAACACCTCCTGAGAGTTCGCTGGTTATCCTGGGACCCTCCGGTTCCGGCAAAACCACCCTATTACGGCTAATTGCCGGTCTGGAGATACCCGACGCGGGTGAAATTTATCTGGACGGTGCTCTGGCAAGTAGACCGGGCTGGGTAAAAGAACCGCACCGGCGCGGATTGGGCTTTATGTTTCAGTCGTCTTCCCTTTGGCCGCATATGACTGTCGCGCAGAACATCTTATTTGGACTGCATGACCTACCGAAATTAGATGCTCGGAATCGACTCTATGAACTACTGGAAAACATGTCGCTGACGGCAGTGGAACGCCGTTATCCGCATCAAATCTCCGGCGGCGAGGCCCGGCGTGTTGCTTTAGCCCGCACGCTGGCCCCGAAGCCTCATGGCCTGTTGTTAGATGAGCCGCTGACCAATATCGATCCTGAACTGAAATCAAAGTTATTACTATTCATTAAGTATGTGGTTATCCAGACTAAAGCTTGCCTGGTTTATGTTACCCATGATGTTGCTGAGGCGGAACAGATTTCCAGTCGTGTTTTAACTCTCACAGCGGGCAGGCTTGATATTGGAATTAATGAACAAATGAAGATAGAAAAATCCTGATGACCATGCCAAAATGGCTGTTGAAAATTATTTTCTTTATCGTGGTATTGTGTACGCTCGTTACGCTGCAGGGATGCTCCTTTTCGGGTAATAGTAACAAAAAGTTACCGGACGGATGGCTGGTCATTCCCCATTTAAGCGCAGTGCAGGCCATTGCTGTATACGGTGATACTATCTGGGCCGGTTGCGAGGATGGTGTCTACCAGATCAATCGTCAGAGCGGCGCGATTGTTCAAAAGTTGAAAAGCAATCCTCCTATGACCTATGTCAAAGCCCTGCTTGTAGACAAATCTGGCGTTCTTTATATCGGGCATTTTAATGGTCTCACACGCTACGATGGCGCCAATTATCAGACATTGACGACTAAAGACGGCTTGCCGGATAATCGTGTGAATGCACTTTTATTTGATAAGCTTGGTCGGTTATGGGTCGGGACATGGGGCGGCGCAGCTTATCTGGACAACAATAGGACGTGGCATGTCATCAAGGCCGCTAACGGCCTCATTGACAATATGGTCAATGTGCTTTTTCAGGATAATCGGGGAGGCATGTGGTTCGGTTCATATGTCGCACCCCGCGGTGGCGTTAGCTATCTGAGAGACGATGGGACGTGGCAACTTTTTTCTGTCGCTAACGGCCTCCCCCACAATGATGTTACTTCGATTATTCAGGATGACTCCGGTAATGTTTGGGTCGGCACAGGTTTTCTTTATCAGGGTGGAGCGGCGCGGTTTGAATTTATTGAAAAAAGTGTCGTCATTCAACAGGTCTTGACTCAGCATGATGGGTTAGCTGGCGGTAAAGTCAGGTCGGAATTTGAGGATAAAGACGGGGTTATGTGGTTTGGTTCGGAATACGACGGTTTAGCCCGTTGGGGAAACGGAAAGTGGCGTGTTTTAACCGAAAAGGATGGACTCCCGCATTACGAAGTCATGGCCATGTTGCAGGATGCCGATGGCAGTCTGTGGATGGGCACCCAGAACGGCGTCGTACGATTGAATTATAGTGCCATGCAAGCATTACGTTGAGTTTTACATAGTCTCTGAATTGAACAGCCAGACCGCTTAGAACGTTAATTCATTAACTCGGCGGATAAGGAAAAATAATCGGATTAGGGTTGAAGTTTCATACTGCAATGCTTGTGTTACAAGATATTTGTACCAAGCCAAAGAGAAGCAGATTTAAATCTGCCTGTTTTATGCAGGTACTCCCTCGTTGTTCACGGAGAGGGAGTAAGTGGATAAGGTTCTAAAATTATATCTTTACAATCGATTATGTAAATGGTATCCTATTTTTATTTACTACAATTTCATATACAAATATACTGGCAAGCTGAAACTTGACGTGTTTAATGATCGTCTGGAGAAGAGTAAATGGCTAACATGATGAACTCCCCGAAAACAAAATCCGTGCCTCCTGTTATCCAACAGCTCCCGCAACAGCAACAGCAAATACCAAAGAAGTTTTTCCCACTTGTGGGCTATATTCTAAAAAGCGCATGGGGTATTTTTAAAAAGCAGCTGCCAATGATGATCCTGTTTGGTGTACTTGGGTGGTTGCTGCACACCTATCTTCTCGTTGTTATTAATCAGGGATTCGGGCCGGGCAACGCCGTCGGTAATTTTCTCGCCACCCAGGGATTTGGTAATACATTGTCCGGCACGATAATCTGGATGATCGTATCTGGCTTTCTCTTCGGGTGGATTGGCCAATTGATCAGTCGTAAAGGGAAAACAGCTCCTCAACAAAAACAGCCTGGGGTCATGACTATGTTTCATGATGCCGGAGGTCTGGTGCTTGCTGCAATACTAGCTACCGCCGGTCTCTCCCTTTTCATTGGAATCATCGTCAACCGTTATGCTAATTTGACGATGGCTTTGGGAACGGCGGGTGTTATGTTCTCCCAAGGTGGTTCAGTTGTCTCTCTTTTAATCAGTTCCGCATGGTCTTCCACCTATGGACTAGCGCAAAACAAAAAATCTGCTTTGTTCAGCAGCGCCACCGGGCGTGTAGCTATGGTCGGCGGTATCGCTGGATTTCTCCTAAGTACTTTACTATCGCCCTGGCCGTGGAGCAAATTAATCTTCGGGATCGGGATGCTGGCGATCGCGTTTGTATTGACCAGACGTCAGGGACAATCATTCACTACGATTTTACTTACGATTTTACCGTTGATGATAATTATGGCTGCGTTTGCCGTTTTAACTAAATTTATCCCCGTATTGGCAGATGACGGCGGATGGCAGGAATCCGGAGGTACTTTTTCCGGATGGGTTCATAGCGCGGGCGCAGTGCAGGCCGTGACACAGGGAATTGGACCTGGAATCGGTGCCGTAGTTGGGCCGGCTATCGGCCAGGCTTTAGTTACTATTGGTGCTAACATAAACCCGGGGAATGTTGGTATACCTGTGACCCAAACACCTCCACCTGATGCCCCCGCAGGTCCTACAATTATGGACGAAGACGGTAAACCGATGACGAATTGGGAACAGGGCAAATACGGGCCGGATGAAACTGGTAATGTCGGCAACCCTGGAGACGTCTGGCTGTGGGGTAAATGGGTGAAGCCCGAGACGGCACGACAAGAAATCGCGCAGGAAATTGCCAATCGCCAGCATGATGAGGCCGAACGCCAGAAAAGCATGGCAGAGTGGGAAGCCAATAATGCCCGCGAACGGGAGAAAGATAGAATAGAAGGTCAGCGCACTATCGATGAAGCCAACAAAGCAAGGGCACAAGCGCAAATCGAGCAGCAGTTACGTGACCGGATGATATCTCGCCTGCAACAGGATAAATCAATATCCGACCAGGTTGATTCAATGATCGCTTCCAACGATTATAATGGTTTGAAAGAAATATACCGGGGTAAGCTGCAAGATCAAATCGACCAGGGACAGAAAGATTCGGCTTACTACCAGAATGTGGCCACTGCTTACGGAGTTGCCACTAAAGTAGCTGAAGTGACAGTCACTGCCTCTAAAGCTGCGTTAATAACAGTGGGTGGCCCTGCCGGAGTACTAGTGACTGCTACTGCCGTCGGCACTGTCTCCGCGGCTCAGGAAGGGTCGGAAAGTTATATGCGTGGAGATTCGATAGGCACGGTTGTAGAACACACTGCTGCAGGTTTCCTGAGCGGAGCCAAGGACGGTGCGATCGGTGTATACACTAACCTGCCGGGAGTCGGAACCGCAACAAAGATTCTTTTGCCGGCAGCTGCGGACACCGCTGAAAATTTTGTAAGACTAAATGTCAATAATCCGGAAAATCTGAGTGAAAGTGAAATAATAAAAAGATCAATGGAAACCGGTACCATTTCTATCGTTTCCAACTTTGTTGGTACTAAGGTCGACGGTATTGACTCAACTGTTGTGCGCGAAATTACTAAGGCGGGTGTTGCCGGAGTTACCGGCGGCGCAAACAGTCTCGTCAACGGCGGCAGTTTCGGCGAGGGTTTCCAGCAGGGTCTGGAAGGCGCAGTTGGCGCTACCATTGGCAGTCACACCGGCAGCTATTACGCAAATCGTGCGCGTTCTGAAACCGAGCAGACTGTACAAAACGCCATTAATCAGGCAAACGCCCAGAAAAGTGAAGAGATTCCAATGAGTCAGCAGCCGGAGATCATTAAACAACTCAAAGACACTTATCACGCAGAAGGTTATAAAGAATACGTTGATCCGGAATTAGCCCTGAAACAACTTCAGGATACTCAATCCAGCCGAACAGCTAAACAGGCGCCCGATGATATTAAAGATGCCATTATCAATACGCGCCAGGAAAAGATCTATGCACCTGCTGATGCTGAAACGATCAAAAAAGCCCAGATTACACTCACTGAAAACGGCACGCTTCAGCCAGGCGATAAACTGAAAATGGACTCCTTCTCAACACCCGGTAAACGGGTTTCCCTCGGGGCCGATCGGGATGCCCGTCTTGTTATTGAACGGTTCGATCCGGCCACCGGGAAAACTAACAAGCTTGAAGTCGACCGCCAGCATTGGGAGAATGACGCCTACAAAGATTTCTATGACCACACAACGAAAATTGCCGGTGGTCCGGAAAATATCACACCGGAGACTCAACCCGAGTATTTCAAACGTCTTGACGAGATGCAATATCTCAAAGGTTCCGGTTTGACCGACGAACAAATTCAACACCGCGCCTGGGCAGAAGCGCACAATCAACTTTTTACCGATAAATCTCATGTTGAAGCCAGTGCTGATAATTCCGATCAGATCACCAGATTTGTGGACGGCGCTCCTGCCGCAGGACAAAAAACCTCGAATGTAGTTACCGCCCAAAACGGTAACGAACGATTGCTTGACCCGGCCGGTTATGCCAAAATGTGGCAGGAAAAATCACAGGCTTACGCCCGTATTGGCAATCAGCCGGAAGCGATTGCCCAGTCGCAAAAAGGAATTGAGCAATATATGAAATTGCGTGACGGCTATCATGCGCAGGGTCTGGAAGTACCACCGGTCGATAACCGCACTGCCCAGGCCATGAAAATTATCTCCGAGGCGCCGGTAGGTGTCGATGCCACACCTCAGGCTATGGAGCACGTGCAGAATCAGTTAAAAGCTTTGGGGTATCAGAATACTAATGACGCGCTGGGCAAGATCGCTACCCAGAATGAGGTATTGAAGTGGAGCAAACCGCGAGCGGGATTGGGAACCAACATTACATCTGAACTTGGCAAAGATGCCCCGAATCCTGACGAAGTTTAAACCCTGCCTGAAATCCGCAGGTAACGAAAATGAACAAAATCAACAGCGGCTATACGGTGATTAATTAAAGCTAAATACAAGGGGAATAATGAAATGGCTATTACAATCATTTATCCTGATATCCCGCGCTCGGTCTTGGCCCGCTTGCTTGACCTCGCTGGAAAATCTGATGGCATTTCACCGCGTCCCCTGCTGGGCGAACCCGCTATATTAAATACCGATCAGCTCTCTGAATTATACGCCGGTGGATATATCGATTTACCTGAAAAAGGCGCTGTTCAATTATCTCGTGCATTCAACCAGGTGGCCCAGGTGCTCTTGAATCCCCATACTAATGTTACTTTGCGTATCTGGGGCAAAGACAGTGTCTGCGGTGAGACGAACATTCAGTTTCCACGTGACATGATCCAGGGAAAAGGCGTGATTTTAAATCAAATCGGAAGTATGTACAGGATCAGCGCTTTCGTTGAAGACTCAGATGTTACGAAATTATTCAGTCAGTCATTCCCCATCGGGAAAGAACAAGATATCGATTTTGCCTTTGAAGGCCAGTTTGATGGTTCTGTCGCTGCTGTTCTTTTCGGAGTGCTTGATCTCGCGCGTAATCACGTGAAATCCGGCATGAGGCCCGGCGAATCAATTATCGATTACGGATTCTCCGTGCAGCAATTATATGATTATCTGTCAAAGAATTGGGGATGGACCGGGTTTAAGGATTTACTTACCTATATAGTTCCCGCCGGTATAATGCCAGAACCGCCGTCTTTGTTACAAACCGTCGATGGACTACGTTCCCTGGTAAAAGTGGGGTTGCTTCATGAGGATAAAAAGGACCGTTTTTCGATTTTCCCTGGTCTGGAACCGCTGGTAAACCTGACCGTTAAATTACAGTCGGGTATTCAATGGCAGCGCGTCGCGCGTATGGATTCCGGCGAATTGGTCGCCAGTAACCGGATTTACCTTTTCGGAGACAGAGCATTCATTCTTTGCCTCACCCCAACCGTAGCCGGTAGAGTATACATTGCCAGAGCGAAAAAACAGGAAATAACAGATTTTATTTTAGACGAAATCACCGCGGGTCTCAACAATGCTCCGGCACAAGCAACCAGGACTAAACCAACTGCGGTTCCGCAACCGAAAGTTATTGCGTCTGCCGCTGCGATGCCTAAACCTCCGGTTGCCGCTCCTGCGCCTGTTTCCCCGTCCGCTCAACGTGCTGTGCCATCCTCCGCACCTTCACCTGCGCCGGCAGTTCCTCTCGCTACCCCAAAATATTGCAACAAATGCGGCGCATCTTTGAAACCTGATGCAAAACATTGTAATCAATGTGGTGCGCCCGTAATCTCTCATGCAGCGCCAGATTCCACTGTGTGTCCGCAATGCGGCCAAATTCAAAAGCCCGGTGCTAAATTCTGCAATAAATGCGGCGCTACTTTAGTCGGACAGACACCATCTAGTGCTAATGTCTGTCCCCAGTGCGGCCGCCAGTTAAATCCAGATGCTAAGTTCTGTCCCGGTTGCGGTCGTAAATTATAAGTCGAACCTCAGCATTCCATTTGAAAATACTTTATAATAATTTTACCAGACATTAATAGCATTGCTGGCTAAAATAAGACAATAATAAAAACAACGATTCGTCACTTCCGACCTGATCGGTAATCCACAAACACAAATCAACATTTGTAGCTAATATTTGTATCAACTCAGTTTTTACCCAGGTTAAATTTCAACCCATCCTGTATAATATTCTTAGTTCTATGGAAAACTTACCAATAACAAATGAAACACCATCTACCGTAAAAGGACAAAAAAAACCGGGAACTTTTCCGCGCACAATTTCCTACCAGATGTCCAGGAATCCAAAAAACAAACACAAAAAGCGAATTACCGTTATCGCTAATAGTTTGATCACTCCCTCTGGGGCCAGGGTTCCTCCGCGCTGGGCAGACGTCTGGATGACCAACGATGCTAAAAGCCCGCTTCAGGCCATTGGCCGGGATTCCAAAGGACGGCGTGTTTATCTCTATTCCGCTGAACATATGGGCATGGCTTCAGCGGCTAAATTCGCGCGTCTGAAAGCGTTCAGTAAGGTTTATTTGTCGTTGATTAAACGAGTCAGGCGTGATATGAAAACCTCAGAGGATGCACTTGTCCTGTATCTCATTGCCAAAACCGGATTCAGAATCGGCAGCGATGCCGAAACACGCGCTGCGGTTAAAGCTTTCGGTGCTTCTACGCTCCGGTGCTCCCATATCAATATTGATGGCGATAAACTATACTTTGATTTTATCGGGAAAAAGGGTATCAGGGTCAACAAGGTTTTACACGACAAATTTTTAGCCGTATATATTGCCGACCGGTGTAATCTCAGCACCGACCACAAGATTTTCAGCAGTAGCGACGATCAAATCCGTGCTTATTTAAGATCTATTCCAAAAGGCTCCGAATTTACCGTCAAGGATTTCCGGACTTACCTGGGCACTCTGACCGCTTTCCGTAAGATCAAAACAATGCCGATCCCTCAGAACAGCCGGGAAATGAAACGGTATAAAAAAGAAGTGGGCAAGACGGTCGCTCAAGAATTGGGCAATTCACCTTCGATCGCTCTCAATTCATACGTTGCCCCGGAGGTCTTTTGCCTATGGGATTCTAGCACCACCTTACCGGAAAAGCGGGAAATAAGCGAGCATTCCACGTTCACCAAAGAGTTCCTTGAATGTGTCCATTATGACCAAAACATTCCGATGAACAAAAACATCGGGCCGGACGCGTCGGATTGAATTGATACAACGTTTTATTTATTCAGAAATTTAATTATTTCCTGGATATCAGGTAATTGTCCGGTGGGATACAACCGTGTAAAAACAACTGCTCCATTCGTGTCAATAAGGATGTTCGCCCGTTCGGAAAATCCGTCGGCCTCTCGGAAAACACCGTATAATTTAGCAACTTCACCATGCGGCCAGAAATCAGACCCTAATCTGGTCTTTTGAATATTCAATGATTTAGCCCAGGCTTTATTGGACGCCGCAGAATCAACGCCAATTCCCAGAGCGATAGTGTTCAATTCGGCCAACTTATCAAAATTTTCTTCCAAGGATTTCATCTGGTCGGTGCAGACAACCGTCCAGGCTAAAGGTCTAAATGAAAGTAAAATATTTTTACCGCGCAGAGTAGATAATTGTATAGTTTTTCCGTCCTGATCTTTAAGCTTGAAATCAGGAGCTTTTACGCCAATTGCTATCACCTGAATTCCTCCTTTTACTGTACTTATATTAAACCATGAATAACATATCCGGAAGGTTATAAGTCGTGGGTATGAAATTCCTGTTCGTCTTCGTTATCTTCGTCAACATCTTCCCGGATATCATCGGGCGAATCAGGAATCGATGGTGATTGCTCTATAAATTCTTCGGAGACGGTCTGCTTGAATTCACCGCTCAGCTCAACAAGGTCTGCCTCCGGGGCGTCTCTTAATACCAATTCTCGTAATTCTTCCTCGGACTCAGCCACAGGGGTAAAAGCAACATCCCCCCATTGGCCCTCTATCCGTTCGTACCATGCCATTTTCGTCCAAACGAATATTCTGCCGTTCTCCGGTTCGTCCGGATTAGTGCCCAGGATTTGGATTCTGGCTCCGCCAAACTCTTCCCGTTCGGATTGAACTCCGTTGTCAGCCATGGTACACCTCCTTCTTGACTATGGTTAATATACTTTGTATGTATCCGTTACTTTTATTATAGCCTTAAGTTAATGGTAGTGTTTATTACAACCGGTTAATTGTATGATATATAAAGCAGCATATGTGCGTGTCTGTTTATCAACTTCAGGTTACGCGTTTTTTAATTACTAATCGTCTCATAATAGTNNTCAGGTTACGCGTTTTTTAATTAAGTAATATAACCGTAAGGATTAAAATCAAAACATGCAAAACTCAAACGGCAAAAACGGAAAAACCTTTCTGGAAAATATTGCCCGTCGTGTCATGCTGGAACATGGCTTTCAACCGGATTTCTCCCCGGCAGTATTGGCTGAAATCGAAAATATTGAGAACAACAGTAAGAGAATATTACAGAACGATAAAGATTTACGCCAACTTACCTGGATATCGATTGATAATGATGATTCCATGGATCTTGACCAGTTAACTGCGGCAGAACCACTGCCGGATAATAACGTCAGGATTCTGGTTGCGGTCGCAGACGTCGATGCGCTGGTAAAAAAGACCTCCGCAATCGATCTTCATGCGAACAACAACACAACCTCCGTATATACTGCAGGTAAGACTTTTCCCATGCTTCCGGAAAACCTGTCCACCAATCTCACCTCTCTGAATTATCAGGAAGACCGCGAGGCAATTATCGTCGAAATGACCGTCAACGACGCCGGTGATGTGCAGAACCCTGTGATTTATCCCGCGCTAGTTAGAAATCATGCTAAACTTGCCTACAACAATGTAGCTGCCTGGCTCGAAGGAAAAGCACCTCTTTCTGCGGCAGTTGACTCATTTATCGCGGAAAATCTCCGTATTCAAGATATTGTTGCACAAAAGTTGAGAGCAAAAAGACATTTGCGCGGTGCATTAGAATTGCAGACGCTGGAATCCCGTCCTGTTTTTGCCGATGGAGAAATCAAAGATCTACAACTTGAGCAAACAAATAGGGCTAAACAGATCATCGAAGATTTCATGATTGCTGCAAACGATATTACAGCGAATTTCCTCAAACACAAACAAATACCTTCAATAAGACGGGTCGTACGTGTACCAAAGCGCTGGAACAGAATTGTGGAAATTGCCGCTCAGAATGATTATCATCTTCCGGGTGAACCCGATGCCAAAGCGCTGGCAGATTTCCTCGCGAAACAAAGAGCTGCTGACCCTATCCGTTTTCCTGATTTATCCCTGATCATCGTCAAACTGCTGGGCGCTGGTGAATATGTCGTCGAGTTGCCCAATCAGGACTCGCCAGGCCATTTCGCGCTTGCNNGAATTAACTGAACTGGCCAAACATTGCACTCTGAAAGAAGATGATGCTAACAAAGTAGAACGTCAGGTAGCCAAATCCGCCGCGGCCATGCTGCTTTCCACTCGAATCGGAAACCAGTTCGACGCCATTTGTACCGGTGCGGCGGATAAAGCAACGTGGGTCCGTATTTTCCATCCGCCCATCGAAGGCAGATTAATACATGGTTATGACGGTGTTGATGTCGGCCATCGCTTGAGAGTTAAGCTCATTCGTGTCGATATTAACCTTGGCTTTATCGATTTCGAAAGAGTGCATTGAAGGTATAACAGGTTGCTGATTGGCATAATATACATTTTGTTTGCAATTTAAAACCTTCTTTTCAGTGTCCTTCCTGCGAACGCATAAAGTCCGTTCCCTCATCTCCACGGGAGAATAACCATCTCCCCTTCGCCTTTTGTTAATATAACTCCGTCTCAGCCGGACGAAGTATTTGAATTCATTTCCTCTTCACACTCAAAACTGACAACCCAACATTGACAGTCGGTAACTAACGTTGTATCCTTGGGGCAAGAACTTTCAAAATAACGGGACAAAAGCTCCGGAAAAAAGAGGGTATTATGAAAAAGAAAACAGCAGTCTGGTGGGAGAAACTTGGTAAACCGCAATACGGCGGTGAACTGGTTATCCGGCTTAACCGGAAAATTGTAAATTTCGACCCTTATTTCGGCTATCATCTTACCCAGATACACACCGCCTGGATGGAAAAAATGTTCGTGGACGATTGGACATTGGCGCCTGAGATGTACGACTATCGGAAAAATCTCCGTCCGAATCAATGGGTAAAAGGGCACTTAGCCGAAAACTGGGAATTTACCGACCCTTATACATTTGTTGTTCATCTGCGTAAAGGGGTTCATTGGCAGGATATACCGCCGGCAAATGGGCGGGAGTTTATCGCCGATGATGTCGCGTTTCATTTTCATAGGATGTTTGGACTCGGCAGCGGCTATACTCAACCTAGCCCGAGTCAAGCTTTAAATCCTTCATTTAAACAGCTGATATCAGTNNCCGCAATACGGCGGTGAAATGACTATTCGCGCCAATTGGGACATTGTGAATTTCGACCCTTATGACGCTCCGCTGGGGACTATTCATTCGGCCTGGCTGGAAAGACTGGTCTCCGATGATTGGACGATGGATCCTGCCGTTTACGACTATCAAACACATTATCATCCATATCAGTATTTAAAGGGTCATTTGGCCGAAAGCTGGGAATTTCCCGTCCCAGGCACCCATATTATCCGTTTACGCAAAGGAGCTTGCTGGCAGGACGTCCCTCCCGCTAATGGTCGGGAATTTACCGCCGAAGACGTTATTTTTCATATCAACCGACTGTGCGGATTCAATGGTTTTAAGCCGAATCCACGCTGTCCGGTCGGGTTTAAAGACCTGATTTCGGTCACTGCCGCGGATAAATATACGGTCGTGTATAAATGGAAGATAACTGATCCTGCTACCATCATGGAGACTATGCATTCTATCGGCAATGCGCAATTTATGGAGAACCCTGAGACGGTCAAGCAGTGGGGCGACCTTAATGATTGGCATCATGCCGTCGGCACCGGCCCGTTTATCTTAAAAGACTTTGTGCCGGGAATTTCCGCCTCGCTGGTTAAAAACCCAAATTACTACGGACATGATGAGCGTTATCCGCAAAACAAGCTTCCCTATGTCGATGGCGTTAAATATCTAATCCTGCCTGATGTGCACGAAGCTATCGAATTATTACGTGCAGGCAAACTTGACATCATTGATCAAATTTCGCCGATACAGGCACTGGCCGTAAAGAAAACAAACCCGGAAATAGTACAGATTACCCACCCGGATGCTAATGCAGAAAGTCTCGAACCGCGGAATGATGTTCCGCCTTTTAATGACATTCGTGTCAGAAAGGCGATGCAGTTGGCTGTCGACCTGCCCGGAATCGCCAGAACGCATTATAAAGGCGCCGTTGATCCGTACCCGGCCACAATGACTTCCCGATATATGAAGGG
Organism: Dehalococcoidia bacterium; assembly: GCA_003162335.1. Taxonomy (GTDB): domain Bacteria; phylum Chloroflexota; class Dehalococcoidia; order Dehalococcoidales; family Fen-1064; genus Fen-1064. Next base: position 18,550 of record PMMG01000039.1, read on the forward strand.
CTTTGGTTTCCCCTACGAAGAGTGGCCGCAACCACTCAAGGATGAGTACGCCTACAATCCGGCGACTGCTAAAAAGCTGCTCACGGAGGCCGGTTATCCCCACGGATTCAAAACCAATGTCGTGGCTGATACCGGCGGAGATATCAAGCTGGTAGAGTTAGTCAAATCCTATTTTGCTGATATCGGCATTGATATGGAAATTCGGCCGGTAGACTATGCTACGTTCGATAAATTCGTGAAAACCGATCATAAACAAGATCAAATGACGTATCATCCGGCAGGATCTCCACTGGGTCATACTTCTGCGCCGCTCCATGATCTCAATCGCTTCCGCACCGGCTCCTCGCATGACTATATGATGGTTAGCGACCCGGTTTTCGATGCCTTCTACGACAAAGCAGTTGCTACCGACGATCAGGACAAAATTAAACAAATATTAAAAGACGCCAACCGGCGGGTTGTGGAACAGCATTATTCCATTGCCCTGTTGCAGCCTTTGAACTACTCACTCTGTCAGCCATGGTTTAAAGGCTTTAACGGACAATTCGGGGCGCCGTGGTCGCATGCCGGCGGACCGGCCATGCTGAGTTTTTATCTTGCGAGGTTCTGGATCGACAGTGAACTTAAGAAGTCCATAATGGGTTAGTCTTCTTTAATGATATTAAGTAAGAAGAACCCGGAAGCTCTTTTCATTCGCACTTAAAATGTAAAAATCTTTCGCCTGGTAATATTTTTTCGTCTCAGGGAGGGATTAAAGGAGTGTAACAATTTCCTTAATTCGGTTCGTTATAAATTAATAGTGTTTGTTAAATTCAAAAAGGAGTATTAAATGGCAAAGATTGTTCTCATTGGCGCAGGCAGTCATACTTTCTCGCGGCATCTTATCACCGACATCCTGACCTTCCCTGAACTCAGGGACAGCACAATTTCTCTGATGGATATTGCTCAGGAACCGCTGGATTTAATGACTGCATTCGCCCGGAAATTGGTTGAGCAGAATGGTTTCAACACAAAGATCGAATCAACCACCGACCGCCGTAAAGCATTGGCTGGCGCTGATTATGTTTTTGTTACCATCAGGGTGGGAAAATACCAGCCGCCCCTCGCCAAATCCCCGACCGCATTCTATGGTGTAGAACTTGGCCGCGGTGATACAATTGGCGCCGGCGGTGTTTTTTACGGCGCCAGGCATGTCCCGGTGCTGCTGGATATTTGTCATGACATGGAAGAACTCTGTCCAAATGCCTGGTTGTTTAATTACACTAATCCGATGTCCATCATCTCTTGGGCGGTCAGTGATTATACCAGAATAAAAAATGTTGGCTTGTGCCACAGCGTGCCGAATACCTCTGCCCAACTCGCTACCTACATGGGCATACCTTATGATGAGCTTTCCTATTGGGTCGCCGGTATTAATCACATGGCCTGGTTCCTGGATCTGAAGTGGCGCGGGAAAGATGCTTATCCGCTATTGCGCGAAAAGTTACAGGACCCGGCAGTCTATTCCGGGCCAGAAGCGCACTGGGCTGGTCCGGATGTAGTTCGGGCTGAGATATTTAGAGCCTTTGGTTATTTCGTCACAGAATCAAGCATACACATGGGCGGATATGTACCTTATTTTAAGAAAAGGCCGGAGCTGATTGAAAAATTTAAACTGGATGAGAAAAGTGGGGAGGTGGTAAGAGCCAAGCGCGCGGTCAGGGATCAGGAGTTAACCAAATTACCGCAACAGCTTCGCACTGATTATAAATTCCCTCTTGTACACAGCACTGAGTACGGTTCAATCATCATTCATTCCCTTGAGACTGGCAATCCTTCGGTATTCAATGGAAACGTTAAAAATAAAGGTCTGATTACCAACCTCCCTGAGGGTTGTTGCGTAGAAGTTCCGTGCCTGGTTGATAAAGAAGGCATCCATCCCTGTTACGTCGGCGACCTGCCNNGGGATTGTTGAAAAGGACAAAACAAAAATCTTCTATTCAATTCTCCTCGACCCGCTCACCAGTGCACTGCTTACAATCGATGAAACAAGGCAGTTGGTTGATGAAATGTTCCGGGAGGAAAAGCAGTACACTCTGGGATATAAATAAATATCGTAAATATATAAACATTAAAACGGAATGAATTATNNNTAATCGGAATAAGAAGCCGTATGCGGCAGGCAAATCACGTTGTCCATTCTGGTTAAAGGACTGTCTTTGGATAATGGTTCATTCTCGAACACATCCAGCCCCGCTCCTGCGATACGTTTTTCCTCCAACGCCTTGATCAGTTCTGCCTCGTCCACAACTCTGCCGCGTGATGTATTGATCAGGTAGGCGCTCGGCTTCATGTGATCAAAAGCCCCTTTGTCGATCAGGTGAAAACTGGTTTCATTCAAATCCGGATGCAACGACACATAATCTGCTTTTAGAGTTAAACCCAATCTCATCTGTGTNNCTGCCGATGGCGCCGCAGCCGATGATCCCCAGCGTTTGCCCGTATATTGAACCCATCGGTTTCTCCGCCTCTTTTGCTTCAGCCCAACGTCCCTGGCATGCCATTTTATCCAGCATTTTAATCCTTTTGGCACAGGCAAGCAGAAGTGTAATAGCGTGGTTGGAAACTTCTTCCACACACCACTCGAAAGAAGGGTTATTTACCACAAAGATGTTATTTTCAGTCGCGGCAGCAACATCGATGGCATCAAATCCGACATTGCCCGTGATGATCGCAACACATTTTTGCGCCGCTTCTATCATCCAACGCGGTGCACTGCCCGTCAGAATAATATCCGCGTCCTTAATTGCCTTCATCATTTCATCTTTATTGACGTCCGTTACTTCTACGAGCTCCGCATCAACTTTAGCTAATTCCTCAGTCTGCCATAGCGCATTGGGACTCCCGACTGTCCGGGAAATCTTCACTACTTTGTATTTCTTGCTCACTAAATATTCTCCTTATTTCATCAACTTAATTTGCGTTCCCCGACTATAATTCAAAATATAGCAGGTTTATTATCCAGATATCATAAACTAAGTCTTATGCAACATCAATCATTTTATAGCTTCGACTTGTATTATATTTGAGTTTTTAATTTCTTAAAATCAAATTGATCAGTCATTCCTGCAATCATTGATTATTGGTTCTGCTATATCCGTAGCTCATAGAAAATAGAATCTCACCCTTAACGTCAGTATGATAAAAGAAACGTATTAGGTTCTACCTGCTATTGTGAAAATATTATGTCAATTGCTATATAATTCACTCTCTATGTCCCATCGACTTTTTCATCTTTTCATCTATCCAGAACCGCGCCGCATAATAGAAAAGCCGGTGCGGTCCTGCTGCAGACGAGATCGAATCGAATTGGCCGGTGTAACCGTGGAACCATGGCTGGTAGAGTGCGTATTCCATCGGTTGCAGAAGGGAAATCAGGTAATGCTGTCGAGCTACATGTTCATTACAATCTCGCAATAATTTCTTGATCTCTTCGAAACTGCTGACCTCCCAGGCCTTGGGATGGAATGCCCTGTAAACCGCGTCATTAATCCCCATGTAGTTTCCCGGCCCGAACCGGCTCAGGAAATTCACCGGGTTAGAACCGATGGCGCCAAGTTTCCCGATTCGCCCGTTATAGACCAGCTGGTCATGCTTGTGGGCATTGATAAAAAGAGTATAATCCGCTGCTGCCATTGTCCGTACTTCCATCTCGATCCCAACCTGGGCAAGATAGGATTGTACGATCTTCAGTATCGCTTGATCCCCGGTGGCATTAGCAACGATGTTGGTTTTGATTCCGTTAGGATAACCCGCTTCAGCCAGCAGTTGTTTTGACATCGTTGGGTTGTAGGCATACTCGTCCTTCAAGGCTTGCGGCCACTCCTCATACGGAAAGCCCCAGCCCTTCATGTAATACGAAGTTGTTGTAGAAGGGTAAGGCCTGCAGGTGTCGTGGTAGTATGTGTGACAAATTGTCGGCAGGTCGATCGCCATCTGCATTGCCTTACGCACTCTGATATCGTTAAATGGCGGCCTGTCGTTTCGTGGATCCAGGGTCAGCGCATCCGGTGCCGGATATGTCACCTGCAATAATTCGGGATTCGTCTTGCGTATTTCCTCCGCCTGCGAAGGTAAAAGTTCATCCAGAGCATCGATTTTACCTGCGCGCAGAGCTTCTATTGCTGCTGCTTTTTCCGGTATTATGTGGATCTTGAGTGTATTTATATAGGGCAACTGGTTTTTAGAATTTTGCTCATCGTGTCCCCAGTATTTAGGATTCCTGACCATCGTAGCTGAATCATTATGAACAAAATCCTGCAAAATAAATGGACCGGTGCCGATGGCATGACGCCAGTCTTTGACGTCTCCCCATTTTTCCACGGCTTCCCGCGCTTCGATTGAAGCCAGTGTGCCTACTGCCTGCATCGCATCCCTGATTACTTCTTCATTAGGTATCTTCCATTTAAAAGCGACTGTATACTTGTCGATAACCGTGACCGATTCCAGCGGTGTGAACTGGTAGTGGGCTCCCGGAGTGCGTTGGGTGAAGCCGTGGCCCAGACCGTACATCCGGTGATAATGATAAGCTATATCGTCGGCAGTGAGTTCCCTCCCGTTGACCGGCGGTATATCCTGCCAGCGGACTCCCTTGCGAAGGTGGACAACGTAGTTACCTGGTTCTATGAACTCCCAGCTCTCAGCCAATTGTGCATTGGTATCATTACGGTGACCGTATTTATGGTCGAATGGCTCCGGACCTAAAGGCCAGTCTCCTGTGTGCAGACATTCAAACCACGCTGACATTATCGTGTAATTGAATGAAGCCTCAATCGGGTCAAAAGCCATGATGTCGCTGTCGATACGCAGGTTCATTGTCCCACCGTATTGCGGTTTGTTAATTTTTTCTTTTTCCGTAATATTTTTCATTATTTCGCTCCTTTAATTTATAGTCAGTTGATTGTTAGCAGTCAGGATAACAAAAAATCTATTCAATTTCAAATGTTATTGCCAATATCAAGGAAAGAGGCCAGGATGTCCCGACCTCTTTCCTTTTCCCTAAAACTCAATAACCCGCAAACGAATACCTTTAATAGCCCATGCTCTTCTTGAGATCCGAGTTTATCCAGAACCGGGCTGTGTAAAAACCTATCATCAGCAACTGTCCCGAAGACCCGGCCATTGAATTGTTCTGACCGGAGTAACCATTGAGCCACGGCTGATAAAAGTTGAAGTATGTCGGCTCAAAAAGCCCGATGACGTAATGCTGTTGCGCCACATAAAGATTCAAATCTTTTAATAATTGCTTCATTTGATCTACGCTGCTGGCTGCCAGCATCTTTGGATAATATGCATCATAAACCGGATCGTTAACTCTAATGTAGTTGCCGCTGTAAGTCGATAAAAATCGCTGGAACTGGACGTTTGGTTCATAACTCAAACCGAGCATCGAGCCTCCGCCCTTGTAAGCCATCTGGTCGAACTTCATTTGCGTCTGGACCGCCGATATCCACGAAGAGCGGTCCAGGAGGGTAATATCCATTGTAATACCGATTTTATCATAATAAGATTTGACTATCTGCAATAAATCGAGGTCGCCGGTATTGTCTGCTACTATATTGGTCTTAAATCCGGTGGGATAACCGGCATCTGATAGAAGCTGTTTGGCCTTCGTCGAGTTATAGGCATATTCATCTTTTAGATCTTGCGGCCATGAATTGTACGGCAAGCCCCACCCTGTTGCATAATAAGAAGTTAATGCCAGCGGCGCCGAGTCCGTCGTGCCGCCGTAATAAGTGCTGGCGATGGTCGGCAGATCTATTGCCATTTGCATTGCCTTGCGTACTCTGATATCGCTAAATGGTTTTACATCATTTCTCGGGTCTAAACAATAACCCGTAGCCGATGGAACGGCAACATGTAGTAATTCCGAATTCGTTTTCATCAGAGTCTGCGCCTGAGGCCAGGTTAGTCCATCCGTGATGTCGATCTTACCCGTCCGTAAACCGGCCAAAGCCGTATTATTGTCGGTGATGATCAGCAATTTTACCGAATCTACGTAGGGTAGTTGGTTCTGGGGATAGCGCTCGTCATAAAAAGAATATGTAGGATTTCTGGCCAGGGTCACAGATGCTCCGGAAACAACGTCCTTTAATATAAACGGACCACTCCCGACAACATGATGCCAGTCTGACAAATCTCCCCATAACTTAACTGCCTCAGGGCATTCGATGCTGTTTGAGTCACCTATGGATGTTATGTTCTCCATGATGACTTCCGGGTTGGCGATCTTCCATTTGAAAACGACTGTATAATTATCAGTTGCGGCCACTGTCTGGCAGTTCAGAAATATCGTGTTGCTGGTCTGATACGGGCTTGGTGTCATGCCGCTGCCAAGATTGAAAGACCGCTGGTAGTGATATACTATATCACCGGCTACTACCTCGCGTCCATTTGCAGGCGGTAGATTCTGCCAGTGAATTCCTTTCCGTAAATGAACAACAAGTGTGCTTAAATCCGTAAACTCCCAGCTTTCTGCCAGTTGGCCTTTGACATAGTCGCTGGGACGCCAGTTAATTTTGTAAGAAAATACTGCCGGGTCCAAAGTCCAGTTATCTACAAATAGACGATCCTCGAACATACTGATACAGCTTGGTAATTTAGGCCCGTATTGATCAAAATTCACGATGTCCGCATTATTTCGGACAACCATCACACCCCCATAAGTCGGTTTCCCCAGTTTATCCCACCAGTTTCCTGAAGCCGTCGTACTTTGTGTAGTGACAGCGGGTGCAGTAGTGGATTTTGTTGTTGTACTTGGAGTCACCACCGAGGTGCCGGTAGAAGTCTTGGTTGGCGTCTGGGTGGTTGTTGGAGTAGTTGACGACGTAGTACATGAGGCGAATAACATCGCAACCAGTAGAAAGACAACTAAGCATGACCAAATTATTTTGGTTTTCAATTTCTATCTCCCTTTATTTTCGTATTGAGCTTACTGTTATTCATTGCTGAATTCCATAGTTTAATACGTATGAATTTGCTGCTATGATAGCACCGGTTTTTATATTTGTCAATGGATGGTAAATACCAGAATCCACCATCTAATTG
>PMMG01000105.1:0-686 GCA_003162335.1 Dehalococcoidia bacterium
AATCCGTTTATGCCTTCTTCCAATTCTTCAAATGAATACAAAAAGAAGGTCGAATAATGATGAGCCCGGACTCGTTCAACAAGTTCTTTCAAGGTTGATTTCCTCTTGTATCTATAATATTTAATTGATTTCAATTGTAGTTCCGGCACTGCTTCTAAGGTTTCAACAAATTTATTTAATGTGTAGAGCCGAGTCTCTTTCTGATTAAACATCGGGAAATAGCGGCCCCATATATTATTTCTATTTTGGTCAGGTAATCTGGTGTAAACAAAAATACAACCTCCTGCCTTCAAAATCCGGGCACTTTCACGCAGGAATTCCAGTAGCTTGAAATGGTGCACAGCATTAAAGGCGAAAACACAATCGTATACGTCATCTAAAGACGGTATCTTTTCTGCCTCTGCATTTATCGTTGTAAATTTGGAAATATTTTGACTTGAAAGATTTTTAACTAAACTNNCGCGTCATACCTACCATCTCCACAACCAATGTCAATGGCTTTAATTTGCTTAAGTTTTTTCATCTTTATCACAATAAACTTAATTAGCTCTGAATCAGTTGTTCGGAGCTGGCGATATTTATCGGCGATTTGGGAAAAATGTTGTTGTATCATACTTAAAATCACCTCCTTTAATATTTACAACTTTTTACTTAGCTCGATCAAAAATCTTGTCCCAACAGTGTTT
>PMMG01000105.1:761-5149 GCA_003162335.1 Dehalococcoidia bacterium
ATATAGCCACGGAAATTGGAGGAGTGAATGCATTATTATTTTAAAGGATATAGAGGGTCAAGCGGTGGGAAGAAAATCAATGGTTATTATCAATTCTTTGATGGAACAAAAATTAAAAATATCGTTGCTAAAGAAGGAAAAACCATAATCATCAATTTTACATCAGAGGTTCAAGAAGGAGAGTTGACTATCAGTATATTGGACTCCAGCAATGGTCTGGTTGCAAATTTAGAGACAAATACAACAGGAATTAAGGAAATTAATAGCGATAAAAATCAAAAATATCGATTGGTTATCAAAGGGACACAAACTAAAGGAAGCTTTAATGTCAATTGGAAGATAAACTAATTAGCAAGAATGATCAATTCTGAAATAGTTTGTCTAAGGACATTATGCTTCCAGCCCCTCTTGAACTTCCTCAAGCAGGGCAGGGTTTTGTATTTTTATGATACAGGTCGAGTTTTTCAGTTCCACTTAGAACTTGATCGTGACTTTGAGTTTGACGCCGAAAAGCAGGACCTTGCCGTTTTCGACGTGGGTATCAAATTCTTCAACTTTAACGCCGACGACCTGCACTTTTTTCGAGGCTGTTTCTACCGCGGATGCGGTTGCTTTCTCCCATGACTCCGGGCTGGTACCGACAATCGTAATGACCTGAAAAACAAAATTTCCACCTTCGTTGGGCATCATGATCCTCCATACAAAAAATTAATATTAAAGCTAATTTACTGAGCTATTTCTGCGCCTGCAGATCAACCTGTATACTCTTGAGATTAGTGTATTCATAGAGACCGTACAGCGAACCTTCTTTGCCGATGCCGCTCTCTTTGTATCCTCCCCAGGGAAATTCGGGGCCGCCGCCGTGACCCTGATTTATTACCACTGTTCCGGCCTGGATATTATTGGCGAAACGCATTCCGCGGGCAGCATCTCTGGTCCAGACCCATGAAGTCAATCCGTAGGTGTTATCGTTAGCCCTCTCAAGGGCTTGCTCATCGGAGTGGAATTTCTCCATAAAGCAGGCGACCGGACCGAAAATTTCTTCCCGGGCGACCTTCATTTTCTGCGTAATGCCGGTGATCACCGTGGGCATCACATAATAACCTTTATCCAGCGGAGGCCCCGGCCTTTTCCCGCCGAGCACGACATGTGCGCCTTCGTCGATCGCTGATTTGATGTAACCTTCCACTTTATTCCGGTGTGTAGCGCTGACCAGCGGACCCATTTCGGTTTTATCATCATTGGGATCGCCGACGACCATTTTTTTCATACCGGCGATGAACTTTTCGAGGAATTCGTCATAGACCTTTTCGTGGACGTAAAATCTGCCGGTCGAACCGCAGATCTGGCCGGTATTGAAGCACTGCTGCCGGACCATGCCGCCGACAGCCATGTTTATATCGGCATCGTCTAAAACGATGACCGGATTCTTACCGCCCAACTCCAGTTGTAAACGTTTTACGGTTTGACCGCCGCGGGCCATGATGTCTTTCCCGGTTTCCGTGCTGCCGGTGAAGGCAACCATATCGACGCCGCGGTTGGCGACTAAAGACGCGCCGACGGAAGTTCCGGGACCGGTAATAATATTGATCGTGCCGGGCGGCAGCCCGACGGTATCCAGAATTTCCGCCAGTTTCATGCAGGAGAGGGAATTGATGCTGGCCGGCTTTATTATGCAGGTATTACCAAGTGTCAGGGCCGGAGCCAGTTTCTGATAGATCATCAAAAGCGGCAGGTTCCAGGGAGTGATCAGGGCAACGACTCCGACCGGTTCGCGTTGCAAATATACCAGGGCATCCGGGCTGACCGGAATTGTGTGTCCCATTAGCGACCGTGAGTTATAAGCCGCCCAATCGAACCATTCCGGGATATCCGCCGCCAGGAAACCCGCCAGTTTCGCCGGGGTGCCGTGCTCGAGGGTGTCTACTTCCCCTAATTCTTTAGCGTGTTCCCGCAGGATTTTGCTGATTTTCAATGCCATTTGCGAGCGTTCTGCCTGTGATTTTTGCGACCAGACCGGAAACGCTTTGCGGGCGGCGGCGACCGCTTTTTCGATATCGCTGTTACCGGCTACCGGGATCTGCGCGATTTCTTCGCCCGTCGCGGGATTGTAGACCGGATATGTTTTGCCGGATTCGGATTCAACAAACTTGCCGTTTATCCACATTTTGTAATTCTGCATTTCTCTCTCCAACTGTATAATTCGCTATCGAATATTATAAATTAATGACAAGGATAACATCAGCGTAGTGGTTTGTCAAACAATTCAAGCGCTGATGGCAGTCAGCGATCAGCTTTCAGTAATAAAATCCGAATTATTCAAATCGATACTGGCACATTACCTTCGCAATGTAAATTCGCTAAAGTCCGAAATAGCGCCGGTCCTCTAAATCAGAAATTGCACGGGTATTTCGCCCTAAAAGTCCTCAAAGAGGACTAAACGAAAAAACAAGGGAGTGCAGTTCACTTTAAGCACTCCCCTGTTTATCTTATCTACTCAGATTTTTTCTAATGCCCCATTTTCTTCTTTAAATCATTATCGATCCAGAATCTGGCTGGATAGAAGAAAAGAAGCTGGGGGCTGCTGGCAGCCGAGCAAACCGACCCAAATTGGCCGTGATAACCTTTGAGCCACGGTTGATATAGTGAGTACTGCATCGGATGTAACAAAGAGATGGAATAGTGCTGCCGCGCGATCCGTTCGTTGGCGTCTCGCAAGATCTGCTTCACTTCGGTTTCGCTCGCGGCGGCCACGGCCTTCGGCTGAAAAGCATCAAAAACAGGGTCATTGACCATCAGGTAATTTGAAGAATAGCCGGTATGCAGGCGGCTCAGCTGCCGGATGGGCTCAAAGGCATGCCCGAACGGCGAGACCGGACGCTGCGCCAGTTGGTCGTGCTTGTGCCCGTTCAGGACGTAAGCGATCCATTCGGTGGATTCCATCGGGCGGATTTCCATATCGATACCGACCGCGGCAAAATAAGATTTGATTATATCAAGTAATTTCATATCTCCGGCGGTATCGGCGATAATATTGGTCTTGAAACCGTGGGGATAACCAGCCTCGGTCAGTAATTGCCTGGCCAGAGCCGGGTTGTAGGCGTATTCGTCTTTCAAATCCTGCGGCCACTCTGCATAGGGATAACCCCACCCTGTCATGTGTCTGGAAGTCAATGTCGAAGGAGTCGGATCTACGGCGCCGTGATAATAGTTTTTAGCCAGACCCTTTAAGTCGACAGCCAACTGCATTGCCTTGCGCACCCTGATGTCATTGAACGGCGGACGGTCGTTCCGGGGATCAATGGTCGTCGCTGTCTGATGCAAAGTCAGCTGCAATATTTCCGGGTTCGTTTTTTTCATTTCCTGGGCCAGCAGCGGTGAAATCTGGTCGGCGACATCAATTCTACCGGCGCGCATTTCGGCCATGGTTTGTTCCTGGTCCGGGATTATTCTCAAATTCAGCTTGTCGATGTAAGGGAGCTTGTTTTCCGGGTACCGCTCATCGTGCCCCCAGTAGTTGGGGTTCCGGACTAATGCCGCGGAGACTTCAGAGGAAAAATCCTTTAAAATCCACGGGCCGGTGCCGACGGCATGATGCCAATCCCGGACATCGCCCCATTTCCTGACAGCCTCGGGATTCTCTATGCACAATGAAGTCACTACGTCCATCAGCGCATCAAGGATCAACGCCCGGTTAGGCGCCCTCCATTTAAAAACCACCGTGTACTTATCGGCAGCTGTTACCGATTCCAGCTCTTTTAAGGAAACATGATCGGCCCGGGCCGGACTGGGCGTTGTGAAACCGCTGCCGATACCGTAGGCCCGGTGAAAGTGGAATACGATGTCATCGGCAATAAACTCCCGGCCGTTAGCGGGGGGAATGTCCTGGTAGTGGATCCCTTTGCGTAAATGAACGACAAAAGTATGAGGGTCGGCGAATTCCCAGCTTTCCGCCAGATGTCCTTTTATCCACTTGTAGGGAGGCTGATTCCCCGAATAGTCATATATTGCCGGGTCCAGCGTCCAATCGTCCACGAACATTTTTTCCATCCAGGCGGTATGAATCTGGGTCAGGTGATAACCGAAATAGGGGTCTAAATTCACAATTTTCCGGTTGAGACGAATGTTTAATTCACCGCCGTATTGGGGCTTACCGAGTTTTTCCCACCAGGCTGTTTTTTTCTCCATATTTTTCCTTTACGCTCCGCTTTATATTTGATTACCTGCTTAATTTACTCCTCACCATGGCTCTCACATTCCAAGAAACGAGCTAAAATAAAACAGCGGTTTAATCACTGCTGCTTTCAGGGTACGTATTTCTTTTCCAGGTCTTCCCAGAAATCCAATCCTTCCATTCTGTGTAAGAATTCGGCTTTAGGCCCGCCTTC
>PMMG01000137.1 GCA_003162335.1 Dehalococcoidia bacterium
ATGGCTGGGACCGGTTACAAACCGGTACCAGCCTGCCTTAAAAAACAAACCACGCAAATTGTGGAAAAAGACAATAGAAGGAGAGACTCCCATGACTAAAGATGCAGTTATAAATGAAAAACAGGTGGCGCTTTTTGAACTCGGGGGAGAGACCTACGGCCTGGATATCGGTACCGTCCATGAAATTATTCGGATGCAGCCGATTACCCGCGTCCCGAAAGCACCGTTTTATGTTGAAGGCGTGATCAACCTCAGGGGCAAAGTAATCCCCGTCGTTGATATGCGCAAGAGATTCGGGCTCGATACCTCGGACCGCACCAAAAACAACCGTATCGTCGTGGTAGCGATCAGCGGTACAACTATTGGTATTATCGTGGACGCCGTCACGGAAGTTTTGCGCATCCCCAATTCGGCAGTCGAAGCGGCTTCCACTATTGTAACCGCCGGTGACACTGATTATCTGCAGGGTATCGCCAAACTTGGAGACCGCATGGTTATCCTGCTTGACCTGGGTAAAGTGTTATCCAAGGATGGTATGTTTATGGATGGATCAGCCTCGAATGCCAAATCGGAAAAGCATACCCCCGGTTTAACGCTCGCCGGCAGCAGCGTCGCTTAGATTTTTAAATAGCGGTTATAGTTGCTTCCGGTAACCGAACAGCTGTTCCGGCCCGGCAGTCAAAATACGAATAATGCGGAAATAAAGGGTTACACGTTTAAACTCAAAAAGGAGTACTTCGGTGGAATTAGCAGATGGAATCACTCCACAAGATATAAAGCTATTCCTCACAGAGGCTGACGAACAATTACAGCTTCTTGATGAAGATATTGTCCGGTTGGAAAGAGAATCAGGCAATGTCAAACTGCTGCAAGAAATCTTTCGCGCTTCGCATACCATCAAAGGCTCCTCGGCAATGATTGGTCATCAGCGGATGTCGCACATGGCTCACGGCATGGAAAATGTCCTTGATAAAGTGCGTAAAGGAACGCTGCCCGTCAGCAGTTTAGTCGTTGACGCCCTGCTCAAAGGACTGGATGGGCTGCGAATCCTCCGGGAAGAATTAGTGACCGGGGAAGAAAGCAAAGCGGATATCAATACCGTATTACTGGAACTGGAAGCGGCAATTTTACAAGGCGAAACCAGTCCGGAAGCAGCCGTTGCTGCTGCGGAGTTGCCCCTTGATAATGAATCTAAAGCTAAACTGGACAACGCACAGTCTCGTGGGGAGCGCGGTTTTCATATCAAAGTTGTTGTCAATAAAGATACTACCTGGGTGGCGGTTCGCTGCTTCCAGATCATCCAGGAACTATCAAAAATCGGCGCTATTGTTAAATCGAACCCTTCGTTACCGGATATTGAAGCCGGTAAAACCGGTTCGAACATGGAGTTGATAATTACCAGTGCCGGTGACGAAAAGTCGATCAAAGAAGCGCTGGTAGATGTTCCTGAGTTGGATAGTGTGGCTGTTACATTGTACGCTTCCGAACAACCCGCATCTCCCGAAAAAGTAGAGCATGCGCCGACGGTCAATATTGCAGCGCCTGCTTGCGCCGAAAAACCGGCAATTCCGATCGCCGCATCCACTCCTGCGAATGCTGAAAAAACGGCCGCAGTAACCGGGGAAACCGCTACTCTCCATAAAGAAGACATGGCGGTCAAGCAAACCATTCGCGTCGATGTCAGCCGTCTGGATACCCTGATGGAGCAAATCGGCGAACTGGTCATCAACCGCAATCACATCGGTCAGATTAGTAAAACACTGGCGGAAAAATATCAGGACGATGAAATGATTCGCACACTCGCCGACAGCGTCTCCCAGACCGGTAAAATAGTGAACATCCTGCAGCAGGATATCATGACTATCCGCATGCTGCCCATCGAATTGGTATTTAATACTATGCCGCGTATGGTTAGAGACTTGGCGCGCAAAATAGGTAAAAAAGTTGATTTTATCGTCGAAGGTCAGGAGACCGAGGTTGACCGCAGTGTTATCGAGCATCTGCGCGACCCGCTGATCCACCTTTTGCGGAATTCTGTCGACCACGGCATCGAAAGCCCCGAAGAACGTCTAGCCGCGGGCAAACCCGAGACGGGCACTATACACCTTTCGGCACATCACGAACAGGACCATATCGTGATTACCGTGTCGGATGACGGCAGAGGTATTGACCCGGAGGCAGTAAAAGCCGCCTCCATCAGAAAAGGAGTAATTTCACCCGAGGCCGCGGCCAGAATGACAGATACCGAACTGATGAATCTGATCATGGCATCCGGTGTTTCCACCGCCAGGACGATTACCGAAGTCTCAGGACGAGGAGTCGGCCTGGACATCGTGAAGAAAAACATCGAGTTCCTGAACGGAAAGATTAATGTCGAATCCAACGTAGGGAAGGGTTCTACTTTCACGCTGCAATTGCCGCTTACCCTGGCTATAATTCCTACACTGATGGTCTCACTGGGAAATACGGTTTACGCAATTCCTCTGGCCACGATCGTAGAGGCAATTAAATTAGAATCAAAAGAAATTAAAACAGTCAGAGGGAAAGAGGTGACTCTGTACAGAAACCGTGTCTTACCTCTGCTTCGGTTAAACACTATTTTCAAATGGAGTCCCACAAACAACGGGGCATCTAATTTAATTCATATTGTCATAGTCAAAGCTTGCGAAATGCAGGTTGGTATCATTGTTGACGAACTGATCGGACAACAGGAAATCGTGGTTAAATCGCTTGACCAGTTCATCGGCGGCGCCGAAGGTCTGAGCGGTGCCAGTATTCTTGGCGACGGCCAGGTGGTACTCATTCTTGATGTAAATTCACTCGTCAAAAGCACTATTGCCGAATCTCAAAACATTAAAGATGACACAGAACAGAATGGCACGGCCGTATTGGCCGGCGCGAGATAACAGGGCAAAGTGCAGGATAAGGAGGCAACTTCAAACATGGCAGAAAATATCACTGTGAAAACGCTGACTAGCAGCGAACAAATTGAAATGTTAAGGACAGGTGTCAGCAATGCGGTCAAAGGTCTTTCCCAGATGGTGGGCCAGGATATCAAAATTGCTAATATCAATTTGAATAAAGTGCAGGTAAAGGATATTCCTGAACTTTTTGGCGGCCCGCAGGAAATGATGGTGGCTGTATACCTGGCAATTTGCGGCAATACCAATGGGCATATGATTGCCATTTATCAACCGCAAACAGCTTTCGATCTTATAGATATGTTACTGGGGCAACCAGTCGGCTCCACTAAAGAACTGTCCGAAATGGAACGTTCCGTTCTGGGAGAAGTGGGTAATATCATGGGTTCGTTTTTCCTGAACCATCTCTCCAATACTACCGGCAATTCTTTACAGCCGTCACCACCGGCAGTGTTGATGGACATGGCCGGCGCTATTCTCGAGGTCGCTACTGTCAGTGTCATGGAACAATGCGACCAGACCTACGTTATTGAAACTATATTCGAATCCAGCGATCGACAGGTAGCCGGCACTTTTTTGGTGATGCCGGTTCCGGGAATGGATCTAATTCAGTAAATGAAAGTTAATAAAAATAATCGGGGAAAACACGATGATCGAAACTTTGTCGAAAAATGAAGCCGATAACCAGGAATCAGTTCTCGTCGGATTGGGGGAGTTAAAAGTAACGCATTCGCCTTTGGTCATTCTGTCCTGTCTGGGAATTGGTTCTTGTATTGCAGTCTGTGTTTACGACAATTTATACAAAGTGGGAGGGATGGCGCATGTTGTCCTGCCTCACTGCG
This sequence comes from Dehalococcoidia bacterium, assembly GCA_003162335.1. Lineage (GTDB taxonomy): Bacteria > Chloroflexota > Dehalococcoidia > Dehalococcoidales > Fen-1064 > Fen-1064. The sequence continues at coordinate 3,764 of PMMG01000137.1, forward strand.
AAGGGAAACCGGGGGACAATCCAGGAAAGTACGCGGATACTAGCATCCCGCTGCTCATTGGCGAGGTCGTAAAAATGGGCGGTCACCGCTCCCGTTTGACTGTGAAAATCGCCGGGGGAGCACAAATGTCACTGGCTCCCGGTCTTAAAAATACCTTTAAAACCGGAGAGCGGAATCTGGAAGGAGTAAAAGTCGCTCTCAGTAAAGAAGGGGTATCTTTAACCGCCGAAGATGTTGGCGGCAATAAAGGACGCACAGTCCGCATGTATGTTAACACCGGTAAGGTGACTGTGAGAATATCGGGAGGCGAAGACCGGGAAATATAGCTGATTATTTACACCGGACTTTGTATTCTTAAAATCAGGGAGGATAAGTAAAAATGGCAATAATATTAGTGGTAGATGACGCCATGTTCATGCGTAAGAAATGTTCTCAGCTCTTAACCGAGCAGGGGCATCAGGTCGTAGAAGCCGCTAACGGCGCGGAAGCAATCGCGCGTTATAAAGAGGCCAGACCGGACGGCGTGTTGATGGATATTACCATGCCGGACATGGATGGACTGGAAGCACTAAAAGTAATGAAAGAGTACGACCCCAGTGCCAGGATCGCCATGTGCACCGCGATGGGACAGCAGAGCATTGTTATTGAAGCATTAAAATCCGGGGCGATCGATTTCGTTGTTAAGCCGTTTGATGCCAACCGTGTTAAAGCGGCTGTGGCCAAACTGGTTCCCAGCGCGTCTTAAAAATCGCCTTATGGCAAGAGGATGTAAATGAGTAAAATCAGAGCATTTGTTGTCGATGATTCAGATTTTGTTATCGCGTCGGTTACGAAAAAACTGAGCACCGACCCCGATATAGAAGTTGTTGGTTCGGCCCGCGACGGTAAAGAAGCAATTGAAAAAATCCGTACATTAAAACCGGACGTTATTACGCTGGATGTCGTCATGCCCGTGATGGATGGATTGGCTGTGCTGGAGCAGTTAATGACCTGGCAGCCGACACCGGTTGTTATGCTCAGCGCGCTGACCAGCGAAGGCGCAGAAACTACGATCAAGGCATTGGAACTGGGCGCTGTTGATTTCTTTTTAAAACCCTCTCTTCTCCGTCCTACCGGGAACGATGAGACCGGCGAAACTTTGATCGAAAAAGTGAAGCGGGCTGCCGCATCGAAATTGAAACCATATTCGCCCGCTGCAAAACCGAAAATCACGATATCGAATAAAGACGCCGCCGCGAAAAGTCCCGTATCTTCAGGACAAAAATTTCCGGTTATCGTTATCGGCAGTTCGACCGGCGGTCCGCGGGCGTTGATGCAGATCATTCCTAATTTACCCAAAGATTTTCCTGCTGCGATTTTGATGGTCCAGCATATGCCGCCGTTATTTACTAAATCCCTTGCTGAAAGATTGAGCGGGGCATCACAAATCAAAGTTATGGAAGCTGTGAACGGCAGCCAGATTGAACCCGGTCAGGCATTACTCGCGCCAGGCAGCTACCATATGGTGCCGGTCCGCGGTAACCGCATTACTTTGACTCAGGACCCTCCTGTCCACGGCGTCAGACCGGCGATCGATGTGACGATGAAAGCAGCAGTTGAAGTATATGGTAATAGCCTCATGGGTGTGGTGTTAACCGGTATGGGTTCGGACGGCGCTATCGGAGCATCGCAAATAAAAGCGGTGGGCGGAAAAGTGATCGTCGAAGATGAATCCACCTGTGCGGTTTACGGGATGCCGCAGGTTATTGTAAAAGCGGGTAACGCGGACAAGATCCTGCCCATTCACGAGATTGCGGCTGAACTTATCCAGATATATTGCGGTAATGCGCAGCCGGCGGTAAGGAGTTAATTGCATGAATGAAATTGAATATGAGCATTTAAAAAGAAAGATCCGCCAGCTAATTCAGATTGACCTGAACAATTATAAAGAAAATCAGATGATGCGCCGTCTTGACGGGTTCATTTCGCGCGCTAAAGCGACTGATATCGCTCAGTATTGTTCCAAACTCGATGGCGACCCTATGGAAATTGCCAAGTTACGTAATTTTATTACGATTAATGTTTCGGAATTCTACCGCGACCAGGTGCACTTCGAAACATTGCGGAAAATGGTGTTTCCCTCCTTACTGAGGAACAGCGCCAGACTAAATATCTGGAGCGCTGGCTGTTCAGACGGTCAGGAACCTTATTCCATTGCCATGATTCTTGATGAACTTACGCCCGGTATAAAACACCGTGTCTTCGCCACGGATATCGATAAAGAAAGCTTGAGCAAAGGCAATGCCGGAGGCCCTTACCAGCCCGCGGAAGTAAGAAATTTGCCCCAGACGCTGCTGATGAAATATTTTTATTTTGGCGAAGATGGCTATACGGTTAATGAGAAAATCCGGGAAAGGATCATTTTTTCTCAATTGGACCTGACACGGGACAAATTCCCGATCGGTTTTGACTTGATTGTGTGCCGCAATGTCACTATCTATTTTTCGAACGAAACCAAGCGGATTCTTAGCCTTAATTTTCAGAATGCGCTAAAAGAAAACGGGATTTTATTCATTGGCGCCACCGAGACAATGCTCGATGCTGCCGATCTGGGATTCCAGCGCGTGCACCCCTGTTTTTATAAGAAGGTTACAAATCCCATATCGGAATCACCGAAGGTGTTTTCTTCAGCAATATAAGCAGTAAATGAGAGAAACATATGAGACGTATAACGACAAAATATGCTCAGCCCGGAATGATCCTGGGAATGCCGGTTTATGATAATTACGGGAAAGAATTATTAGGCCGGCGTACCAATCTGAATGAACAGCATCTGGCGCTTATGGCCAGGAACAGCATCAGCGAAATCCTGATCGAAGACCAGCGCGTGGATGATCTGGTGGTCGCGCCGATGGTTTCTCCGGAAAAAGAAGGTAAACTCGCGGATGCCTTCCGCCAGATGCTGGTTAGAACTAAAAATATACAGACTATCGATTCCGCTTTCCTTTCTGCGGTCAATGTCGCGGTGAATGAGATCGGACGGAGTTTGTCTCTCAGTATCATGGGTGAAATCAATGTGTCCTGCTCTGTTTCACAGACGGATTACGAGTATCTGCACCCGGTCAAATCCGCTATTCTTGCCATGGCGCTGGGGTACAGATTGGGCAAGTCCCATGATGAACTAGTTACCCTGGGCATGAGCTCACTTTTAAAAGATCTCAGCGGTGTTTTCCTGCCACCGGGTTTGCTGAACAAATCAAATCTGACGCCGGAAGAAGCCGCGCTCGTACAACAACACCCGGTAAAAAGTTATGAGTTGCTCTCACAGTTCAGTGAGATCAAAAACGGAATCGCCAATGTGGTATTACAACATCACGAACAGTGGAACGGCAGCGGTTATCCGCGCGGATTAAAGGGCGAGCAGATTTCAAATTATGCTCAAATCATCTCCGCAGCCGATGTATTTTCAGACTTGCTGGTGGAAGCGCCGGGAAAAGATAAATGCATGTCCCATGAAGCGATCGAATTTATTATGGCCGTCAGCGGCGACCAGTTCGATCCCAGATTAGTGGAGTCTTTTGTCCGTAAAATTCCCGCCTATCCCAATGGGTTGACCGTAAAACTGAACAGCGGTGAAATCGGTATTGTGTCTGATCCTAATCTCGGTTTTGTCGCCAGACCGGTGATCAGGGTTACTTATGATCCGGAACACGGTAATCTGAAAAAACCGTATGATATCAATTTGGCGAAATCTGAATATCAGCGAAAACTGATTAGTAAAGTGCTGGAGTACGACTAGTGGCAAACGATGATGAAAAGGTCCTTTCTCAGGCCGATGTTGATGCTTTGGTAGCTTTGGTGCCGGATGCGCCGCGCGCTGCTGCACCTCTTCCGCAAGCTACACAGCCCCCGCCGCCACCTCCACCCGTGCCTGCGTCCGTGCCGCCGATAATGGTTAATGTTAAAACGGTACCGGCCGCCGCGGAACCCGCCCGCGCCAATTCTTCTGCTGTTCACGGATCTAGTGTCAGCTCTGTCTCTTTGGGTGAGGTAATGGTCTTGAAAAAAAATGTGGACGACCTCACTAAACAGGTGAATAAATTCGCTAACACTGCCCAGCGGCTCGATGCAATGGAAGAAAGAATCGGGGAACTGGCATTCAAGATTGAACGCAGTTCATATAACGTACAACCTGGTCGTGAAGAAATTGCCCAGATCAGGAACGAATTACGGGAACTGGCGCGTGAAGCGAATCACCGTCCGCAAGGGCTACAGGATGAATTCCTGTGCGAGCATTGTAAAGCGAAAGGCACAATGGCTGTTTTTACCAAATGTACCTCTTGCGGTAGGGAAGGCTGGTTCGGTTGGTGGCCCAGGAAGAAAACCCGTTAAAATCTATTATCTTTGGTGTAAACAATAAGCTCCTTTCCCTGGCCGTTTATGTAGAAGGGGACAGGTATGAGGTTCTTCCTTTGGTCTAAACTTGCGCTTGTTGTTCCCGCCTTGATCGGGAATCCATCTAACTAACTGTGTGCAGTACAGGCCTCTGCAAATATATTTAGCTGCATCTTATGATTAAAAACCCTCCGCGGATTTTTCCTATCTTCCTTAGTGAGCGAGAAAACTAACCTGATGTTTTTATACTGGTGAAAATCGGGATCCAGTCCCCAAATTCTCTTTTCATTCCCTTCGTACGATAAGGGGAAATTCTGGTTATCTCAAATTCAAAATCGTGGAAGACTCTCGCTTTCGAAAAAGGAAGATTGATAAGGATTTTTTCTGGGGAAGTAAATATTGACAATACAAATGGTTATTATACCTGAACCGGCAACCACTGAAAAATGCTCTAAATATCAGCAATCCATTTGTTTACTTTTTGCTTCAGTCTAATTATCTTATGAATTATTTCGTTTTTCTGTTTTGAAGCTAATACTGCTTGTTTGTGCGCTCAAACTTCCGGAATCTCTAATTTGTCCGTCTTTCACTTGTGCTAAAATGTAAGACAAAAGGAAGCAATGAAGTATCGCTCTTATCCTGGTCACCTGAGTGATACGGAGCCAATGGTGAAACCACCCTGAAAATGATAGGAAAGATAAATGAAATTTTGGTTTCAACGCGTTAATGTTCCCGTCTTGGGGAACTCCACCGGAAAATCAAGGACAGACTCTCAATCCTTCGGGGAAAAAACGAACGCCTTTTCCCGTGGATTGATGCAAGTTATTGTTCTCTTTTGTGCTCTGGAAATGCTGGATGCGTTGTTTACCTTTGCCGCGGTTAACCTCGGGTTGGTCTTGGAAGGCAATCACCTGGTTGCCCAGATGGCGGGGAACTGGGTTTTTCTTCTGTTAAAATTCGCCGGCGCGGTTTTATCCGGGTTGGTCCTGCAAAAATTGCACGCGCATTTCCCCAGGCTAGCGCTTGGGGCTGCGATCGGTATCGCAGTGTTTTACGGATTGGTCTTGGCCTGGAACTCAGGTATGATTATCCGAGTGCTGCTCAAGGGCTAAACCCTGCCTCAAAAATGGCATCCTTACCGAATACTATGTCTGCTTTATGCACGATTTTTAGTGTTTCTAATGTTAAATTTTGATATTATCTAGTATTTAGATATTGAGACGTAGTATTTTTCCACGACCTAATGCTCGATCCAGTAAAGTATTTTCACATTAACGGTCGGGTCTTTATCCAGGATATAAGGATGAAAAACATAATACCCGTCCGGCCACTTCTGATCCGACGGTGTGAGCACGATACTGCCTGACCTGTTCAATTGGTCGCATGGGGTGTCGCCGGTCAATGCTACAAATCCGCCTGTTGCCTTTTCTCCGACATATTTTCCGTCCGGCGTGTTAATTGACATTCTGATATGTTCTCCCACACCGGATACAGTCCAGACCAGGTGAATAGTGTCATTGGCGGATAAATATATCGGCAACGTATATTCAGCATATGTCTGCGGCGTGGTAATTTGCAGAGGGAAAGTCGATTGTATCAGTGTTGGGGTTGTTGTTACCTTGGTTGTCGTAGGTGTCGTGGGAGGAGGAACTGTCGGAGTAGTCGAAGGCGCTGCGGTAGATGCGGCGGGTTTTGGCGTGGTTTTAGTGGGGGTTTTGGAAGCGCAACCGGCGGCTGTTATTGTTAAAGTGAGAAATGCAAGCAAAATACCCATAAATACAAAACGGTTCCCCATTATCGCTTGAGCAAAATTGCCGCCGGTTTTTTGCGCTTTCCTCTTTATTAATGATGCCTGTATATTTCTCATGATCGTTAGCTCCTGTTTCGTTTCAGAATGCTTATAAGGTCCTGGCTTTCTTTGAGCAGACTGTCAATTTCTACATCTTTCATATCTTTGGCGAGTTTAGTAGCTTCAGTATCGTCCACCGCGTCTTTTGAAAACATCTTGGACATGTCATCCAGCGATGACTTCTGTTCCGTCGGTTTTTTTACGATCGGCGTACTCGCCGCTGCCGCCGCGGGTTTAGCCGCCGGTGGTGTTGCGGGCGTTTTTACGGCTGCCGGGTTAACAGGCGGTGTAGTAGTTTTATTGTCCATCTTTGGATTGGTCTCCTTTTTTACGGGTTCGTTAGCGGTTTTTACGTTTTCAGCGGAGACGGGATTTTTATTTTCCGCTGTCGCAGTTGTTTTTACCGCATTTACGGCAGGCGGAGTATTTTGCACAACTGAAGGTATTGTCTTTGTGGTTTCGCTTTTGGGCGGTACCGGCGTTGCTGCCGCGGTTGGCTTAATATTGCTTGCAGCACTGACTGGATTCTCTTTTTTCACCTGATTCGCAATTATTGTTTGCTGACCGTCGGCCTTCGGCGCAAGTGATTGCACCTGTTTATTAGTTGCGTTTGTATTCTGTGTTACAGTTTCGTTTGTTTTTTCTGATCTAACTTTGCCTAACCGGATTTTAAAAAGCTTCTTTTCCTTTTTTCCCGGTTTGCCGGTTTCATTGACCGGTTTAACGGTCTTTTCCGATTTTGTCTTCGCAAACGGCATTTTATAAACTTTCTTGGCTTTAGGTTGCTTTGCTTCAAATGTTTTTACTTCCGGTTGTTCCTGTGTTACCTGTTGTCCCGGTTCCTTTTCTATTGTTGTATTAATCGCACCAGTCCTTGTCACAGGGGCTCTGACAAAGTAAATAATTGTCAAAACCAGCACAGTGCCGGCCATCAGCAGGATACCGATGTAAAGGTAAATCGCTATCATATTTTCGTCCATTTTCCCTCTTAAAGGTTACTTGAAATTCAAAAACATCATGTTTACTACAGGAGGCACTCCGATCATAATTATTCCGGAGATCGCGCTGGTTATTGCCAGGTAGAATGTAAGCTTTGCAGTATGTCCTCCGCTTACGGCGTAAATAGCGAACGCGTTAGCAATCGTAAGAATGATCGTAATTAATATGATCATGAAATGTAACAGCTTGATTTCGGTGCCGCCCGAGGAAAAGAATCCGGAGGTAGCCAAACCTAACGATTGAATTGAAGTGTCGCTGTTCGCCGGAATAATTGTTTGCACAAGTGTGGAGAATGAAAGAAAAACCTGATAAACAAATACCGACAATGTAACCAGTACTGCGTGCATCGCTATGGTTAGCCACGTAAAACCTAAGGAAATCTGTGTTCTTTGCGAGCGCAGCAGCGAAATTTTCAGTGCGAAGGCGCTGGCTTCATTACCTATTTTTTGCGGGTCTCCTCCCAAAGAAATCCCGTCCCAAAAAATCCGTACGGTACGGTTAACCAACTCTGAACCTGTTTCACTTACAAATCTGTCCCAACATAGATTCGGGCTTACGCCTGCCTCCAGTCTGGTATGGAGCAGTTTAACATCTTCTGTCAGTATACCCAGCGAACGAAAATCGAGACGGCCCATTGCTTCGGCCGCGGTGGCGCCGATCGCTGCCATCGTGCCACCGAGTGAACGGAGAAATGCGGAAACATCAGCATCCCGTAATGTGACTTTTTTATCATCAGTTGTCGCTACAAATCCTATCGGGAAAAGAAAAGCGCTGGCCGCCAGCAGCATGTATCCCAGGTCCAGTTTCATTACCAGCATGACCAGCATCACAAATCCACCCAGGGGCAGAAGGATCCGGCATAAATATTTCACCATGTTTTGTTCATGAGAACGGTAAGGTAACGTATGGTTTATAGATTCGCGGGGAGCTGTATTATACAAAAACCAGGCTCCAAAAATGGTGGCCAGAATTGTGATCGCAGAAATCGATATAATAAAAGCTACACTGACGCTGCCGATCATCATTGTTACCACAGACATTACCGTGACCAGGGCTGAGGTCAGGATTAAAGACACGTATGCATCGGCCCATTTCTTTAAAAGGTCGATTTTCCTTTCGTAAATACTGGTATATGATTCGGAAAGAATGTGCGCTTCACGCGAAAGAAACGCGGAAACGTCCTCGCCTGATGCCAGTGCATTGGACAGACGTAACAACAGCGCCTTGATCTCCGATATTTTTGTTTTTTCACCAACGATACGGCATGCCTGTGCGTAATCGTGGTTAAACATCTTTGCGACAAAATCTACTCTGCGGAAGTATTTCGTGGCAATGTAAGGCAATTTCGCCGAATAAAAGAAAAGTCCGCTGCGCGTTATCCCCGATGTGGATATCGAAGCCATATAAGCGAGTTGCGAAAAGAAATCGATATCGGCTAATTGATTATCGAAATTAGCTTCACCGGCTTTTTTCTTTTTATCGGTTTCTTTATTTTTTAGAAAGAGAGTAAGTAGTCCCATTAGAACAACCCCTCTTGTTGTGCCTTATTGAGCACATCTAATACCTCATAGAAGCCCTTGACACCTCTTTCTTTGTGCAGCTTTTGCAGGATGATCGCCCTTCTCTCAACTTCGGCATAGACACGTTGTTTTTTGTGCGGCGGTATGCCCAGTTTCGGCGCGATTAATTCCTCCAGCACATAGCTGCTCATATATCCGCTAAATTCAAATGTATCGTTTTCCTGATTCCATTTAAAACTTTCCACAAATGAAAATGATTCAAGAGCGGCATCATAGTTCACGATCTCGGAAATACCGGTAATACGCCGTCCCTGTCTGCCATTTGGTAATTTAACCTGGCTGGTCAGGATGACAACATTCAGGTTATCCACATAGTTTTTCGGTACCAGGATGGGATCGCCGGTTAAACGCTGGATCAATTTCTCAATTGATGCGGCGTGAAAAGTTGCCATTACCGAGTGTCCTGTCTGCATTGCCTGAAATGCGACGTTGCCTTCTTTGCCTCTGATTTCACCGATCATTAATTCATCAGGTCTCTGGCGTAAAGCAGCTTTCAGCAGGTCGAACATGGTGATTGCGCCGCCGTTGTCCTCAACTTTGCTGGACTGTACCACTTCCCTGATCCAGTTCTGGTGCGGCACCTGCAATTCCGGAGTATCTTCGATTGTGATTATTTTCGCCAGCGGCGGGATAAAAACAGTTAAAGCATTCAGTAAAGTCGTTTTGCCCGATGCCGTTTCTCCAGAAACGAAGGCATTCATACCGTTGCCGATTGCCAGCGAAAGGTAGGCTAACATCTCGTAATTGAAAGTGCCGAACTCCAGCACCTCGAAGACTGAGAGAGGGACTTCCGCGAATTTACGAATACTGAAATTGGATCCTCTTTTGGAAACTTCGCGTCCGTAAACTATATTAATACGCGAACCGTCCGGCAATGTGGCATCGGAAATCGGCGCTTTAAATGTGACCGGTTTCTTGACCCGGTCGCCCAGCCACAGCACGAATTCATCCAGGTCGTCCAGTGTGACAAAAGTGACGGTGCTTTTCAGCGCCTTAAAAATTTTATGTTCGATAAATATTTGTCCGAGCCCGGAGCAGCTGATATCTTCGATGTACGGGTCTACGATCAGCGGGTCCATTGCCCCCAGTCCCAGTTTATTACGCACAAACAGGTATTTAATAGCATCCAGTTCCCTTTGGGTGACCTTGATCTTGTTCACTCCCTGAAGATTATTTTGCAGAAACCCCAGACTTTTGTTGATGACGCCTGTATTCTTCGGGTCATCTTCGACAGTGGTTACCAGCTTGAGAAAATCAATGAATTGTTTTTCTTTGTCTTCATCCGGGTTGACCTTTTTCAGTTTATTTCTGGCATTAAGTAATTGAATCTCAATATCCATCATCAATTTATCGAGTTCAAGCCCATAATGGGGTTCGATGGGGATGTAATGGTTTCTATCCGGTCCCGGCAGAATATGGATGAAGACCGCGTTCCGGTGGGCGGGGTAAATGATGTTGGGTTTTTTGATATCCCCGTGCTTACGGGTCAATTCCGGGGCATACTCCGGTATCCCGAATTCCTCGAACGGCATTCGGCTGAGGTATGCCAGCACATGGGGATGCTCCTCGGCTACTTTCTTCAATCCCTCCGGCAGGTCCTTGAAAATATCAGCCTGGATATTTGCGTTATCCGCAGCCGTATCGGTTTTTATTGCATATGGTAATTGTGTTATTGCCATAAAAAACACCTTAAATTATTAGAATAATCCTTGCTGCTGGGCTTTACTGAGAACATCCAGCACTTCATAAAAGCCTTTTATTCCCCTGCCTCTATGCAGTTCTTCCAATATTCTTGCCCGGCGGTCGATTTCTTCATAAATTTTACCTTTCTTGTTACTGGGGATACCCAGACGGGGCGCAATTTTAAACTCCATGACAAAACTGGTCATGTAACCGACGAAATCAAACCTGTCCGTTGCTTCATCATGATGAAAGGCTTCGGCGATGTTAAAAGATTGTGTTAACGGATCCCAACCCACTATTTCCGCGATGCTGGTAATGCGGCGCCCGATCTTCCCGTTCGGCAGCCTGACCATACCCATCAGTACGGCGATGTTCAGGTTATCCAGGTAAGCTCTCGGCACGGAGATAGGTTCACCGGTGATTCTTTGAATCAGTTTCTCGATGGATGCAGCGTGGAAAGTCGCCATGCAGGAGTGCCCGGTTTGCATAGCCTGGAAAGCAATGTTCCCTTCCTTTCCGCGGATTTCCCCGATCAAAATTTCGTTTGGTCTCTGCCGCAAAGCTGCTCTCAGCAGGTCGAACATGGTGACACCGCCTTCGCCTTCTGCTTTGCTGGAGGAAACTACTTCGCGGATCCAGTTTGCGTGCGGCACCTGTAATTCCGGCGTGTCTTCAATCGTAATGATCTTGGACAGCGGCGGGATGAAGGTGGTAACGGCATTGAGCAGTGCTGTTTTACCTGAGGCTGACTCCCCCGCGACAAACACATTCATACCGTTACTGATTGCAAGCGAAAGGTATGCCAACATCTGATAATTAATCGTACCGAAATCCACAATTTCAAAAATGGAAAGCGGGACTTCGCTGAATTTCCGGATACTGAAATTGGAGCCCCGTTTTGAAATATCACGGCCGTAAACGATATTGATACGCGATCCATCCGGCAATGTGGCATCTGCGATCGGATTTTTGTAAGTGACAGGTTTTTTGATCCGTTCGGCCAGCTCGATCACGAATTCATCGAGGTCCTCAAAAGTGGAAAAGTTAATGGTGCTTTTCAGACTTTTGAATATCTTGTGTTCAATAAAAATATTGCCCATACCGGAACAGCTGATATCTTCGATGTAGGGATCCGTAATAATCGGCTCCAGAATGCCCAGTTTTACTTTGTCGCGCACGAAGAGATATTTGATGCCGGCCAGTTCTTCCGGGGTTACTTTGACGTTGAGCGGAGTTTCGTCATCCTTCTTCTTCTTTAAAAGTTGCGAGATAAATTTAAGAAAGAAATTTGTGCCGGGTTGTTTTGCATCCGCGGTAGCCTGGTCCAGATAAGCGAGCAGTTGTTTTTCCCGGTCGACATCAGGGTTGATCCCGGGTATTTTTTCACTGATGGCAATGCAAGCATCTTCCACTTCATTCAGTATTTTATCCAGATTCAGCGTCGTGGTGGGCTCGATTTGAATGTAATTATGTCTATAGCCGCTGTCATCGAACAGGATGTGCACAAAGAGACCGTCATTCTTTATCGGGTAGATGATGTTCGGCGCTTTGTTATCCCCCATATTTCTGGTCAATTCCGCCGCATAATCCGGTATCCCGATTTTCGATATCGGCAGCCAGCTGATGTATTCAAAAAGGCGGGGATTCTTCTCTGCCACTTCCCGCAAACCTTCCGGCAGCATCTCGGCGAGTTGGTCCCGAGTGCGCTCAAAGTCGCGGGCGTCCGCCCTTTTTTCTATTGAAAATGGTAAAGTTATTGTTCCCATGTTTAAGCCTTTGCTCTAGACAGCGGCATGATCTTCATTCCGACCTCCGGTTCTATTTCGAAAGTCACGATGTTGCCGGTGGTCTGGGCTGCGCCTCTGACCTTGGCTACCTCGAGGGTTTTTACCAGTTTATCCCCGATTTTTTCGATCGTCAGTTTCAGGTGTGCATCACAGGCCGAGCGCAGACGGATCAAAATATCATTATTGACTGCATAAGTATGTACCACGTTAATTATCGTTCTGTTCTGGTCGCAATAAGTCTTGCAGCGCTCAAAATAACTGAGTAACTCCCCGTCGTTTGTGTTGGACACGATAGGCGTTAAAGAATCCAGAATAGTGAGTTGATAATTGGTATATTTCCCCACCGTGTCCAGGATAGTATCAAAAGTTTTGGTCGCGTTAACCTTTATCTCCGAAGGCCGCATATAATAAACCTTGACCTTGCCCAGCAGCATATAATCCAATATGCCTAATCCCAGGCTGTCCATCTGCTTGACCAGGCTTTTTGCCGAATTTTCAGAGGTGAACACCAGCACTTTATAATTGCTCTTCAGTGACCCCCAGATCATTTGCTGGCAGAGTACCGATTTCCCGGCATCCGATTGGCCTTCGATCAGAGTCAGTGAGCCGATGGGTAAACCGCCGCCCAGTTTCTTATCGATCTCCGGGTGCCCGGTGGATATAATTTTCTTTTTTGTCTCGGTTTCCTCTACGTTTGCCATGAGTATCCAGCTCCTCGGATTTTCTTAGTCTCTGATAAGATCGGTTTGTGATTTCACACCATTTGAGGTGGATATTGTTATCCGGCATGCTTGTCCGGAACTTAACTCCGGGTTAAGCCCGATCGTTAAGGTCGCCTGTTCGCTCGGATTTAGTACATTATAGTCGAAGATTTCCGGCGTTCCGGCAGAAGAATAGATCCCTTTAACTGTCCATTGATTGTTGGCCGGTGGATAAACTGGGTTAAAAGTCAGATAGGTGACGTTCCCGGACTGGTACTGGACAATGACATCCCATTTGGGAAAGTCACTCAGATTTGTTTGCCCGTCATTCTTGACGGTAAGATCGATTGCGCCGCCGGCATAGTGCGCGGGAGCGGTTGCGGCGATATCCGTCCGGTTGATATTGGCGGACTGCGTTTCCATATTCTTCCAGGAATCGGCAATTTTACTGCTGGATTGCATTGTGCTGATTGCCATCGTCACGGATGCGACGATGATAAGCGCCAGCGAAACAAGACTGACAAGTATCGTTTCCACGGCTATTCAACTCCAAAGACCGTCTCATCGAAAATGCCGTTGGGTATTATTACTTTCAATATATAAGTGTTCGGCGAAGGTAAAGCCGCTAAGTGAATGACTATCTTGTTGGTATCTGTCGGCCGCCATTGGCTGTCCGTTCCTTCGATTTGATAGCTCCAATACGGCAGCGGTGAGCTTTCATTGCCGTACGGGATTCTGGTGAAGTTGCCCTGGGGACCAAAAAAGATATCACTGTTTTCTACAGTGACAATATCGGAAGTCCCGACATTTTTCACCCAGGCATCTACGGTTGTACCGTTGTCATTGACCTGAATAATCCGGATATCGCTCTTTATCCGCTCATTCAGCGAATCGCTGGCGCTCGTGATTGCCGAACCGCTGCGCTCTATCGCCGGATATATTCCGTTAAAGACGGCAAAAGCCGCCACAATTCCACCGATAATTAGCATTACCGTAACAATTATTTTATCCACGAGCGTCTCCTTGTGCCAGAACCATCAGCAGAGCCGCGTTATAGTCGCTGTTATTACCAAAAAGCGCCGCGATCTTAACGAGGGATTCAAAATAATCACGGGCGTTTGGTTTATATGAATTTTCATTTGATTTGATCGTCGTCAGTTTAGTTAATATTGTTTTCACTTCCGGCGGCAAAAATCCGGCCACTTCCGATAATTCCAGAAGGGCCTGTGTTCTTTCTTTGCCCAGCCGTTTGGTTGCGTCTTCAACCCAGCAAGCCAGACCGGCATAAGCCGCCAGGTCCGGTTGTCCTTTTACCGTCCGGCTGGCGCATAATTCAAAGCGGGGTCGTTCATTTTCATAGTCATCCATCAGATTTGTGTCCTCACGGAGTGTTTCCGTGGATTTTTTACCGTTATGCTTATGTTCTATTTCAGTTTGTTCCATTGCTTTTCTCCCGTTTCCTTTATGTTCGGGTTCGTAGCTTTCATTAGCGTGCGTTTCATTTTGGCGTGTTGTTTGTGCCGTTTTTTGTTCTTGTAACGGCTGAGCTTGAGCGGCTGCCTGCACGGGGGCATTTGCGGCAGCGGAGATTGGTGCGGGTGCCGGCGCGGTGGCAGAGGGCGCAGCAGCTGTTTTTACTTCTGCTGCTGGTTGCGGCGGGCTTGTCTGGATCTGACGGTCGATGATAATCTGACTGGTATTATTGGCATTAGCCCTCTGTGAGTTAAACGGATTTTCTGCGTTGAGCACATTCTCCCGGATATCAAGCAAAACAGCCTGAACTTCATTTTTCAGGACTTTTATCTCGTTTTCCAGTTGGGTTATTTTGTCGCTAGTTTCCAAAGGAGTGCTCCTCAGGTTCATTCTAAGCTTCACCCCGGAAGCCTTTAATAAAATATTTTGCGGAGAGGCCGGTGTTTAGCCGGCCTCTCCAGCCTGCGGGGTGGAACTTTTAGTGTAAATCCATCACGGTTTGGATTGCGCCGGGCAGAGTCCTCGTGATGGTAATCGCTGCGCCTTTCGGCGGGATCACTTGGATGGTGAAGGATCCGTAACCGGCCAGCGTATTTGTTGGCAGGGTTACTGTTATCTTCATCTGTTCGTCGGCGTCCAGCATTGTGGCTACGCCGCGCTCTTTACCTTCCAGTGCGGCGGCCCAATTGCCGGTACCGGTGGCACCACCAATATTGGGTACATTTGCGCCGGTAGAATCAGTGTAGTTAATGACTACGCCGTTGTTCGGGGGTGCCGTCATGTCGACTGCGTCGTCCTGCAGCACCGAAGCCAGGGTGAATTGTACGGAATCGACTGTTGCAGCCGTGTTACCGTTGGCCGGTGTGCCCATACAAATGACATCACCTCTCAATTCCATTGAAGCAGAAGCCTGGTCGAGTCCCTTGTACACCGCGGCTTTACCCTTTTCAGAGGAGAAGATACCGGCGGATAGTACGCTGTAAGCTAAGACTGACGCCACGGTCACGAAGGCGATCAGGATAATAGCTGTTTCAAGGCCGGTAATACCTTTTTCCCCGCGATGTAAACCCTTGAAGAACTTTTTGATCATCGTTATTTAACTCCCTTTTTATTATTTTTAGCCGTTCTCAAGCTAAATTGATTAATGTAAATCCATGACATCGGCGATGGCACCCGGCAGCGTGCGGGTAATGGTGATCGCTGCGCCCTTCGGTGGGATTATCTGCAGGGTGAACGTGCTGTAAGCAGCCAGTGCGTTGGAAGTGGGCAACGTTACAGTTACAATCATTTGCTCATCGGCATCCAGCATGTTGACGGTACCGCGCTCGGCGCCAACCAGTGCGGCAGACCATGTGCCGCTGGCGGCGGCGGAGCCACTGCCCATGTCTGAGACATCCATACCGTTGGAATCGGTGTAATTAATGACAACGGAATTGTTCGTGGGAGCTGTCATGTCAACCGAATCATCCTGTAATACGGAAGCAACTGTAAATTGAATGCTGCTTACCTTTGTGCCGTTGGATGACAGCGCCAGGACTGAACCTCTCAGTTCCATGGAAGCAGAAGCCTGGTCGAGTCCTTTATAGACCGCTGCTTTGCCTTTCTCAGATGAGAAGATACCGGCAGATAATACACTGTAGGCTAAGACTGATGCTACAGTTACGAAAGCAATCAAAATGATCGCTGTTTCAAGGCCCGTGATGCCTTTTTGTCCGCGATGCAGACCTTTAAAGAACCTGTTGAATTTGCTCATTTTATTTACTCCTTTTTTATTATTTATGATCTTTTTTCAACAATTGATTAATGTAAATCCATGACATCGGAGATCGCGCCCGGCAGGGTGCGGGTGATTGTGATCGCTGCGCCCTTCGGCGGGATTACCTGGATGGTGAACGTGCTATAGGCTGCCAAAGTGTTGGTAGGTAATGTTACGTCAATAACCATTTGCTCGTCGGCATCCAGCATCCCGGCAACGCCGCGTTCTTTACCAACCAGTGTCGCGGTCCAGGTTTGAACGTCAGTGCTGTTTAAACCGGTGGAATCCGTGTAATTGATGACAACCGAGTTATTCCCGGGAGGGGTCATGTCTACCGAGTCATCCTGTAATACGGAAGCTACGGTAAATTTGACATCTGTGACCGCACCGGCAGTAGCAAGAGCCAGGACTGAACCTCTGATTTCCATTGAAGCAGAAGCCTGGTCAAGTCCTTTGTAGACCGCTGCTTTGCCTTTCTCAGATGAGAAGATACCGGCAGACAGCACGCTGTAGGCTAAGACTGATGCCACCGTGACGAAGGCGATTAAGATGATGGCCGTTTCCAGACCGGTGATACCTTTTTGTCCGCGATGCAGACCTTTGAAGAACCTGTTGAATTTGTTCATTCTATTACTCCTTTTTCGTTTTGTTTAATTTGTGAATTAAAATTTTCTGGTTTCGGATTTCCCGGGGGTGCCCTGCATATTTGTGATGTCACATCTCATGCACCTCCTGGTTCAGTCTCAGGACCAGGTTGGATGTCCCTGGAGAAAATACTGGATGGAATTGGTTGGCCGTGAGACCATGCGCGTACTTCTTTGATGATCGGTAACAGATCAAGTGCATCAATCTTCCGGTATAACAACGCCGCGACCTTCGACTTAAGCGCGCATCTGAGAAACCGGAAAGGATTATCGGATACTATTATTGTTCGTGTATTCATTTCCATTCTGCATAATGTTAGTAGAGTTTTATTAAAGATATCGGGAGATGTCCCGCTGTCGGTTACCGCAACGATCACGTCCGGTAAATCCACACCGACCATTGCTTCAATTTCGGTATCGTCTTTTGCTTCACTGACAATCAGAGATTCGCTTTCTGATTCAAGTGATTTTTTCAGTTTCTTCGTCTGGTTGCTCCCCACCAGAAGGATGTGGGTATCCTCATTAGTTGAAGAGACGTTGCCTTTTAATTCGGTTGTTAACACATCCATGTTTTTCTGCTTCCTCAATTATTGATAAAACAATTATCTGATTTACTGCCTGTCTGCGTAAGACATAAACGGATTATTAAAGGGAACCGGGTATACCACTTCTTTTGGCCTAAGATGTCAGGAAAAAGATACTTTTGGTTCATTAAATTCAATTTCTCCCTATTAATAACTTATAGCCTGTATCCCGGTTATCTTCGCCATAAAATTCAGTGCTCTACCTCCTGGCCTTTATTTGTATGAATTTCAGGAAAAGCAATAATAATGAAGCCATCACCAGCAAATACGATGTCAGCCATATGGTCGTGATTTGCACGCGGCTGATCTGAATCCCACTTGCCAGCAGCGTTTCAAAAACTGCCATGCACGCCCAGCCGGTTGCCAGCACGATCCAGAACATCCATCTCTCGCCGATTCTCTTTAATGTAATGAAATAACCCCCTGCGGCCAGGACCACTATGGACCACGTAAACACGCAGTTAGTCACATTGATAACCATTTGATTCATGTTGCCCTGCCTCCTTGTCCTTCTTTACTTTTCGGGAAATGTTTAAGTTACTACTTCATTCTGACGCGGCAGTCAATTTTCCGTAAGGCATAAAGGTACACTTAATCCAAACCGGGAGGTTCAATATTCTGAGACAGACGTATCACCGCACAGTTATTTCGTGATGAGAAAGCATTTTTAAGGATTGTAATGCTGTGCCTTATTCGAAAATATAAGTATTTGATAAAAACTGGCGACCAAAACGTTAATCGAGTATAATCGAGTATAATTAGTCAACCGGGGGATTTTTGCCCATGCTGTTTTAATGAATCACTAGTGAATTCACTGATGTTATGAACTTGCAATTGTACATAATAGTGCTATAATGAACAGCAAATTACATTTACGTTGTAAACCTTAACAGATACAAACGGGCCGCATTTCTACGGAGGTACCTCCCATGTCTATCGGTAAAAAACTATTGATCGCCGTTATTTTTTTAATTTTCTTTTCTTTTTTGACAACATTGTGTTTTTCTATAGTAATTTTCCGCAGCAGTTATTCCAACCTGGAAAAAAAGACCCTGGATAATAATATTGAAAGAGTAGTTAATGGCTTATCCGTCGTTACCAAAAGACTAGCTGCCGATACAGGGGATTGGGCGGTCCGGGATGATACTTATAATTTTGCCCTTAATGGTAATGACGACTATATAAAGAAAAACTTCATCGATCAGATTTTTGAAAATAAAAACCTTAATTTGATCGTAATCCTCGATAAAAACGGGCAGATCGTTCATGGAAAAGCCTATGATCTGGAAAAACATCAGGAAATACCTATTCCCCAGGAGATATATCGTTACATATCTTCCGCTACTTTCGCCGGACACAAGGATAATTCGTCCGGCGAAAGTACCGACGTCATACTTTTACCGGATTCCCCCCTTTTAGTTTCGTTACATCCCATTTTGAGCAGTTTGTCCCAGGGGCCAAGCAGCGGCGTCCTTATTTTTGGCGTTCTGATGGATAGCGCCTTTGTAAACGACCTTTCCCAAACTACCGCTTCGTCTATCAGCCTCTGGCAAGAAAATGATACCCGGATACCGGTCGATATCATGAAAGCCCGCACCGCTTTAACCGCCCCCGCGGTCAATTATACCGAGACGTTAAATACAAACTACGCTGCCGGATATACCTTGCTCAATGATGTTTATGGTAATCCGGCGGTTATTCTCAAGACAACCGTGCCGCGGGATGTTTACAATCAGGGACGGCTGACTGTTATATTTTTGTTCGCCGTGCTGGCGTTATCCAGCGTTTTATTTGGTTTGATATTCATATTTATTATGAAGAAGACCATTTTAACGCGCTTCGATGCATTAGCTGAAGGCGTCAGTATTATTGGGCATACTGGCGACGTTTCCAGTACCATCGCTTTGCCTGCATCTATATTGGGAAAGAAAGATGAAATAACTGATCTGGCAGATAATATTAATATGATGCTCGGAAAAATTGAGGAAACGGAATTTACCCTGCATCATCAGCAGCATCTCTTTGAACGCCTTCTATTATATATACCGGCTGTCATTCTGGTGGTCGACGGGCAGGAAAATATTATGCTGGCGAACAAGGCGTTCTGTGCGCTTTTTAACATTAACGAGGCTGAGGTAATTGGTAAACACCTCAGTAATTTTGTTCCCTTCGAAGAAATAGTACATACCGGTGACAAAGTCAGTGAAGTAGAAGGGTCGGTTCTTGTTATTGAGCGCCGTTTTAAAGTCGGTGAACATGAAAAAACATTTGAACTTACTATTATTACGATGAGTCCTAATGAATATCTGATCATTGGGCGGGATGTCACCGGTGAGCGGGAAGAGCAGGAGAAATTATATTTGAATGACCGCTTAGCCTCCGTCGGTGAAATGGCAGCCGGTATTGCCCACGAACTCAATAATCCTTTGACCGGTATTGTCATGCTGTCGCAATTACTGATGCAGACGGACTTTCCAGAAGATGTAAAAAAGGATCTCAGTGATATTAATAGTGAAGCCAGCCGGGCCACTGATGTTGTTCGGAATTTGCTTGCATTCGCGCGTAAACAACCGCCTGCCAAGCGCTTGACACAGATTAATAAAATCATCAACGATGTGCTCCGCCTGCGGCACTATGAGCAGACGGTAAACAATATCGAGGTCGCGGCACTGCTGGACCCTGATTTACCGGAAATTATGGTAGACAATATTCAGATTCAACAGGTTTTTCTAAACCTGATATTAAATGCCGAATATTCCATGACGCATGCCCGCAAAAAGGGCAAATTACAGGTTGAGAGCTCCGTCATTGATAGTAAAGTTGTAGTCTCGTTTACCGATGACGGCGAAGGTATCAAAGAGGAAAACATGAAGAAACTGTTCCAGCCGTTCTTCACCACCAAAGAAGTCGGCGTAGGCACGGGCCTGGGATTAAGTCTCTGTTACGGTATCGTTAAAAGACACGGCGGTATGATATACGTGAAAAGTAAATACGGCAGTGGTGCTACATTCACCATCGAGCTGCCAATCGATACTTCTATTAATAATGGAGATGAAAGTGGAACAAAGTAGCGGAACGAAAAATTTGCTTGTTGTGGAAGATGAAACGGTTATCAGTGCTATTTGCCACAGAGTGTTATCTAAAGAAGGATTCAATGTAATTCTGGCCGGGGATGGCAGAAAAGCGATCAAGTTGTTAGCTGAGAATAAGATTGATCTTTGCCTTTTGGACATCAGAACTCCTGGCATTGATGGCCTCGAACTTTATGAACATATTCGCCAGACTTTCCCGGAACTGGCATTCAAAGTAATTTTTATGACCGGAGATTCACTCTCCCGGAATATTCCTGAATTCGCCAACGAGGTTGGGTGCCAGCTGCTGGAAAAACCATTTACGACCAACGAGCTGATATCCGCCATAAGAAATCTCTGTTTAGTTTCTGCTCCCTTTGAGGAATGAAGCCTCAGTTGTAAGTACCATGGAAATAATAAGATACTGAACTATTTTTCCTCGCCACCTGCAAGAGGAAGTACTTTTGATCTTAAATCAAAATGTATGGAGCGGATTAAGGTGGGGAAATTGAATCAATTTAAATTTTGGTTATCGGTATTTGAAAATTTCAGGTGAGGGATTATGCTTTAATCCCATACTTCTCAATATTAATATGCTTAATCTGCATTATTCCCTTAAAAAATAAAAACTCACAGCGGTCAGCTGTGAGTTTTTAAATCTGTAAAACCTAACTTAGTCCCTTCCCCGGCATTGGAGCTGGCCAGAGTGAGGTGGTATTTCTCAGGAAATCAATTTTTGCCTGATTGCTTCGGAAACCGCGTGCGGACGGTCGTTTACCCCGAGTTTATCAAAGATCTGTCCTACTTCTCTTTTCACCGTAGATAGACTGATATATAATTGTTCCCCGATTTCGGAAGTATTTTTACCCTCGGCGATCAACTTCAGCACTTCGATCTCGCGCGAACTCAGTATTAAGGATTGTCCTTTTTGTCTGAGTCCGGCCAGTTCAGTCATTAAATTCCGTGTCAATGATGGTGAGATCGGGCAAAGGCCCTGAAATACCTGATGCACTGCGTTGGCAATTTCTTTCGGTGCGGAATCTTTCTGCAGATAGCCGGATGCGCCGGCTTCCATCGCTTTTTCTACCAGATCGTCGCCGCACATCGTCAACATCAGTATTCTCACATTGGAGAATCTTGCTTTTAGTTCCCTCGTTGCGGATACTCCATCCATTACCGGCATCTTCAAGTCCATTACAATTACGTCTGGTAAGAGACTTGTTGCCATAGAAATGGCTTCACTGCCATTCCTTGCTACGCTGACTACTTCTATATCCGGATCCAGCCCTAGGATACGTCGTAACCCTTCCAGCACCACTGTGTGGTCATCTACCAGCAGGACTTTGATCTTTGTAATTGTTTCGTTCATTTATGCACCTCATCTTCAGTAACGGTCATTGAGTTTTTGTATTAATAATTATCCCTGTTATATTCTTTATTGTTCTATTTTTTACTGGTATATATCGTGTATAGTTTTATTCGCCTTCGTTTATCCGGTTTGCTTGTACAACGATTGAGTCCAGTTCCTCTCGTGTAAATAGCCGCCATCCCCGCATATCTCTTCTTTTGGCATCGAGGAAAGTGCCTTCCCGCAGCCAACGGAAGAACGTAGGTTTGCTGATTCCTGCCGCCTGGCATACTTCCGCGGTTCGATAATACTTTTTAGTCTCAATTTTCATACTACATTCAACTCCTCTAGAATTAATACGAGCCTGATAGGCTATAGATAATTCTCTTAAAACATACTTTACTATTATCAAGCATAGTCATTACACCTAACAATCACTAAATAGTACTGGGTACTTCACAGACAAAGGTACTATGCAAGTGCTATTCCCTGCATATAAAAAAGGCCATAATTGGCAAAATTTCCTGAACGTGTTTTCAGCGTGAGATTCCACTAAATGAAATTTGATGATATTTGCCGAATTTTCCGCCTTTTCATTTGTTGTTTACCCTGAAAAGTTGAACCTGGAGGCTCATTTTCGTGAACCTTCGGGTTCAAAAAGCGTCATGCCGGGGTGTCATATTCTCTGCACTGGCGTGTCTTCATTATTGGTCACTTAGAACTTACTGGTGGTCTGGATGCCGTGCAATAATACAGGAACGTGACAAATATTCTGTAATTACGAAAGCAGGCAAAAGATGTATAACCTTTCCATTGGGAGAAGAACATTTATCGTGGTTTTGTGTACCACACTCATTTTATTTTCAATGCTCTTCCTTATTTCAGACCTCATGTACATGAAAGGCTATAAAGAATTAGAAAACCAGGATGTCGCCCAAAATACCGCCAGGGTTTCAGATGCTTTATCTGCCAGACTGAAATCAATGGATGTCATGTGTCATGATTGGGCTTCCCGGGATGCTACATATCAATTCGTTCAAGACCGAAATGACGACTACATAAAAGCAAATCTGGTTAACGAAACTTACGCTTCGACTGATCTTAATCTGATTGCAGTTATCGATTACACCGGGCAAACCATTTATCAACGCGCTTATGACCTGGCCGATTCAAAAGAAATCCCTGTTCCTTACGATTTCCAGAATTATCTGAGCCCGGACAGCCAGACCCATTTCCCTGTTTTAACCGGACAAACTTCGGGAATTATCATGCTTTCAGGGGTTCCGATGTTAACCGTCTGCAGACCGATTTTAAACAGTCATAATGAAGGTCCGAGCGTTGGCACACTGATTATGGGACGTTTCTTGGACGCAGGTCTTATTTCAAGCCTTGGCCAGACTACCTATTTATCGCTGAACATGCTGCCGGTAAATACTCCGGGCCTTCCGTCCGAATTGACGGCGTCTATTAAAAACGCCGATCGTTCTAATGATACCTATATACAAATTGCGAATAATAGTATGATTACCGGATACACACTCATAAGTGATCTGCGCGGATTGCCGGCTTTTGTCTTCCGTGTCGATATGCCCCGCGATATTTATGCGCAGGGGCGTAAAACATTAGCTTATTTACAGGTATCTTTGTTGTTAATGAGCATCGGCTTTTTCTTTATGTTCATTTTTGTTGTTCAAAAAACAATACTGAATCGTATGACAGCTCTTAGCAAAAGTGTCGGCAATATCGGTTCCCAGGGAAATTTGTCCAGGCGTGTCCAGGTTTCCGGTAAAGATGAATTATCGAGTCTGGCGAATGATATCAACGGCATGCTTACTTCGATCGAGAAATCAGAGGCCGAAATCTGCAGTCAGAAGGAATTTATCGACCGTATCCTGGCTAAGATACCCAATGCGGTACTGGTAATCGACAAATTTAAAAATATCAGGTTGACGAATGCTGCTTTTAAATCCATGTTTGATCTGGATAATATCAATTTAGATGGCAAATCAATAACAAAAATTTCTGCCTTGAATGACCTCAGATCTGATGCTGCCGGGTTTTTTGCCGGTCAAACTGCCGAGTTCCGGACGGAATTGCAATACAAGGTCGAGGGTGTCTGTAAGACCCTTACCGTCAGCATCACCCGCATGCAGGGAGAGGAGTTGTTCCTGATCATTTTCACCGATATCACGCTGGAGCTGGACCGACAGGACAAACTGTATCTCACTGACCGTCTGGCGTCAGTCGGAGAAATGGCTTCCGGTATCGCCCACGAATTGAATAATCCGCTCTCGAGCATCCTCGGTTTGTCCGAGCTTCTGGCGGATGAAGGGCTTCCGGATAGCATTAAAGAAGATGTGACCACAATCAATGGTGAAGCCAAACGGGCTGCCGTCGTAGTGAAGAATATGCTCAGCTTTGCGCGCAAACATGCTTCGTCCAAACAGGCGGTGCAGATGAATCAGGTTATTGAAGATGTGCTGAAACTGCGCAGCTATCATTGGAAGACTAACAATATCGCTGTGGAATGCAACTTCGATCCCGCGCTGCCCTACGTCATGGCTGACTATTTCCAGATGCAGCAAGTATTTCTGAATATTATTTTAAACGCCGAACAATCGATGGAAGAAGCTCACGGCAAGGGTAAACTAATTATTTCGAGCAAGCATGTCGGTGGTCTGGTAAAGCTGACTTTTATCGATGATGGGCTGGGGATTGCCCGGCAAAACATGGGACGTATCTTTGACCCCTTCTTTACCACTAAGGAAGTCGGCCGTGGTACCGGACTGGGATTAAGTATTTGCTACGGCATCGTAACTTCTCACGGCGGCAGAATATATGCGCAGAGTGAAATTGGCAAAGGCGCTACCTTTATCGTCGAGTTACCGTCTGAATAATGGTCTATGGAGGAGAAATAAAATGATTGTGAATGCGGAAAACCGGTGTAAAGTGTTAATGCTGGAAGACGAGCCGATTATCGGACGCGCTGTTTCACGGGCTTTAGCCATGCACGGCTACGATGTTGAAGTCGCGCTAAACGGGCTGATCGCCAAGGAAAAAATCGATGCGCAAACACAATATGAATTTATAATCTGCGATATTAAAACACCGGTTATGAACGGCATTCAGCTCTTTGAGTATCTACTGCAGGAGCACCACAGACTCGCCGACCACATTATATTCACCTCCGGCGATAGCCTGGGTATCATTACCAGGGAATTTGTAGAAAAAGTAAAAAAACCGTTTCTGAGTAAACCTTACACTCCTGCTCAGTTACTGACCATGATCGGAGAAGTCTTTCATTTGGATTCAGTTCAAACCTGAGACTGGTTCCGTCGGGTGTTGAGGAGGAAAATATGACCACCGCAACTAAAAGTGAAACAATCCTGATTGTTGATGATGAGGAACCAATCAGAAGACCGTTAAAAAGGATGTTGACTAAAAAAGGATATCCTTGCCTGGAAGCTGATTGTGCTAACCAGGCTATGCTGCGTTTGGACGAAAATTCCGTCGCATTGGCGATTCTGGATGTCCGGATGCCTGTAAAATCCGGCATTGAGCTACTCTCTGATATTAAAGCCGGATACCCTGATACCGCGGTAATCATGGCCACCGCTGTCATCGAACCGGAGGTCATCATTCAGTGTATGAAAAACGGCGCTCTCGACTACATCATGAAGCCCTTCGAGTTCGATAAAGTTATCCGCAGCATGGAAATTGCCCTCCGCAAGCGGCAATTAGCCATGACTTTAAAAGATTTTCAGGATACTTTAAAAGGCAAAGTTGATGAGCAGGCGACGGAAATCCGCCGGCTTTTCCTCGCTTCGATCCAATCCCTCGTCTTCGCCCTCGAATCCAAAGATAAATATACCGCCGGCCATTCCCGCAGAGTGAGTGAATTTACCCTGATTATTGCCCATTATATGGGAATACCTCCCGAAGAGTTGGAAGATATCCGCTACGGCGCGTTATTGCATGATGTCGGCAAGATTGCCATCGATCCTGATATTCAGAACAAACCTGGAAAACTAACGGTGGACGAATATGAGCATATCATGACCCACGCAACGGTAGGGCCGGCCATTGTCAAACCGATTGCTAATCAAAACATCATCGATATAATCCATTATCATCATTGCCGCTTTGACGGGCGCAGCAAAGACCAGACACTTACCGGCGCGCAGATCCCGCTCGGTGTCAGAATTGTGACCCTTGCTGATTCCTTCGATGCCATGACCTCCGAACGCCCTTACCGCAAAGGCCTATCGCTGGACGCCGCCTTGCGCGAGGTCATCCGCTGCACCGGCTCTCAGTTCGATCCTGAAATCGTTGATGTCTTTATTCGCATTCCCCAGCGCGAGATTAAAGCCATCATGGCCTTGCAGTAACCGGCTCTTACCTCAAAGCTGACCGCTGACTGTTCGCTGAACTTGTCATCCCTTCACGCTCAGGTGTATAATCTAGCCTGAACAACAACATAAAACTACTAAAAAATGGAGGGTTTCCGGTGACAAAAATCGTACTCGTTGGCGCAGGCAGTTTTGTCTTTGCGCGGGACACAATTAACGATGTTCTCTTGTTCCCCGAACTGCGGGACAGCACCATCACGCTGATGGACATCGACAAAGAGCGAAATGACCTGATGGCCGCTTTCGCCAAAAGAATGGTAGAGCAGAACGGCTTCAAGACAAAGATCAAAGCGACAACAAACCTCAAGGAATCGCTGGACGGCGCGGACTTCGTGGTTGTTTCTATCCGGGCCGGCGGCTGGGCGAATGTCATGAAGGATTACGAGCTGACCACCAAACTCGGCTATGAATCCTCGCCGGATGCCCTGGGGCCCACCGGTATCTTCGCGGGATTGCGGCAGATCCCGGCCGTGCTGGAAATCTGCCATGTTATGGAAGAAGTCTGTCCTGATGCCCTGTTATTAAACTTTTCTAATCCCATGGCAATGATGTGCTGGGCGATCAATGATTACTCCAAGATCAAGAGCGTCGGCCTGTGCCCCAACGCTTATAACGGCGCCATGCGCTATGCCACCTATCTCGGTGTGCCCGTTGAGGAATGCACTTATTGGGCCGCCGGTTTAAACCATTTCACCTGGTATCTGGAATTCAAACACAACGGCGTCGATGCCTATCCCAGGTTCAGAGAGATTTTCACCGACCCTGCGGTTTATACCAAACCCGATTACTTCGGCAAAGGCGTCAAGCTCGACCAGGTTGAAGTGGAGATGCTGAAGCGGTTCGGGTATTTTACCAGCGGCAGCGAAGGTCATATCCCGCAATATACTTCCTACTTCCGCAAGCGTCCGGAACTGGTGGAAAAGTACAAATTAGGGCCTCTCGGCATTTCCTTCAGACTGGCGCCGAAGCGCACCGCCGATGAGAATGAAGACCTAAAGAAAAAACTGGCCTCAGGCTTTAAATTCAAGCTCAGCAAAGAATACCATTGGAGCATCAATGCCGCCATGATCATGCACTCGATTGTTAGCGGTATCCCGTCGCGGATTGACGGCAACGTCAGGAATAACGGCCTGATCACCAACCTGAAGGACGGCTGCTGCGTCGAGGTTCCCTGCTTCGTGGACAAAGAAGGGATTCATCCCAGTTACATCGGGGATCTGCCCGCCCAGTGCGCCGGGTTGAATCAGACCAGCGTAACCGTGCAGGAATTGACCGTCCGCGGTGTCATGGAAAAAGATAAGACCAAACTCGCCCTGGCTGTCACCCTCGACCCGTTAACCGCTGCCATGCTTGATCTCGAGGAGACTGACAAACTGATCGAAGCTTTGTTCAAAATTGATAAACCATTTCTGAAAGGCTTCAAATAACTCGCCACTTGGTTTCCTCGCCCCTTGAGGGAGAGGATTGAGATGAGGGGGAAGCCCCTGCCTAAACGAAGCTAATGCATGAGGGTGTACCAAAAGCCAAATCAACAAAAGGAGTCCGCCGCAAGGCGGGCTCCTTCTTTTTGTCATCCTGAACGCAGGGTTGAGTTTTGAACTCAACCGCTTATGGGGTCTTTAGAATGTTAGTCCTCTCTCCCCAACGTGGGAGAGAGCTAGAGAGAGGGTCTAAACTAAATCCCTACTATCTTATCAACCGCCTCATTCCGCCATTCTTTCTGCTCATTATAAACAGGATGCGGCCGGAACCGCCGGTAGCATTCCTTGAAAGTTGAACCGACGATCTCCATGTCTTTAACATCGCAGACGCCCAGCCCCTTTTCCTGCAGATACCACAGGTAACCGATGTCTGTGATGTGGAAGCCCATCAGTTGCGCTGCCAGACAGTCCGCGGCCACCGGGTCAGTACTTGCGATTGCCACGCCCCATTCTACCGGGTCGCCGGTTACCGGACCGTCGCCGTCCATGCCCAGATAGCCGTCGATGATGCCGAGCTGGGGAGGATAAGCTTTGGCCAGCAGGTAAAGGTCGAGGGTGTGCACCGGGTAGCCCTGGCGCAGTTTCCGCTTGTCACCGCCGGCATTGCGCAGAGCCATCGCCATGTTCTTGAGTGAGAGCGTCACGCCGACCATATCGTGGGTCTTCGGCGGGCCGATCGAGATGCGGTAATCGCTGTCGACGACTGCTTTGGAGAAATGCACCTTCATGTTGCCGAGTTCCGCGTCATACAGGTCGACGATCTCCCATTGTCCCAGATTCAGATCGACGAGTTCGACGTTAAATTCTTTGTCCATGCCTTTGTAGCCGAAACGTTCGTATCTGACCTCTGCCGGGATGTTGGTGGATTCGCCGATGGTGATCTTGCCTTTGTAGAATTCCCGAAGGAACTTGAGCAGCGCACGCACCGCTTCTGCGTTGGTGGCGCCGAGCTGGTTGTCGCGGGAGGTGAAATTCACCTTCACCAGCACATTCTTTTTACCTTTGAGTATGATGTCGTCCTTGATCAACCGCAGGGCTGAATCGATGTTTTGTGCCCGGCTCCCGCCTCTGGTCAGTGCAACTCTCGGTTTCATCGGTGCCTCCTTCAGGTGTTTTCAGGGGGACATGTGATGGAGATAGACTGAATGGCCACATTATATCATGGTTTAAACAGAGAATCTATAGCACTAAGCTACCAGAATCCACCATCTAATTG
>PMMG01000027.1 GCA_003162335.1 Dehalococcoidia bacterium
GGGTCGTTTTCCTGATCGGCGGACAGTACGGTAATGATGATCTGAATCTCTCTGCGCCATGCCTTGGGTAACAACGGTCTAATCGGACGGTCGGTCAAGCGGGAGGCCAATGTAGCTTCCTGACTCGGGCGGCCTTCNNCTGGGCGCGGGGGCTACACATAATGTCACCAGCACTTCGGTTCCGCCGTATTGCACGGTCACGGCGCTGGTTGCCTGGTTGGCTAATTTGCCGCTTTGGATAATGAGCGTCCTGCCACCGACCTCACATTGAAAAGATTGGGGTTCTATCACAGCTTCCTCCTAATAGGAGTGCGCTATTTGCGCAATCCGAGCGTCTTGATTAATTTATTGTAGCGGTCGGCATCTTTCTTGCTCAGATACAATAATAATCTTCTTCTCTGTACTACCAAACGGACAAGACCGCGCCGGGTATCAAAATCGTGTTTATGGGCGGCCGCATGTACTGTAAGTTCAGTAATCCGTTGTGTCAGAAGAGCTACCTGAACCTCGGGTGAACCGGTATCTCCCTTCTTCTGCTCGAAGGTGGTGATGACTTCCTGTTTTTTGACTTTGTCCAAATCAAAACTCCTGTGTTATACAATATCGTCTTTCAAGTTCGAATAAATTATAACATACAACATAATACTAAACAAAGCAGGGCTCCATGTCCACTGGTGCGGTGATAGCGAAGGTAGGGGAACCTTCGGCAATAATCAACCTGCGGCAATAATCAATAATCAAGAAAGAACCTCACCCGAAACGTCATTGCGAATTTATGGTACATACCTGAAGCAATCTCAGAGAGGGGAGGCCTTTATTCCTTATTGTCTTTGCGAGACCTTTCCTGAACCGCCATTAAAGGTCGCGGCAATCTGACATCGCAATGTCATCCTGAGCGTAGTGAAGGATCTAGTTGTAAATCAAATCCAGGAGCTATATTTACAATTCCATTGGCTGAATATATATCAAAAACACAATGATGAAAGGCTTCGTTTGGCCTGGGATTGCTTCGTCCTTTTATGTCCTCGCAAAGACAGTAGAGTGTGGATCCCGATACCAATCAAGTATGGGACAAGCTTTCACCGGGATGGAGATACCGGGTAGATTCATATATTTGATCTCACGAAAAATCAGTTACATTTTCAGAGACTAAGTTAACATGTTTAATTCGGGGTCAATGGGAAGATGACGCATTATAGTTATTTTATTGTGATAAAGAAGGTGACGGGATTAAGATAATATCCGGCAAAGATGACGATGTATGGCAAGCGACACTTATAACTACGCGATACATTTTTCAGCATTCTGTTTAATCAAAATAGATAAGGTAATTGTGGAGATGTCTGCTGGTGCATGAGTAAATATATTAATGTTAAAATATGTCAAGATAAGAATAATACTGTAAGTACGATCAACTATTATTCACTGGATCTCATGAAGAATAGAAATAACAAAGATTCGGATTCAAAAGTAGTGAAATAATGAACATCAATAAAGCTCTCCCGCAAGAAATAGACGCGATCATGTCATTGATCAAAGCTGCAATTGAAAAAATGCATAATGAAGGCATCGATCAATGGGGGGATTATTATCCGACAAGAGAGATATTCCTGGCAGACATCGATCATAGAACTTTGTATGCCGCCAGGATTGACGAAACCATTGCGGGAATAGTTGTATTGAATGAAACGCAGTCTCCTGAATATGAAAGCATAGATTGGCGCGACAAGGATGGTAAAGTGTTAGCGGTGCACCGCCTTTGTGTCAATCCGGTTTTTCAAGGGCAGGGCGTTGGTAAAAAGTTAATGCGTTTTGCTATGCATTATGCACTGGAAACCAAATATAGTTCGATCCGGTTGGATGCGTTTACCAATAACCCGGTTTCGGTCGGTCTTTATGATTCATTGGGCTATCAACGCCGGGGGAATGTATCGTTCCTTCCAGGCAGAATAAGTTACTGCTACGAGAAGATGCTGTAGGAAAAGTTGATTGACAAACCGGTACCGCATGTTATTATCACAATTAGGAGCAACCTATGAAAGAATGCGATTCTTGCCCGGTTCTGGGCTGTCCATTTATACGAACTGCTTACCGCCAAGCGTGCCAGATACCTGGTGTCAGGCAGGCGGTGATCCGGACCAGATATTTTGGCGCCGGAACAAATACTCAGGGATAATGTATCCGTAACCTGAGAATTGCCGGACGATGCAGCTCCCCTGTACCCTCCCTTAATTCGAGTTTGTCCGAAAATGTCCGTTGGAATCTATTTTTGTTTTTTGTCATTGTCGGGCTTGACCCGACAATCCAGAAGATCACACACAGCCTCAGGATTCACCTCAGTCCGTTTCCGCTATTGATCGCTAATATTTTGTGACAAATTCCACTTCAGTTATTGTTCCATTTGGTTTAAAATATCCCTGTATCGGGTATTTACAGGGTTATTTTTATGGTGTATCCTGAACCGGCAACGAAAAAATTTGTCCCGAAACGAATCGGCTTCAAATATTTTGCGTTACGGAAAATAGAATCCCGTTTTTAGCCTCAGATCTTTAAAAACAAGAAATTTAAAATTTTAAAACTATACGAAACGAATAGAATCAAACAGCCTATCTTAGCTGGTGCACATTAATAATAGAATTTTGTTTCAGCCAGGACGGGAAAATAAGGGGGAATTTTTTGCTCTCTCGAAATTTCCCGTTCGTTCCTCCATGAGAGGGATGTGATTGGGAATAAGACGGTGATGCTCTAGCCTTTGTTGCTGTCTTCGATGAGGCGTTGGCCGTATTCGAGGAGTTCTTTGAGCCGTTCGGGGGAGATCTTTTTCTGTTCGAGGTAGATTTTGAGGGCCTCGGCGGGAGTGATTTCCGCGACGGTAAATTTCCCCAGGCGCGGGCGTGATTCGCGTTTGATATCACGGGCGATCGTGAAGAAGTAGGCTTCTTTGAGGGCGTTCTTGATTTCACTGTCTTTGAGGAAGCCTTCGATCTCCGCTGTCAGATTGAGCTGCAGCCGGACGACGGCGTCTTTGACCTTGTCTTTTTGTTCCATAATGGCGTTCTGAACGACGGCGGTGGGGTCGGTGTCCTGCGCAGTGAGATTAACCACGATGGTCAGGAAGCGGCGGCCGTTCGTCGGGCAGAATGCAAAAGATGTTTTCTTTTTACCTGCAGCATCAGTTTCTATATCGATGATATAGAAGCCCTTGTCGTCCTCTTCGTCCCCGAAATCGAGTTTTTCCAGGCTGCCGGAATACACCACGGGCGGATCATTCTGCAAGACCTGGCGTTTATGGATATGCCCGAGGGCAATATAATCGAAAGCCGGATTGGCGATATTACTGAGTAAAAGTGTGTGCTCCTGGCCGATGGTCATCATTTTTTCCGTGCCGAGCGCCGCGCCGACGACCCAGATGTGGGCGGAGAGTATTGCCGGCAGGCCGGGGTCAAGCCTTGTGGCGAGGGTATTGATGATGTTGGTCAGCGATTCCTGCATGGCCTGGTTAAGCTGCTCGAAGTTGAGGTTCTTGGTGTCTTCTTTGCTGAGTAAAGCGCTGCGCCGCAGCCAGGGCAGAGAGACGATCTGGACGATGCCGTGTTTAGTCGGGATTTTGTAAATGTCCGGTTTGTTGGCGACGTGGACATTTTTAATGGCCAGCGTATCGAAGATTTCTGTGCTGGTGGCTCGGCCGACGGCATTGGGCAGGTCGTGGTTGCCGATAAGCAGAAATATGGGCACGCCGCTGCCGGAGATCCGGTTTATCCGTTTGGCGAATTCTCTTTGCTGGGTCTGGCTGGGTTCGCGGCTTTTGTAGGCGTCGCCGGAAAAAAGCACCAGGTCGATGTCGTTATTGAGGGCATAATCGATCAGCCGGTCGAGCGAGGCTAAAATGTCGCTCTGACGGGTGGAGAGGCCGGTGGCGGCATCGATGTGACCGTAGCTTTCCACACCCAGGTGGAGGTCAGCGAAATGGATGATTTTCAATTATGGTCTCCGATATCCCGATTTATTTTAATTATTTGCCAACAACGCCCACCTCTCTCTAACTCTCTCCCACGAGGGGCGAAAGGACTAACATTAGGCTTCTTTGCCTTTGGCCTGCACGACTTCGCCGCCGGGGGGCAGGGTCAGGAAATTTTCGCCGTCCATCTTGGCTAATAGCGACTTTTTTAATTCCGCGATCGGGATACGGATCTGGGCCATCGAATCGCGCTCGCGAACGGTGACGCGGTTGTCTTCCAGCGACTGGAAGTCGACCGTGACGCAATAAGGCGTACCGATCTCATCCTGACGGCGGTAGCGGCGGCCGATGGATTGCGTGTCGTCGTACTGGGTAGCCAGAGAAGTGCGCAGGTTTTTATAGATATCGCGGGCAAAATTGGACAGGTTCTCTTTTTTACTCAAGGGCAGGATCGCCGCTTTGACCGGCGCCAGGGACGGATGGAAACGCATGATGATCCTGGTCTCGTCTTTGTCCGGTTCTTCGGCGTAGGCATCGCACATGAAAGCGAGCAGGGCACGGTCGACGCCGACGGCAGGTTCGATGACATAAGGCACATAATGCTCTTTGGTCTCGTCGTCATAATAATCCAGCACCTTGCCGCTGGCATTGGCGTGCTGGGTCAGGTCAAAATCAGTGCGGGAGGCTAGGCCTTCCACTTCGTCCCAGCCCATAGGATACAAGAATGTTATATCGCAAACGCGCTTGGCATAATGCGCCAGCTTGGCTTTCTCATGTTCGAGAATAGACAAATGCTCGCGTTTGATGCCGTGTTTCACATACCAGTTGAGGCGAGTTTCCAGCCAGTATTCAAACCACTTTTCATCGGTGCCCGGCTTGACGAAATATTCCATTTCCATCTGTTCGAACTCGCGGCTGCGGAAAATGAAGTTGCCGGTGGTGATCTCGTTACGGAAAGATTTCCCCTGCTGGGCAATACCGAAGGGCAGTTTGCGGCGGGTGGTTTGCAGGACGTTATCGAAGTTGACGAACATACCCTGCGCGGTTTCCGGCCTTAAGTATATGACATTGGAGCCGTCTTCGATCGGCCCGATGAAGGTTTTAAACATCAGGTTAAATTGCCGTTCCGGGGTCAGTTCACCGCCGCAGGCGGGGCATTTCTGCTCAGTTAATTTATCGCCGCGGAAACGCTGATGGCAGCTTTTGCATTCTACCAATGGGTCGGAGAAGCCTTTGAGGTGGCCGCTGGCCATCCAGACCTTGGGGTGCATCAGAATGCTGGTTTCGATGCCGACCATATCGTCGCGTTCCTGTACCATGGCGCTCCACCACGCCTGTTTAACGTTGCGTTTCAATTCAATACCGAGCGGGCCATAGTCCCAGCAACCGGACAGACCGCCGTAGATTTCACTGCTGGGGAAAACAAAGCCGCGGCGGCGGCACAGCGATGATATTTTTTCCATGGTGACGGTTGGTGTTTGTTCGTTCACTGATAACTCCTCAGGTAATTAGATTCTATTTAGTTTTAGCGCTCATTTTTTGCAGGGCGCGCACAAAAAAGATACTCAGTAAAATAATGCCTGTGAAAATAACGGCGAGGGAAATCCACCAGACAAAACTAACGTGCGTTTGGAATGAATTGTAGCTGAAAATGTTAATCATTGCAACGAGAAGAATCAGTTGGGGAATGACGACCATGTTGCTCATTACGATTAAGATGCTTTCCAGTTGTTTGACGCCTGATTCTGAAGTCGAAGTAAACAGGTTACTGACCTTGCCTGCGCCCCAGGTAATGATCATGGCGATGAGCGTCATTAATAGTTGCGGTATGATGGCCCAGAGGACGGCCATGGTACGGCTGATATTGGCGGAAGTGTCGGAACCGGGACGTAAATTGACTGTATCAGCGAGTTTACCGTAAAAAAAGATGGTAATGATAATGGATAATGCCAGTATTAATACTGGCAGGAGGAAATAGCTCCAGCGTATTTTGTTTTTACCGGCATGTTGTGCTTCTGTGTTAGTAGTAGAAGCGGGGGTTGTATTCGATTTGAATATCTGCACAAAAGCCAGTCCGGCGCCCAGGATGAAGACGAAGGTGAGAACCAGAACGATTAGCAGAATATTCATGTTATCATTATAGTTCAGTCTGGAGCGGGTTGCCAGTTATGAGTTTCAAGTTGAAAATCCCAACCTGCGGCAAATGCCGAACTCCAAATAAATAATAATCAAGATTCAAGGTTCAATAATCAACAAATGGAGATTCTGGATCCCGTTTTTCAATGGGATGGATGCAGGAAAAGGGATTTTGGACAAACTACATTAAGCTCTAGATGCTGCCCTTTGTTGGGATTGCATTATTTGACTTAAGGGCATGGTGTGACAAAGTGGGGAATTCAGTTTGTTTCAGTCGTCAGGAATCGGTATAATTTAATAAACATGCTGAATTAAAATTATGCGGAGGGATTTATGACCGACAAAACCTCAGTTCTCATTAATTCCGAACTACCTTTACCGGTTTTCGTGAAAGGGAAGGTGCGGGACACCTATGATCTTGGCAAGCAATTATTGATTGTGGCCACCGACCGTCTTTCGGCGTTCGATGTGGTTTTACCGTGCGGCATCCCGGATAAGGGTCGTGTGCTGAATCAGATCTCGGCATACTGGTTTAACGAGACGAAAAACATAATTGCCAACCATGTCATCGAAATGATCAACGACCCGAAGGCCTTAGATAAATTTCTCCCGGCCGGCCAGCGGTTCGCTTATCCGGCTTACCTGGCGGGCCGTTCGATGTTGGTGAAAAAAGTAAAACGCCTGCCGGTGGAGTGTGTAGTGCGCGGCTATTTAGCCGGTTCGGCGTGGGCGGAGTACCAGAAAAGCGGCACGGCTTTCGGCATCCCATTGCCGAAGAAAATGCTGGAAAGCCAGGAATTGCCGGAGCCGTTATTTACGCCAACAACCAAGGCGGACACCGGACACGATATGCCGATGACGATCGAAGAAATGGGCAAGCTGATCGGGGTTAAGTTGGCAAACGATATCAAAGACAAGAGCCTGGCAGTCTATAATTATGCCCGCAAACAGGCGATCGGCAAGGGTATTATTATTGCCGATACCAAATTCGAGTTCGGATTGGAAGGGGACAAACTGATCGTCATTGATGAGATGCTGACGCCTGATTCCTCGCGGTTCTGGGATGCTAAACTGTTCAAACCGGGGCAATCGCAACCGAGCTATGACAAACAACCGGTGCGCGACTGGTTGACCAATTCCGGGTGGAATAAAGAGCCGCCGGCGCCGATGCTGCCACCGGAGGTCATTGAATCAACCAGCCGGATCTACCGCACGGCTTATGAGCGGCTGACCGGGAAGAAGTTGACATAAGACCATGGTTTATTTAACCTCGCTTCCAGAATAGCTCCTGATTTGACATGCTGGGCTTGCTGTCTTAGCGAGAATGAATAATTAAGATATTATGCACTCTCCTTTAGTCCCTCTCCCGTTCGTGCCTCCGGGACTGCAAGCCTGAGAGGGAGGGAGATTGCATAAGCGGCTGGCGTGTCGCTATTTCATAAAATGATACCGGGTGGAATTTGGTTACAACAAAAGATACTATCCTGCGCAGAGTTGACCTGCATATCCACACCCCGCGTTCTTTTTGCTACAGCGATAAATCGATTACGGCCGGACAAATTGTCGAGGCGGCGCTGGCTAAAGGTCTGGATGCCATCGCGGTGACCGACCACAACACCTTTGAAAGTGTGGATGATATCCGAAGTGCCGTGCAAGGGAAGGGCCTGGTTGTTTTTCCCGGGGTGGAACTATCGACGAAAAGCGGGCATTTCCTGGCCTTGTTTGAGCCGGGCACACCGCTGGTAGAATTGCGCAAAGTTTTAGCGAACATCGGGATCAAAACGGAAGACTGGGGAGATGCCGCGGTATTCGTGGAAGGCACGGTTGAGGAAATATTCCCGAAAATTGTTGCTCATGGCGGACTGGTGATCGCGGCGCACATCGAGCGATGGCCTTCCGGTTTTCTGGAGACGAAAGAGCTGAAAAAGGCAAAGCTGGCAATTCATGATAATCCTGATCTCAGCGCGCTGGAAATTACCGTCGCAGCGGATAAAGATGCATGGAACAGGGGGGAGCAGCGAGGTTTTCGACGGAAAATGGCCTGTATCCAGGGATCGGATGCGCATTCCCCGGCGGAGATCGGCAGGCGGCCGGTGTTTATTAGGATGGAAGAGATTTCAATAGCAGGTTTGAGGAAGGCTTTTCTGAATTTTGAGGTGAGTATTATTTTTCCGTAACTATTGGTATCAGATTAAACTAAAGAGCCCTTTAGTAAAAAAGCCAAATCCAGGGATGGATCTAAAACGATTTGAACAAATACACAAGACCCTCTCCTGCCTCTCCCATAATGGAGAGGCAGATAAACGAGAGTAAGTGAGTTCGCACTTCCTCTTCTGGAGGTCTTACTTATGCCCAGCCAATGCTTTTCTAATCTATGTAGTTGAATAATAACCGTAAGATAACCGAATCCTATCTGGTAAATTTAAAAAGGAAATGTGAAATGGAAAATCAGGATATTTTATACGTAAAAGAAGGGCCGATCGCGAAGATCACTTTAAACCGGCCGGACAAGATGAATTCTTACACCATCGAGATGAACGACAATTTCAAACGGTTTATCGTGAATGTGTCAAAAGATAAAAAGATACGGGTAATTATCATCACCGGTACGGGGCGGGCGTTTTGCTCCGGAGCGGATGTGAAAGCCCTGGCCGGAAAATTCGAGGGCGCAGATACGGATGACATGTTGACGCACGTAGTGCGCAGCCGTACTTCGATGATCAGCCTGTTACAGAAGTGTGACAAGCCGGTTATTGCGGCGATCAACGGGGTGGCGGTCGGGGGTGGGCTGGACATGGCGCTGGCCTGCGATATCCGCATTGCTTCCGATAAAGCCCGCTTCGCCGAGGTCTATGTCCGCCGGGGACTGGTGCCGACATCCGGCGGCACTTATTTGCTGCCCCGCGTGATTGGCATCGATAAGGCTTTGATGATGCTGTGGACGGGAGAGATGGTGGATGCCCAGGAAGCGGAAAGAATTGGTCTGGTGACGATGGTTGTCCCGCACGAAGATCTGGAAACGACGGTTTTGGAACTGGCGGAAAAACTGGCGAAAGGCCCGCCGATGGCAATTCAGTGGGACAAGAGGGCTGTTTATGACGGTCTGGCTATGAATTTGGACGAGAGCTTGAAATATGCCAGAGATGTGACCAAACTGTTGATGCATACCAAAGACCATGAGGAAGGGGCGAGGGCTTTTGTGGAGAAACGGGAGCCGGTGTTCAAAGGGGAATAAAATAACCATTAACCATAATTCTCTCTCCATCTCTCCTTAAAAAGGAGAGAGAATGGCATTTAATTTTGTCTAAGTTATTTATACTCGGGCGGGACCTACCACTAAACCCTCTCAACCAGGAAGTTCGTGCCATCCCCTCGTGGATTCAGTAAAGTTCCCGCTTATTTGGGTTGTTGAACCAGCCCGCACCCGTTCGGACGCACCATTAACACTGGAATTTTGGACGTCTTTAAAACCCGTTCGGCAACACTACCCCAGAACCATTCATTAATTCCTGAACGGCCGTGTGTAGCAATAATAATCAGGTCGACCCCATTTTTTTCGGCGTATTTTGTCAATGTTTCGCTGGCCAACCCGAAGGTGACTTCTGCTTCCGCGTTGATGCCTTGAACTTTCAAACGGCTTACTTGTTTGGCCAGGTAATCCTGTGCGGCTTTTTTATTATCATCTTCAAGCCGCTGAATCTGTTCGGGGCTGATATACTCAACTGCTCCGCCAAAATCCAAACCGCCGTAGAGTTTCAGGGGTGTAACGACCCGAACCAGTGTTACCTTAGGAGCAATCTGGCAACTTTTGACCACCGTTTCTAATTGTGAAAAGACACATTCCGCCAGTTCAGAACCGTCGAGGGGCACCATAATATGCTTATACATTTATTTACCTCCGCAATCTGTGAGATTATTATAGGCAGATACGAATGGTTTTTACAATAACAGCTGACAACCATTAAAATAGTAATTCATCCTGATAAAGAGTCTCGTGGTAAAGGATAAATTACTCCTACCCTCTCTTTACAAAAGGGAGAAAGTAACGGAATCGATTAAGGTTAGTAGTTTTTCTACAATCTCGTAAACGGTAACATCCTTGTCATAAATTAAAAAGATAATCCCGCAGCCATGTCAGTGCCGTTTCGGCGACCTGTTGTTTATTTTCCACGCGTGTGCCTTTAAAGAGCAGTTTACGCACATTGGTGCCGTCTTTGTGAGCCAGGGCCAGATAAAATAATCCTACCGGTTTGCCGGGAGTTGCGCCCGATGGTCCGGCGATACCGGTATCGGCGATGCAAATATCCACGCCCAGCGCTTTTCTGCCGCCTTCGGCCATTTCTTCTGCCACTTCGGCGCTAACCGCGCCGTGCTGCTGCAGCGTCGTTTCTTTTACGCCGACTATTTTCATTTTGACCTGGTTGTTGTAGGAGGTGACCGAGCCATGAAAAACATCGGAGGCGCCGGGTACGTTGGTGATGAGGTGGGCAATCAATCCACCGGTAGCTGATTCTATCGTGCCCAGCGTGAGTTTGTTAACCCGCATGATGTTGATGCTGACTTCTGCCGGATTGCTTAGCTTCTCTTCCATCACATTGCCTCTCTCATTTTATACACGACCTGCTCATCGACCTGACCAGTGCCGTTACTGAGTTTTGCAATGATTTGCTCGACAGCCTGATGCAGTCCCGGGTCTGTAAGGTCATCCAGCACATTATAATACCTGGCGCGCCGTCCGATGCGGTAAACCTGACGTTCCGCGGGTGTAAGAGCCTGAAAACGGGCGATGATCGCCAGCAGTTTCTCTTTGTCTTCAGGAAGATTACCTTCCAGTTCCTGTAATAAATTGCTGATGTGGTCGCTGACAAAATTGGCGCGGCAGTTGAGATTCTGAATGAAGAGCTTTAACTCTTCGATCAATTCTTCATCGGTCGTCCGGACGAAGACGCCGTTTTGCACATCCTGCCACATCAGCATCCGCTCGTTGATGCTCAGTGTGCGGACCCTGATGAAATCGGGATTAATTGCGTTTAAAACGCGGGCGCTTTCGACAGCCTGTTCCTGCCACAAAGCCTTGCCGCCGATCCCCAACAGATAATATTCCGAGAGCGAAATACCGGCGGCGACTACTTTCTTCCCACCATCGATTTCCTCGGCGGCTGTCACCCCTTTATCGATCATCTTGAGGATATTATTGCTGCCGGATTCCAGCCCGATGTGCAAGCGGGTCAGGCCGGCTGCCCGGACGGCCTGCAATTCCTCCGGCTTTTTCAGCGCGGCGGTTTTCGCGCGGCAGTAACTGGTGATACGGTTGACCGTTGGCAGTTTTTCTTTCAGGAATTTCAAAACTTCCACCAGGTCGGCGGTGGGCATCACCAGACTATTCGCATCCTGTAAGAAAACATTTTGCCCGCCTTTATATAGCCATAATGCCACGTTCTGGTAGACGAAATCGGGGGGATTGCTAAATACGGCTGCCGCGGCTTTACGCAGGTCTTTGGCATAAGCGTTTTTCGCCAGTTCCGCGATTTCATCCCTTATTTGTGCTGCGGTGATTATATCCTGCTTAATATCAGCCATCGTCCGCAGTTCGAATTTCTGTCCTTTATACATCTCACAAAAGCGGCAGCGGTTCCACGGGCAATTGCGCGTCAGTCTGAGCAGCAAAGAATAAGCCTCGCTCGGCGGGCGGTAAGGGCCGAGTTCATATGAAACCGGATTTGAGAGCTGTTTTTCCATTCTGATCCCAGCTGTTGATTATACTTGACTATAGTTTAACATAATTCATATGAATCTAACGATATTCAAAATGATTATATTAAAAGTTGGAACAAAAAGAAAGGGGGAAGAATTAAGTTATGAATTATGAGTGATTTGATATTAGAAATTGGTATTTGTTTCGGATTTAGTGTTTAGATATCAGGGTTTTTATATTAGGCTTGCATTAGAAAATGTCTTCATTTACAATATAGAAGCGAGGCGACGTAGCCAAGTGGCAAGGCAGGAGTCTGCAAAACTCCCATTCAGCGGTTCAAATCCGCTCGTCGCCTCCATTTTTATTTAGTTATCCGCTTCCATTTTCATCCTTTTTTCATATTTGTTTCATTAAGAGTTTCCATATGTATATTATTCCATTAATTCTGCCTGAAACGTTGTTTTTTATTTGACAAATTGATGCGATATGTGATACATTTTCACGCAGTATACATGTCCATGACAGTTACTTTAACTAAGGGACAAAATAAATAAAAGGAGAGAGAATGAGAGTAAAAACGGTCTTTTTGATTTTGAGCTGTTTACTGGCAATATCTCTGTTATTGTCATCTTGCGGCTCAACGTCAACATCAACTAGCACTACAACCACTACCACCTCCGGCAATACCACCACTACTTCTAACGTGACAACCTCCCCCTCGTCTACTACAAAAACATCGACGACTTCTACTACCGGTTCTACCACGGGAAAATGGTGGGACAAACTGGGCAAGCCGACATACGGTGGGACATTGACCCTGTTCTCAGCAACAAATATCACCGGTTTTGATGACTGGAACAACCCGGGACAAACCAGTATCATGAATGCCTGGGAAGACGCGCTGGTCGCTGATGACTGGACGCTGGATCCCAAGATATTTGCTTACCAATTAGCCTTCCGCCCGAGTGATTATGAAGTGGGTTGCCTGGGGACCAGCTGGGAATTTACCGATCCGCTGACCTATGTTGTCCACTTGCGTCAGGGTGTCCATTGGCAGAATGTCGCTCCTTCTACAGGACGCGAACTTGTCGCAGATGACATCGTGTTTCATTTTGACCGCAGAATGGGTTGGGGCCACGGTTATACTACGCCCAGTCCCTATTATGCTGCAGCGACCATCTGGCAGAGCATGAAATCTGTCACCGCACTGGACAAATACACCGTTGCTTTCAAATTCGCGGGTGTCAGCGAAGAGTCCATCACCGAAACCCTGCAGGGCGGTGGTAGTGACGAGTACTTTGAATCACCCGAAACAATCAAGGCATATACCAATGCTGCTAATCCGCAATTGACCGACTGGCATCAATGCATTGGCTCCGGTCCGTTCATCTGGAAAGACTATGTCAGCAGCGCTTCCGCGACATTAGTCAAAAATCCGGATTATTTCGGACATGACGAGCGCTACCCGCAAAACCAGCTTCCTTACATCGATGAACTAAAGGTGCTCATCATTCCTGATGCCGCTACCTCGCTGGCCGCGTTGCGCACCGGTAAGATCGATGTCATGGATAACATCAATCTGGCAAATGCACAACAAGTGAAGAAAACCAATCCGGAAATCTTATCCATAACCTATCCGGGCGGCACGCCCAGCATCGACCCGAAAAATGATGTCAAACCATTTACCGACATCAAAGTCAGACAGGCCATGCAGATGGCATTAGACCTGCCGACCATTGCCGCAACTTATTATTCCGGTTCCTGTCCTGCCACGCCTTCCACCATGACCTCCATGTACATGACCGGCTGGACCTATCCCTACGACCAGTGGCCGCAGGACCTGAAAGATTCTTATGCTTACAATCCGACCAAGGCCAAACAGCTGCTGTCCGATGCCGGTTTCCCAACCGGGTTTAAAACCGATATCGTTGCTGCGAATAACAATGATCTGGATCTATTACAGATCGTCAAATCCTATTACGCTGCAGTCGGCATCGACATGACCATTAATACCTACGATTTCGCCACTTGGAACACGATGGTACGTGCCAAGAAACACGACCAGCTGGCCTATAATAACTCCATCGGTTTCTCTTTCCCGCCGCTGATGGGTTTCCGCCGCTGGCAATCAACCTCTGGCAACAACTGGTGTGATGTCAACGACCCCGCCTGGGATGCCCTTTATCTGAAAGCGCTAGCCGCGACCAATGTCACCGATACCAAAGCGCTGGTTGTTCAGGGTAACACTTATATGGCTGCACAGCATTGGGAGATTACCTTATGCACGCCGAACATGTTTGCCCTTTATCAGCCNNTTCGCTTCTAGTCTATATACAGTATTGAAACCGTATTGTCTTCCTGGGCAAATGGGGGATGCCGTGTAAGTCCCTCTGTATCTCAAGGATAAATCCCACCTAACCCCCATCGTGCCTCCATGACACTGTCTTTATACATTTACTTCATACCTAAGATAAACGGCCGAAGGAAGAAAAATACCGGACACTGCATATCTTATATGAATGACGCGAACATACGGCAATCTTTACAACCGAGCGCGCTTGGTATATTATTGATTTCAAAACCTGCAAATATCAGCTGCTTATTTCATAGCGAATTAACATAGGAAATCCCTGCAAACTGACAAAAAACGAAGACTGAAGGAGAATGTTGTGCTTAAAACCATTTTCATGTTAGGCTCCAAAGATTTGCCCAACGAAATGTTCAAGTTCGAGCGGTGGTACCTGCGTTACCATGCTGCGGAGGTTGTCTTTAATCACAAACCGTGGCTGACTAACTTCATCGCTTACCGTCCGCTGCCGGTAATTCCCGAAGCCGTGCCTTACGGTTATTACAATATGCGCGTCATCGAAGCGTGGTTCCGCAGCCTGGACGAACGGCCCGGCGGCGCCGGGATGTTCCACTTC
The DNA here is from genome assembly GCA_003162335.1 of Dehalococcoidia bacterium. Taxonomy (GTDB): domain Bacteria; phylum Chloroflexota; class Dehalococcoidia; order Dehalococcoidales; family Fen-1064; genus Fen-1064. Next base: position 14,714 of record PMMG01000027.1, read on the forward strand.
ACCTGGCAGCCTCCGTGGTCAGACAAACCGGTGGAATGGGATAAAATGGAAGTACCGCGCGTCTCTATTAATGTGGAACAACCTTACCCGGATGCATTCCTGGCCGGAAAGCGCAGCGCCGATGAAAGAACCGTACTGCGCTGGTATTGCATTCACCGGTATCCCAAGGGAGTCTCGCTCAAAGAAGGTGAAGACTGGTTCCTGAATGTGCACGCTAAGGAAGTTCTGAAACAACCCGGATTGGCCGGATTTGTCAGTGCGCCTGCATTGCAAATTCCGAAGGGCAATCCGCTGCAGCCCGGCGCGTGGGTACGCCTCAGTGAGTTGTGGTACGATGATTTTAACGGCTGGAAAAAGGCGATAATCGATTCGCCTCCGAAGTATACCAAACCGTCCTGGGCCAAATATGATAAATATCCGTTTCTTGAGCCCTATGTCGATTTCGCCAGCACGTTTTTAACCGAACGGCCGGATATCGATTATTTAAAAGAAGCGCCCGCATTTCCTTAGTATTTAAAAATGGCCAGTTTATACCGGTGATGATTTAAGCCAATCATGGTACATAATATGAGCGTGATTAGCATTACGATTGGATTGCGGTAACCGGCCCGACCTATAATAGTAAAAAGAGAAGCATGTCTTGCCGGAGGAGCGGTTTTTCCCCGACGGCAGCTATTCAGGAGGCAGTCTTGTTTTATAAGGTACTTGAAGGTGTAAAAGTATTAGAATACGGAACGCTTGTTGATGCTCCGTTCTGCGCCAGGATCCTGGCGGACCTGGGTGCGGAAGTAATCAAGATCGAAGAACCGGAAACCGGCGACGAATCCAGACGCCAGGAGCCTTTTCTGGGTGACATTCCCGGTCTTGAACGCAGCGGTTTGTATCAATACGTGAATATGAACAAAAAGGGGATCACACTGAATCCACGCACAGCCACCGGCTACAAAATATTCAGCGAATTGTTAAAACAAGCCGATGTCTTCATTGAGAATAATCCGGTGAAACGAATGAAAGTGCTGGAGCTCAATTACAAACACGTCAAAGAAATTAATCCGCGCATCGTGATGACTTCGATCACGCCGTTCGGACAGACCGGCCCGTATAAAGATTATAAAGGCGGGGAGTTGATCAACGAGAGTATGGGCGCGGTCGGATTTGATTCCGCCCGTGAAGTCGATGTCAGTCTGGAGCCGATCAAATTACCGGGGCATATCTTCAGCTTCCAGACCGGCTTGGGCGCTGCGGTAGGTACTATCGGCGCAGCGATTAATCAAACGATGACCGGTCACGGAACTTACCTCGATGTGGCGGAACAGGAAAGCATCATGCAGAACCTGCACGCGATGTTGCGATATTATTACTACAAACAGGTTTGCTACCGCACGGATGTACTGGACAGGGCGCCTGCGCATATCCTGAAATGTAAGGACGGTTATATCCACCACGCGAACATGGAAGAAGTCCAGTGGCAGCGTTTTATTGAATTAATGGGCAGCCCCGAGTGGGCATCCGGCGAGTTGTTCGCCACTTATACTTCGCGAGCCAAGTTCTGGGATGCGCTCAAGCCGTTATTGGAAGACTGGTTGAAAGATCACACAATGGATGAAATCTACCGCGCCAGTCAGGACAGGGGTTCAGCCATCGGCGCGGTGTATACGGCTAAAGACATGTTTACAGACAGACAATTGACTGCGCGGGAATTTTTCGTCGATATCGAACATTCCGAGAACGGCAAGCTGAAATATCCCGGCGTCCCTTATCGTTTCTTTGACCTGCCGCGGGAGACACCGGCAGCGGCGCCGCAATTAGGCCAGCATAATGAAGAAATTTATTGCGGGAGATTGGGTTACACCCGGGAGAATCTGGCCAAACTAAAGGAAGCCGGCGTTATTTAAGCCGGATGGTAATTATTTAATACTTTCAAAAAAGGCGGTTACTATGAGCGAAGTATTTCTTAAAGGTGTGCGTGTTATCGCGTTGACGCAGGTTTGGGCCGGCGCCTGGACGGGCCATTTATTGTCTGATATGGGCGCCGAAGTAATCAAGATCGAATCCAGCACAAAACTCGAACTATACCGGCGCGGTAAAGAAGGACTAAACAAAGAATCCCATTTCAATGCTTATAATAACGGCGTCAAGAGCTGCACCCTCAATATGAAACAACCGGAAGCAGTAGAAATTTTTAAAAAACTGGTGAAAATCAGCGATGTTATAATAGAAAATTTGTCTCCCCGCGCCATGCCGGGTTTCGGCCTGGGTTATGACACTTTAAAACAGATCAAACCGGATATTATCATGGTCTCGGAGCCGGGCTTCGGCAGTACCGGCCCGGATAAAAACTACATCTCTTATGCCTCTACGGTAGAAGCCGTAGGGGGATTAGCCGCTTCATTCGGTTATCTGGGCGGAGAACCGGCAACGCCATCCATTTTTCTGGCCGACCCGACCGGCGGCATGTACGGCGCGCTTTGTGTTGTCGGCGCGATTTTTCACCATCGCAAAACGGGTAAAGGCCAGCATATCGATGTTGCTCAAAGTGAAGCGATCACCACTTTCCTGCCGGAAGTGATCATGGAGTATTCAATGAACGGCAGGATCCGTCCGCGCATGGGCAACCGCGATGCTATTATGGCGCCGCACAGTTGTTATCCTTGCAAGGGTCGCGACAAATGGGTAGCGATCGCCGTTGGCACCAATGAGGAATGGAAAGCGATGTGCAAGGTTATGGGCAATCCTGAGTGGAGCAAAGATGAGAAATTCGCCGACCAGTACAGCCGCTGGCAAAATCAGGACGAATTGAACAAATTGGTGGGCAGCTGGACCAAGGATTTTACTCACTACGATGTAATGCACCTGCTGCAAAAGGCGGGGGTAGCTGCCGGTGTCTCTTTCAGCACAAAGGAAATGTATAACGACCCGCATGTCAAAGACCGCGGCGCTTTGATTGAGAAAGACCACCTGGAGGGTGGCAAGGTACTGACCTGGCGGGCTCCCTGGAAATCGGCTTTAACAGCGCAGAACCCAACGGCGCCGTTGTTCGGGCAGCATAACAGCTATGTATTTCAGGAACTGCTGGGGATGTCCGATGCCGAGATGGCAAAATTGGTCGAACAGAAAGTAATTTATTGACGTCAACTGACGTCAACTCGCATATTTGAAAAGTAAGAAAGGAGTATTGAGATGAATTTAGTTGATTTGTTACTGGAAAAGAAGGACGGCATTGCCACCATTACCTTGAATTCGCCGGATAAATTAAATGCCATGTCTTCGAAAATGAGAGAGAGCCTGTTCATGGCGATGGATGATGTCAATAAAGACGATTCCATAAAAGTGGTTATTTTGACCGGCGCCGGGCGCGGATTCTGCGCAGGTGCCGACCTGACGGAATTTGCCGGTGCGCCGAAAGCACCGCCGACGATTTACGAAAAACTGGCCGGGCCGCCGAGACCGTCTTTTTTCAAGATCGATAAACCGACAATCTGTGCCATTAACGGAGCATGTGTCGGGGCCGGGTTATCGCTGGCTTTGAGCTGCGATATCAGGCTTGCCTCAGACAAAGCGAAATTGGGCGCAGCCTTCATTAAGCTTGGCGCAAGTCCCGATAATGCCATGTCGTACTGGCTGCCGCGCATTATGGGCACCGCCGGAGCCCTGGAGTTCCTCCTTACCGGCAAGATTTTGGTTGGGGAAGAGGCGAAACAGGCCGGGCTGGTCAGCAAGGTTGTGCCCGGGGAAGAATTGATGAAAGCCGCGAATGAACTGGCGGCGCAGATGGCCCAGTATCCGCTGATCGCTTTAGCATTGACCAAGCGGCTGGTTTACCGGAGCATGATCGATGATGTTGGACATCATTATGACTGGGAAGCCTGGGCGGGACAGATGTGCCGGGAGACCAAGGACAACCAGAATGCGATGAATGCATTCAATGAGAAGAAGGCCGGGGAAAACAAGCCTAAGTAAATTCGAGAAAATTTGAACCATTAATGAGGCTGGGTTTTGAAATAATCCCAGCCTCTTTTTTTAATTACTCCGGGTACCCACCATGCATCACCGGGAAAATTGAACCAACTTGAAAAAAGAAGGCAGGGAGGAAATCCCTGCCTTCTAACCTAATTGGTTATTTTGTAGGAAAACTATAATCCAGCCAGCAGATTCTTGACGCCTGCTTTTTCCTGAGCTTTGCACCATTCGGACAAAATCATGGTATCGGTGCCAATGCAGAAATGGCGGACACCCGACTCGATCAAGCCTTTGACTTCTTCCGGTCTGCCCATTTCGCTACGGACCTGAATGCCTTTGTTTCTTGCAGCTTTGATCATCACCTTCTCGGCTTCCTGTGTTTCGGGACTCATGACCTGTCCAGCTTTGCCGATGCTGATGGAGAAATCGCTGGGGCCGAATTGCACCATGTCGACGCCTTTGACCGAGAGGATTTCATCCAGGTTTTTCAGGGCTTCCTTTTTCTCGATCATGACCACGATGACGACATCGTTCATTTCTTTGACCCAATCCACGGTGGCGGAACCGCCGCGCGCGCCGCCGTAGCCGCCGGAATGACGCCGGCCGCTGGTGCCGTGGACGCCGCCGATCTCGGGTGATTCGGCCCGCACCAGACGAATGCATTCTTTGACATCATCCGCGGTGCGGACATCGGCGAAGAGGCAGCTCTGGAAACCGGAATCCAGCGCCCGGGAAGTAATAATGCTTCTCGATTGCTCATCTATTTTCAGCATGACGGCCATGTTCGGGAAGAGTTCCATCGTGCGGCCTATATCGTCTAACAGTGGCAGCGTCCAGGGAGAATATTCGGAGATATATTCGATGTAATCAAAAACACCGGAATTCCCCACAATTTCGAATGCTCCCATCCAGGGGGTGACAACGTGCGTGCCGAAACTTGGTTTGCCTTCATTCAAGAGTTTCCTGAGGATGTTTACTTTTCTACCCATTTTTACGTTTTCCTTTTTTATTTAATATTCGCGCAGATTCCGACTGCGGTGATAATAGCCGCGCAAATCAGCTATTTCTAGGGATATAAATCCTTGGCGACATCGTCCAGCCCGAGCGAAAGCAGTTTGGCCTTACTCGGTTTGGAGGTATGGCGGTCCCAGTCCAATGCGCCCAGACTCCAGTAGACCTGCGCATCCCAGTCAACAGTCACTCCGGCCAGCGGACCGGCGGTTTGCGGCGGTTTACCCAACACTCGCGGAGGAATCGGGAATTTCAGGATATTAATGCCTTCGCGCAAGTTGAATGCATGTCTGAGGTTGGCTGTGCGCTCTCCGGCTTTTTGCATGTCTTCCCAGGTGAAGTTCCAGCCGGTTACGGCATTGAAAACCCCAACCATGCGAGACTCTTTTTCCGGCCAGCGGCCCATCACGCAAAGGCCGACCATATTCAGGAAATGGTGATCGATAAAACTTAGCGGACCGAATAGAGAACTGTGCCGACCGGGGGTATCGTCTATGTAACGCGCTGCTGTAAACGAGCGTGGCCCGGTACTGAGCAGCTTCGGGTCGTGGAAAGCCACTTCCTGACCACCGATGTGGATGGCGTATTGCTCCGCGCCCTTGCCGATCTTTTCCGCGGCTCTTTTCACGCCGTCTGCCAGGATGTTGCCGAGGCCTTCCCTTTTGGCCATTTTTTCCGTCATGGCGACGATTGCCTGGTGGTTGCCCCACTTGAGTTCGATGCCGTCGGTATCCGCTTTGGTGATGATCCCGTTTTCGTACAGTTCGGTGGCAAACGCGATGATCGCGCCGCCGGAAATCGTATCGAGTCCGGCACGGTTGCAGATATCGTTGACCATATTAATGGAATCTGTATGGCCGTTGAGAATATTAGTACCGAAGGAGGCCGCGGTTTCATATTCCGGCCGGCGGCAGCCCGCCGCGTATTTGTACTCACCTTCGCCGGCCTTTAAAACGGCTTTGCAGGCCAGGGCGCAGCGGTAGCAGGCATGACCTTTATCAACCCGTGTGGCGAAGACATCATGGTGCAGACCCTGGCGGTCGGGAAAATCGACAACGCCGACACCACCCCAGTTTTTGACCGGACTATCGCCGCTATAGGCGGAAGCAAAATTTGTAAAACTGGTGCCGTATTTATGGTGTTTTTCCCATGGCGAGATACCGATAGGCCCGACGATGCGGTAGAGTTTAAGCATTTCATTACGGATATTATCGAGGGTCGCTTTATCGGCGACGGGAATTTCCGTATTGCCGCGGGCGACCACCGCTTTCAATTTTTTCGAACCCATCACGGCGCCCAGACCGCAACGTCCGGCTGCGCTGCCGCGGTCGGTCATGACGCTGGCCACCAGGGATAACAGCTCTCCCGCCGGACCGATGACGGCGGCGGCAGAATCCCTACCGTATTCCGCGGCCAGCATATCTTCCGTTTCGTAGGTATCTTTACCCCAGAGATGAGCTGCGTCTTTCAGTTCCGCTTTACCGTTGTCGATCAACAGGTAAACCGGTTTGGATGAAATACCGGTAAAAAATACGCCGTCAAAACCGGCTCTTTTCATGTAGGGGCCGAAGTAGCCGCCGGAATTGGCGTCACCCCAACAGCCGGTCAGTGGCGATTTGGCGAAGACCGTATAACGGGCAGCGCCCGGTAAGGTTAGCCCCGTCATGGGGCCGCCAACAAAACCAAGGATATTTTCCGGCCCTAGCGCATCCACACCGGCTTTCTGACGGCTGTAAACAATACGCGCACCGATGCCGTAGCCGCCGATATATTCGCGGGCCATTTTTTCTTCGAGTGGTTCTTCGTGCATCTCGCCGGTGGACAGATCAACGAACAGCATTTTTCCCATATAACCGCCAGCCATTTCTTTCTCCTTCCGCATTATTATTTTCATAGGCAAGTTGCCTGGTATCGACCAGTCTGTTTGTTCCAAGTATCCGATGGCACATATTCGACAACGAATATGTAAATTTTTTTAATAATAATCTCGCCTGCCAGGAATTAATAGCATAGTATCCGGAAGGCGATCTTATCCCCTGCTTTTTATTATACAACGGATACTGTGCTGCTTTGAAGCGCAGATACGGTCAATTTAAAGAGCAAGTTCCAAATAAGTTCAAAATAATAAATGACAAACACCCCGCAGCCCGCATGTACTCTCGGCGTTTACTCCGCATAATTCCTGTATTTACTTCGCACGGCTCTGCAAAATACATACATTTGCGGTTTACGGAAGTACCTCCGATTGCGGTCTCCAACTATAAAACCAGGGCTGCTGATTTAACAACAGAGCAGTTGGAAGCGATAGCAGGGGAGGCTAAACGATGAAATTCGTACCAAAGCATCGTGGTTGCAGAATTGAAATCTATATTGCAGTAACGGAAAATTGTCAGGATGGGGCGTTTGACTCTAATTTCTACAGACCAGTTACGGCCGTTAATTTCAAGTCCTATTGCCCAACTTACCCCATTCATGCAATACCATAATAGTTCAATCGGGTGATTGTCTTATTTTTGATCGCATTATAAACTTAAAAATGAAGAAATTGAACATCTCTTCACACCAAAGAAGAAGCACTCGGACCTTCCCCGGGCCGGGTGTTTTTTCTTTTATTGTTTACATTGCCTCATGCCAGGTTTAGAGGCTCTATTTGATACAACCATGATCGGGAGGCTGGTCAATCTGACGAAGCGACAAGAGCAGACGCTTTCTTCATCACGTAAAAATAATCCAAGCTGCTACCAGAGAAATTATTATTGCAACTATCCCCCAAACCCGTTGTAAACGAATAGGTAATTCATTTATTTGAATTTCAGAGAAAGATGGGATGTTTTTAGTTTTCTTTAAACGGAGAATACGACTAATCAATATCATTGACATTGAAAGTTGCCAATAAATCAAACGTTTTGCAAGTGTCAACGCAATTATTCCATAAATAATCCCTAACCAAAATATAAATACAAATAGATATTCGTTATCATAACTGCTAATTATTTCATATAAGCCGGCAATCACTCCTACAACTGCGAGAAGCCCGCAAAACGACCAAAACCAAATCATACTTCTATCCAACCACGGTCTACTAACATGCGAAATATTATCTACATCAATCAGGTTTGTGCCCAATATTTGATCAAGCATCAAGGAAATTTTTATAGACCATGAAATTAATTTACGGCCTAGGAATAAAAAAATAATACCCATTGATAACATCACGCACATAAAGACTATGAGTAATGTTTGAAATAGAAACTTTTCTACCATTATTACCTCAAATACCTAGCTAAAAAGATAAATATTACTCAGCTTTGCGATCAACGTCGTGAATTGAAAAACCACTATTATTATAATTAATTATTAATAAAGTTTTTAAGGAACCATACTTAAATCATCGTCCATGAGGTTGAGGGATGAAGTTCTCCCTGCCGCAGCTGCAGAATGATTCCTGAACTGACCTGGATTTTAGTATGGACAACCTCCTCTATATGAGTTGTCTCTATTCTACAGTAGAAATGATTCGTTGCATCGAAATGAATGAAAAAGGGCACTAAATCGGCGGTCTCAAAAAGAGAAGGAGATGAAGATTTCCTGCTTACACCTGTAAGAAAATCGAACTTGTTTTAATGCCCCATTGCCTTTTTCAATTTCCGGTCGATCCAGAACCTTGCCGGATAGAAATAAAGGAGCGCCGGACCGCCGGTGCCGGTGGCGATGGAAAAAAACTGCCCGTTGAAGCCATTCAGCCACGGTTGATAGGGGTAATATTTCATGGGATGCAACAACGAGATCAAAAAGTGTTGCCGCGCGCAGTATTCGTTGGCGTCGCGCAAGACCTTTTTCATTTCGTCGATAGTATTGGTTTTTAAACATTTGTAATAAAATTCCCCGGCAGCCGGATCGATGATCCTGGAGAAGTTACTAATATAATCTGCCANNTGGATCCAGTCATCAGTCTCCATTTTACGGATTTCCATGTCGATGCCGACCTGGGCAAAGTATAATTTGGCTACTTCCAGGAGGCCCATATCGCCCATTTTGTCGGTGGCGATATTGGTTTTAAACCCTTGCGGATATCCGGCTTCGGCTAACAGTTGTTTAGCCCTGGCAGGATTATAGGCATACTCGTCTTTTAAATCCTGCGGCCATTCCTTGTACGGCCAGCCCCAGCCTTTCAAATAGCTGGAGGTTAAGGCGCAAGGGTAGGGCTCGACGGTGCCGCCGTAGTAGTTTTTGGCGATGGCGGGCAGGTCCAGCGCCATTTGCATCGCCGTACGGACTCTGAGATCCGTGAAAGGTTTCACATCATTGCGGGGGGCGATCGTCTCGGCACCGCTGGCCGGTATTGCCAGCCATAATATATCCGGGTTCAATTTCTTTAATTGCAAGTATTGATGGTAGGTGAGACCGTCCATGACGTCCACTTCCCCCCGGGCCATTGCCTGCAGCGCGTCATCATCATCGAGGATGATTTTGAATTTAAGCCGATCGATATAGGGTAACTGATTCTGAGGATGCCGCTCATCATGACCCCAGTAGTTGGGATTTCTGATCAGTGTCGCGGAAACATTGTCAACAAAATCCTTGAGAATGAACGGTCCGGTGCCGATGGCATGATGCCAATCGGCGACATCACCCCATTTTTCCACGGCTTCACGCGCTTCGAGACAGGCGGCGTTGGTTGGCGCCTGCAGTGTCTCCCGCATCGGTTCAAGATAGGGAGTTTTCCATTTGAATACGACAGTATATCGATCGGTTGCAGTGACAGAGATCAGGTCGCGGTAGGCAGTTACGACATTAGCATGATAAGGACTGGGTGCGGTAAAACCGCTGCCTAGGCCGAACAACCGGTGATAATGGTAGGCCACATCATCCGCGATAAATTCGCGGCCGTTGACCGGTGGAATATCCTGCCAGTGAATTCCTTTGCGCAGGTGAATAACCCAGGTTGTAGAGTCTGGAAATTCGCAGCTTTCCGCCAGATGGCCTTTCACGTACGGGTCAAAACGGAAATGCATGCGGTAATCCCATTCCTTCGGGTCGATCATCCAGTCATCGGCGATAGGCCGTTCCATCCAGGCTGATTGTATGGTTGTCAGTCCTTCGACGAAATAGGGGTCGAAGTTTGTGATATTGCCGCTGGAACGAATTACCAGTTCATCGCCGTACTGCGGTTCCCCGAGTTTATCCCACCAATTTTGCTGCTTTTTCATAAAACCTCCATCTGATTCCGGTTATTTCAGTTTATCCAATTATACAAAAATAACTTAAGTTCCAA
>PMMG01000040.1 GCA_003162335.1 Dehalococcoidia bacterium
TCCCCCCAGCAATTGCTAGACTATGAATGACACTGCATCACTATAGACAATTGATTAAGGAGGAGAATTTGAGGTCTAACAATAATGCGACTGAAGAACCACGGCCTGCTAAACTTGGTGTCAATAATCTGCACAAGGGCCAGGACCCAGCCCAGAGAGGAGTCAGCATCTTGGCTAGGATGATTGCTGAAGCCTATATTGAGGAATTAGACCAAAAGCGTTTCGCGAAAATGGGTGTAAAGCGGCTGTATATTGAAAAAATCAAGATAACATTGGACTGCGTGGACCTCATTAATTCCAAGGCACGGCAAAGACTTCATGCTTTGATTGACCAAGCAATAGAAACGGCAGAGTTTGAGGGCTTGACAAAGAACTCTGCCCCCTTGGTACTGAAGAAGGATGGTTTGAGTATCTGGTTGAAGATTTAGGATCATTGCTCCACCAACTTTCTGAATCTAATTTCCACTTTATGTAACCTTTTTAATTTCTCACTATTTGTCAATGNNGGCCTCAACATCCTCTCGGCTATGATAGGGTTGCTAATCGGATCTCCCAGTGAAGAAATAATGTCAATGACTTTGGGTGAAAGGTTAAGGAGGTTCATTATTTGAGTCACTCTTGCTCTTGAAACCTTTAAACGGAAAGCTAATTCCGAGAGGGAGGCATACTGGCCGTTGTCTAAAGCTTTATGCAATTCCTTCGCAAGGTAAATCGGGTTTCGGTACTGATTCTTGCCCATTTTGATGAGATTGTGGGTAAATCGAGTAACAGGCATCTTGAAAAAAGCCCTAAAAGTTCTGTCTTTTAACCTATTCGGGGAGCCAGATTCCTTTAATCTCTTAATTCTTTATTTGAAGCATGTTTCAGGTCGTGTTCCACCATGATTTTGAATAATTCTTTGTATGTTACTTTGGGTTCCCAACCGAGTATCTTCTTTGCTTTAGAGTAGTCCCCTTGTGCCGGCTTGGTCGCGCCGGAATGGCTGCGCACCAGCGCTGCGGCTGAAGCAGGGTTGACACTGGGGAAACGTAATTCCAGCGCCACCCGGATTTTGCCAGTTTTGGGATCTATTCCTTTTTCGTCCAGTCCTTTGCCCGACCATTCAAGTTTAACCCCTACCGAATTAAAAGCTGCTTCGATAAATTCCCGTACAGTATGCGTTTCGCCGGTGGCAATAACATAATCGTCGGGCTTGTCCTGCTGAAGCATCAACCACATAGCTTCAACATATTCTCCCGCATAACCCAAATCTCTGCTGAACTCAATATTACCCAATATCAGTTTGTCCTGAACACCCATCTTAATACCTGCTACGGCATTGGAAATCATCCCCGGAACAGATTGATGGATGCGAAGTGGCGAGTCGTGGTCAAAGAGAATACCGGAGCAGGCAAAGATCTCATAGGCTTCACGGTAATTCGCAGTGGTCCAGTGTCCGAGGGCCTTTGCTGTTGCATAAGGATTCAGGGGATTGAGAGGAGTTCCTTCATTTTGCGGCATGACCTGAACTTTTCCGAACATATCACCTGTAGATGCCTGAAAGAATTTTATTTTAGGGTTTATCGACCGGATAGCTTCCAGTAATCTCAGCACGGCTATGCCGTTAATGTCAGTAGTGTAGCCGGGTTCTTCGAAAGCAATCCTGATCGATGTTTGCGCGGCCAGGTTATAAATTTCGTCGGGTTGTACCCGATCAATAGTTTTATAGATATTTATAATATCGGCCAATTCGAAGGGAACAAATTTTATCTGGCTATCTATTCCAAGAAATTTCAGCCTGCTGATGTTCATTTCTTCAGATCTTCTGAGAGCGCCGTAGACTTCGTAGCCTTTTCCCAATAAGAATTGCGAGAGATAAGCCCCATCCTGACCGGTAATACCTGTGATAAGCGCTTTTTTCATTTTTCTATCCTTTATTGCTAATTAGTTTATTATTCTGCCCCTGAACGTGTTTGAGAACAAAGATGAATTATGCCTCTTTGAAACGCGTCCGTGCTATTTCAATATATATTTCTTTTCCAGTTCGATCCAGGTATCGAGACCTCTAAGTTTGCGCAGTTTATCCGCGGCCGGTCCTTGCATTACGCTTTTGACCGGTTTCTTTGTATCATAGAACTTTTGATAATTATCCAATATAAAAGGCGCAAGATCCAGACTGCCCGCCCATAACTTGGCTCCAGCAGCTATATAATCATCGGGAGTAATATTTTCCGGCTCAAAGCCCCAAATCATCACTTCCGGGGCGCCAATCGCCTTGTATAGTTTCTTGACCTGGGCCAAGCTTCTGACACCGAATTTAGATTGCGCCGGGACGCTATGCGGGAATATCACATCCACTCCTAATTTTACACAGGCTTTTGCCCGTGCCAAGACTTCTTCGTCTCCCAGCATCGCGCCGGCTTCGATCACCGCCGTGATAATAACATCCTTATCTTCTTTGTCACGTGCCTCCAGTACAGCACCGATCTTACCTAAATATTCATCTCTGGGCAGTACTTCGATCAGATTATGGGGGGCTGTCGCCAGGATCACATGTTTACGGTCGCCGATGGTCATTCCGGCAGCTCCTGCTCTGATCATTTCTTGAGTGGTTCGGTAAGCAGCCAGAGCGCCGCCGAAGCCGTCATCTGAGTTTACTATGACCGGGATATTGACTGAATTGATAATATAGCGGGCAATATTGACCGTTTCCGTCATTGAAACGATATCGACCGGAGGCATACCTAACTCCGCGTCACGTGTGCCTCCCCAGCTCATGTATGCGGCTTTAAACCCCACCGCTTCCGCGCACCTGGCGGTAAGGCAATCGTAGACACATGGCATTATAAAAAGTCCTGGTTCTTTCAGTAATTTCCGCAGCATTGTTGACTTTTTCAATCAATCACCTTCCCAATTATTTATTTATAAAATCTCAATATTTCGTGTGAAACACGAACATCGTAGAATTAGTAAACTATTACAAACTAACTCAGATGGTATACATTATGGAGCTGCGGACACGAGTCCGCAGCTCCTCGCTTTTTTATTAAAATCTCACATTATCTGAAGTATATCTAATGTCCCATGCTTGTCTTGAGCTTCTGGTCAATCCAAAAACGCGCAGCATAGAAACCCTGGTAGGTTGGACCTCCGGAACCTCCCGAAATGGAGCCCAATTGACCTGCGTAACCCTTGAGCCAAGGCTGGGTCAAAGCGAAAAGACCGGGTTGAACAAGGGCCGTGTCGAAATGCTGCCGCGCGATATACCCGTTAGCATCTTTCAGCACCTGTTTTACCTCATCGAGATTAGCGGCATTCAACATCTTTGTATAATAGCCGTCAACGGTTGTATCGCTGACCATTTCATAGTTACTGGCATCCCCCGTATGAAAATAGCTAATCTGTCTGCTGGGTTCCTGCCCATATCCTAATTTCCCGGTGGAACTATAAGCCAGCTGATCCTGTTTGTGGCCGCTCGAAACCAAATTAAGCCAGGAGGCATGATCCATCGTTTGAATGGACATATCGATACCGATAGCCAGGAAATAAGCCTTGACTATTTGCAACAAATCCAGATCACCGGTCGCGTCTGCTACGATGGTCGTCTTAAAACCACCAGGAAAGCCGGCATCGGCGAGTAATTTTTTAGCTGCGGTCGGATTATACGCGTATTGGTCTTTTAGATCCTGAGGCCACTGATCGTACGGGAAACCATATCCTGTCAGGTATTTTGAAGTTAAAGATACAGGATAGGGGTCCGCTGTACCACCGTAGTATGTTTTCGCGATGGTTGGCAGGTCTAATGCCTGCTGCATTGCCTGCCGTACCCTGATGTCGTTAAATGGGGCTTTGTCATTCCTGGCATCAACAGTAATTCCTACTGTTTTCGGAACAGTTAACTGGATGATTTCGGGGTTCGTCTTACTCATGGATTGTGCGTTTGCCAGTGAAATTGAGTCCAATGCATCTATCTTACCGGAACGCATTGCCGCCAGTGCCGTGGCCGCGTCAGGAATGATAAGAATTTTGAGAGAATCTATATAAGGGAGCTTGTTCTGGGGATAGTGCTCGTCATATCCCCAGTAATTTGGATTTTTAACCAATGTTGCCGAGCTCGCAGAGACAAAATCCTGCAAAATAAAAGGACCGGTGCCGATAGCACGGTGCCAGTCATTGAGATCTCCCCATTTCTCCACCGCTTCATGGGCAATGATGTTATTGGTGTTTGTAGGTGATTGCAAATTCTCCATCATCACTTCAACGCTTGGAGTTTTCCATTTAAATACGACAGTATACTTGTCCGTGGCAGTCACTGACTGCAGGCTCTGAAATACGACTGCCGAGGCTAAATATGGACTGCCTTTGGTAAATCCGCCTGCGACACCGAACAACCTGCCGTAGGTATAAGTTACGTCGTCAGCCGTCAATTCGCGACCGTTTACAGGCGGAATATCCTGCCAATGGATTCCTTTGCGCAGATGCACTATATATGTACTTGCATCCGGAAACTCCCAGCTTTCAGCCAGATTAGAGGCTACATATTGTTCGGGACGGAAACTGGTAGTGTAAGCATATTCAGCAGGGTCCACCGACCAGTTATTCGCGGTCAACAATTCCAGCCAACAGCAAGAAATAGACGCACCGGTGTTGAAATAGTTGTCCCACGATGAAATATCCTTGTTCATCTGGAAAACCATTTGACCGCCGTATTGCGGCTTGCCGAGTTTATCCCACCAGTTCCCGGTTGCGGCAGCGGTCGTTTTTGTCGTCGCAGTAGTAGTGGGTTTTACCGTTGTAGACTGAGTAGTAACCGTTGTACTCGTTACCTGCGCCTGGGTTGTCGTAGTTGTAGTGGTTATCGTAGTGGATGTTGTACACGATGCCAGTACCAGGGCAGCTGTGATCAACAAGGTTAAACCTAACCAATAAAGCCGTCTTGTCACTTTCTACCTCCATTATTTTAAAAAATATTTCAGGTTTCTAAAGTAGAATAAANNGAATAAAAATATTAAAAAGGCCATTTTTGTGGTAGAAAATGGTAGGAGGTTTGATTAGATTAACTTAACAGTGCCGATCTTTATTTCTAAACAGTTGAAGTAAAACTTTTAATATTCCATCCCCCTTCAGATATTGTATTTTCTCAATCCAGGCCATTCTTCCAGACCGCCGTTGGGATTACCTGAAGCCCGGTCGATCGTATTTAAATTGTATTTAGTAAGAATTGCTTTCCCTTCTCCCGGTGGTTTAAGCCCAACTGCTTCCATGTCTGCATCGATCATGATTTTTACAAGTTCCTGGTAATTTACTTTTGGCTGCCAGCCTAATTCCTTTTTTGCCTTGGCTGCATCCGCGGTATATACCGCTCCTCCGGTAGCGTGGGGCCGGTCGTCTTTTTTAAGATATTTATCGACATCCATTTTTACATAGTCGAACGCAACTTTTACCCAATCTCCCACCGCATGGCCTTCACCGCAACCTAAAACATAATCACCGGCTTTTTCCTGCTGCATCATGCGCCACATCGCTTCTACATATTCAGGCGCGTATCCCCAATCCCGAACCGGGTCCAGTGTCCCCAGGTAAAGGTTCTTTTGTTTGCCAGCGAGGATATGAGCGATCGCCCGGGTTGTTTTTCGGGTTGGCGCAGTTTCAAAACGGCGGGGAGATTCATGATCGAACATGATACTATTGCAGGCAAATAGTTTATAGCTTTCCCGGTAAGTCACCGTCATCTCATAGGCGTAGGCTTTAGCAGCCCCCGATGGGCTTCTCGGTCGGAATGCTGTATTTTCGTTATAAGGAGGGGGTGAAGCGCCGAACATTTCAAAACTGGAGGCATGGCAAAATTTGGTTTTGATCCCGGTTCTTCTGATAGCCTCCAACAGCCTGACTGTACCCAGGGCATTGATGTTGCCGGTGTATTCAGGTAATTCAAAACCTTCTTTACCGCTCGTTTGGCCGCCAAAATGATAGATCTCGTCCGGCTTGATTTCATTGATCAGGTTATAAAGCCGGGCTGAGTCTGCAAGGTCGCCGTAATAAAGAAAAAACTTCCTTTCGGGAACAAACGCATCCACCAATAGATGCTCTACCCGCGAGGTATTCAAACTGCTTGATTTTCTGATCAGACCGTGTACTTCATATCCTTTTGATAGTAATAAATCGGCCAGATAAGAGCCGTCCTGACCGGTAATTCCTGTGATAAATGCTTTTTTAGCCAAGTTGCATCTCCTTTATACGCGCCGTATTTTGATTATTTTTTCTTATCCCAGCCGCCCATCTTCGCCCCTTTATCACAGCCGGCGATCCGCAATACTTTGGCAGTGGTATCGCCGACGTTAAGGATGGCGTGTTTTACATTGGATGGACAATAGATTAACGAATCCTTACCGACAACTTTGACAGTATCTCCGACCGTACCCTGAATTTTACCGGAAAGTACATAGTAAGCATGGTCAAAAACGGGGAATTCTTTGTTGGTAACATGGGTATGTTCCACAATACCACCGCCCGCGGGGAACTGGTCCAGACCGATCATCAGGTTGGTTGCAAGTTCTTTCCCGACCATGCCGTGCAGCGCAGCCTCGGAGGGAACAGTGAGGAAGCTGTACCCGTGCATATTGTGATGGCCTTCCGCTTCGGCGGCGTGCTCGATGCGCCAGGCTTGCTCGATTTCCTGAATCGGCAAAATAAATCCGCCTTTTTTGGCGGGCGGCTGTTTTTTCTCATCGGCCCATCCACCCATGACCGTGTTCTCGTCCGAGCCGGTAACCCGCAATACCCTGGCCGTCCGTTTACCGACGTTAAGAATTGAGTGTAAGACATTTGACGGACAATAAACCAGGGAATCTGCGCCAACGATCTTTTCTTCATCGCCGACAACGGCCTTGATCTTGCCGGAAATAACGTAATAGGCATGGTCGAAAATCGGCATATTGGGTCCCCATTCATGATAATGGGCTTTAATGCCGCCCCCCGGTTTTAATTTATCCAGACCAATCATCAGGTTTCTGCCTGGTTCTTTGCCGACCAATCCATGGCTGGCAACCTCTGTATCCGGCCGCAGGAAGCCAAAACCGGACATATTGGTGTGTCCTTTATCTTTGACGCCATGATCTATACGCCACTTTTTCTCAATTTCTCCGATCGAAATAATAAAACCCGTTCTGTTTGCCATAATAATTCCTCCTTTTATTTTGCGGCCGTGAAAAATATATTCTTAAAAATTGATTCTTTTTCAGGATAATTTAGTATTTTCATTTCAATGTCTGCAGACACCGGTTGAGATAGCCTCTCGCTTCTGCCGCGATCCCCATCTGCATGGATAACGGACTGGTAAAGGCGCCAATGATTTGAGTATCTAATGCTCCGTTATACCCTATAGCTTTCAGGCGACCGAGAATCTTCGGCCAATCAAGAACACCTCTGCCGGCAATTTGGATTTCCAGCGGTGTCCGCCCCTGGTTCCTATCTGATGTGGTATCACGGATATGAGCATGGAATATTTTAATGCCAAGTTTAGAAACAGCTTCCGCCGGGTCATCGCCGTCCCGGTAAAAGTTACTGGAATCGAGATTTACGCCAAGGGCCGGCGAATTTACTGCGTTTAATAGCTGCAGCATTGTCTGCGTGTTGTGGAAAGAATGCCCGACATGAGGTTTGACCGCGATTTTGATACCGCGGCTTTCCGCAAGTTCACACAGTATCCCAATGTATTTAATTACCTGCGCGGTTGCTTCCTTATCTCCNNATCGAATACTTTCGTCATCTGTTTGATTTTCTCGTCTTCAGGTTGAGTACCAAAAAACGCTTCAATGGCGAACAGTTCCAAACCATGTTTCTTTGCAATTGCTTTGACCTCATCGATATACGTTTTGCGCGTATTCAATTCAATATGTTGAGCCATGTTTGCCATGCAGGCCAGCTCAACGCCCTGATAACCGGCCCAGGCAATATGCTGCAGCGCGCCGTAAAGGTCCAGTTGGTTAAAGAGAACAGTCCCGCACCCTAATTTCATCGCGATATCACTTTATTTCCCGATTTTCTGTTGCTGTGCTCTTTACAAGGACAAATGAGCCAGTTGTTATTGCTTATAGAAAAAACAGCTACTGCTGGTAAAGCACACCATAATAGTCGATAGATAAGATTCAATTTGAGTATTCTTACCTATCGACTATTCAATTCGGTGTTGCGGGATTATCCCGTTCTAAAACCTGTTTGTTAATGCCCTAAGGATTTTTTAAGACCCTGGTCGATCCAGTAACGCGCCATCGAGATCTTCGGCCAATAAATTAACTCTTCGCCCTGGAAACCTTTCAACCATTGCTGATAAAGGACGTAGTTGACGGTAGGCAGTGCGTTCAGATGGAAGAAGTGGGAAATTGCGTACATGTCTGCATCTTTCATCAGCGACTTTTGCTGAACAGGATCAGATGTCATCATGAATTTATTAAAGATCGCATCGTAGGCAGGGTCGCTGACATTGTCGGCGTTCGCGCCTTGTCCGGTATTGAAACGTGCGATCAGTCTTGTTGGCGGGAAGAGGATACTGACGGAACCGTTGTATTCGATCTGATCCTGTTTTTTCAAGTTGGTAAAGCTCAAAAATCCCGGGTAGTCCATCGTGTTGATAGACATATCGATGCCTACGGCAGAAAGGTAAGATTTATATGCCTGCAGTAGTTCATTGTCATAGGTAACGGATGTCACGATATTGGTCTTGAAACCGTTGGGGAAACCGGCATCGGCCAGCAACTTTTTGGCTGCTGTCGGGTTGTATGCGTATTTGTCTTTCAGGTCTTGCGGCCATTGCGCATAAGGCGTGTACCACCCGTTCCAGCTTGTTGCGATTTCACCCACCGGTACTCCATCAACAGTGCCGCCGTAATAAGTCTTGGCGATCGTGGGCAGGTCTATTGCCTCCTGGATCGCCTGTCTGACCCGGATGTCGGTAAAAGGCGCATTATCATCCCGGTAGTCCAGAGTATAACCGACTGCCGGGCGCGTTACTTGCAACAATTCAGGGTTAGTCTTCGCGACCGAAGCAGCCTGAGACCAGGTAAGTCCCTCGCAAATATCGATCTTGCCGGTGCGCACCGCGGCGAGAGAAGTACTGAAGTCAGGAATAATCAAATAGGTTATTTTATTGATATAGGGAAGCTGGTTCTTGGGGTAGCGCTCATCATAACCCCAGTAGTTGGGGTTGCGGGTAAATGTTCCGGAGGAACCGGAAACAAAGTCGCTGACAAAATACGGGCCGGTGCCGACGGCATTATGCCAATTGTTCATATCGCCGTATTTATCAACTACTTCCTTGGGTATAACACCGTTGACATCCAGCGGAGCGATCAGCGTATCCGGATACCAGGGCGACGGTGATTTAAAGCTGAAAACAACAGTATATTTGTCCGTGGCGGTAACTGAGACTATATTACCCATATCCGGGGCGCTCCAGGCACCCTTTTTAAAACCGGCAAGCGCGTTCATTCGGTTAAAACTATATGCGACATCGTCGGCTGTCAGTTCACGGCCGTTCACCAACCGGCTGGCCTCGCTCGTGGTATCAAGTCCCCAACGGACTCCCTGTTTCATATGGCAGGTCACCGCTGTCATGTCCGACGACAATTCCCAGCCCTGCATAATGTCGCCTTTGGAATAATCATCAGGCGCCCATCGGCCTTTATAGTCCCAGGTTGTGCGGTTCAGCGCCCAATCCATATTAAACAATACAGACTGGTAGAGATCCCAGGGAGCGTTCGAGTAACAAACGTAATAATCCCACCCTTGAGGATCGGAAGTGGCGCGGAACGTTAATGTCCCGCCGTATTGAGGGGTGCCGAGGCTGTCCCACCAGTTACCGGTGGTTGCAGACGTTGAGGTTGTCGTGACCCTGGTAGTTGATGTTGTAGCAGGAGTGGTCGAGGTTGTTTTTACAGTGGTTTGTGTTGTAGCCGGGGTGGTTGCGATAGTCGTTGAAGTCGTTGTTGACGAAGCGCAAGACGGTAAGATCAGTGCTATCAACATGAGAAACGTTAGTGCTATCCAGACAACTCTTCTTTTCATACTCTGCTCCTTTTATTTTCGGGAAAACATCTGGGAATCGACTATGTTAATATTTTATCCTTAGTTGTCCAAAATCCTTAGAACTTGATCAACTAACAGGGTTGTATTTGCCTAATGCAGTGATTACCATATTCTTTAGCCTTCGATATCAATAGGTATAATAACATTTACAATAGTTTATCATGGTGGTTTACGTTATCATATTCCCTATGGATAATTATGAATTAAGCAGCAGTATAGCATCGGGGTTATAGTTTGTCAAATTGTTTCCGAACTTTTAAAATTCTTGAATTTTCTACCAAGGCAACCAATATCAAAAGAAGCACAACAATAACGGTTCCAATGGTAAATATATCTGCAAATATTGGCTAATGTGTTTTTATGGTTTCTGCTTCGGATGATTGTTCGGTACCTGCCGCAACGCTTCGTTATACTGCGGTATTCCATTTTCCAGTTCTGTGTTCTAACGCTAACATTTTATGCTCTTTAGTCACAGACCTTATCGACAATGAGAGATTGTTGCTGACCAATGTTGTATTTGGTAATTCCATGGGTCGTTTTTTCCCAATAGAATGGTTTGGTCAGTAGTTGCCATGTCCCTTTGTACGCTCCAACCGATTGTAATAACCAATATAGCGGGCATAATAACGTAAAAGGAATAAGATCATAATGCTTTTTGGCAATTAATCCCATTACCGATATCAGAATTACTAAGCTATTACTGATGACCAAATTAAACCAGGTGAGATAAAGCAACGGTGTAGGGATATAGAGGTTTTTAAAAATAGGTAAGAAAAGGGAACCCGCGAATAGCAGCCACATTATCGGACATAACAGGAAGGAGGCAGGCGTACCACCGATAAGCAAAATATAGCTAAGCCAGCGGCGAAGTCCCATCGCTTTAATAGTTTTTATGGGATTACGGCTATGAACCAACATGGTTTGGATGTATCCCTTCACCCACCTTGAACGCTGTCTTATCCAGTTCTTCAAGTTCGAATTAGCTTCCTCGTAGGTGGTAGAATCGATAACACCAACCTTATATCCTTCTGTAGAGGCCCTGATGCCCAAATCGGCATCCTCAGTTACGTTAAATGGATCCCAGGCACCTATTTGCTTTAATTTCATTATATCGAAATGATTGCTTGTACCGCCCAGAGGGATTGGCAGTTTTGCACGATCCAGTCCCGGAAGCAAGCAATCGAACCATCCGGAATATTCCAACGTGAACATTTTAGTTAAAAAGTTCTCGTCCTTATTAAAATAGTTGAGTCGTGCTTGAAAACAGATATAGTTATCATCACCGGAATTTCTGAAAGCAGCCACTGCCTTTTTAAGCTGGTCGGGTTCGGGTATATCTTCTGCGTCATAAATTGTGAGGTATTCACCTTTAGCGAATCTCAACCCGTAATTAAGCGCTTTAGGTTTCGTTTTGGGGATGCTATTCGGTAAAATTAGAAACCTCCAGTTGACTGGCGGTTTTTCAATTTTAGCTGCTTCGAATGTCTCTTTGTCATCCTCTTCCATTAGAAGGATGATATCGAGTTTGTCTTCAGGATAATCAAGCTTTTTTAATGATTGGATCAGTTTTCCAATAACTGCGGCTTCTTTGTACACAGCAACCAGAATTGTATATACAGGTAAATCCACTTCATTACAACGCACAGGAGAATTAATATTGGGTTGGTGGCGATACTTTACAAATCCATGAAGACTAATTGTAAACTTGAAAAGTACCGGAATGACAAAGAAAATTTGCATGAACAGTAAAATAGCTACCAGGAAAGAACCTGCATTTAATGAAAGCCAAATTGCTATCCCTGCTATTAATGCTATGCCAAATATCAATTGGGGAACCGAGACTACCTTGTTGGCAGATTTAGACGGGTTCAAGTATAAAAGTCCATGAATCGCATTATCTAAAAGTGTATCTCGATTCAGTTCCTGAGATATTTTCATTAAATCGAGGTCAGTAATTACTATTTGTTGTACATCATCCACTTCAAATCGACGAGATAAAAATCCAACAGTATTGTGATTGTTGGGATCTGCAGTGAGCACAAACAGGGTTTTTCCTTTAATTTGAAAAGGGATGGTCTGATAATCGGTGATTTCTTCATGACTTAGTATTGGAATCAAACCCTTATCAATATTTCTATTTATGTAAGATAAATTTGTCTCAAACGGAAGCTCACAATACCTTGCTAATCCTTCGAACAATTCTAACCTGTTAATGTATCCAAGAGTTGCCAGAATCCAGCCCAGTCTTCCACCTTTCTGTTCCTGATACTCCAGGGCATGGTTTAGTTGAGTTTTCNNAGGAAAACCTCTCCAATACCCTTAGCACCGAGCGTTACTTCGAGTTTATCGACTGCTTTAATTGCAGGTTTTATTGTCGACGATAATTCCATTATTACGGGCAACTCCTCATTCTGACAAGAGATGAACTTCGTGCGAATTGAATTCCGTGCATTGATGGGGAAGACTCATCGAAGAGTATTGGTACCATTTAGTGACACTTCAACGGTACTAGACGTGGTTAATTGGTAAGCGACCGCTGTGATATCAGTTTGATAAGAATGGATTTATACATTTGTTCCGGCGGTGTTAATATCCAATCCAACTTGATAACACTTGAATATATTATTCTATAGATTGGTTTCGGAGTATATCCGTCTTTTGAGTAACTCCCCAGGTACTTTAGTATTTAAGCCAGAATTTTTATCCATTTTTCCTGTTCTTGCAATAGTAGAAGTTTTCGTCTTGGCCCTTCATACGACACCAATAGTCCGGGGCTTCCTCCATCTGAAGGAGTAACCGCTAAGTTCCATCATCAAAACAGCCTATAACCAGCCATAATTCAAAACCGGACTGCATTTTATTGTGTATGCGTTTCGGCAAGGGTAGAATATATATAATATCTATTTACCTTCGGCGGGGAAAATCGTGAAAAATACTAACGGGGAAACACGCAATATTCTCGGGCCTCTGGATGTCCACGGCGTTTTAGCTTTAGCCGGTATCGCCGGCCCGCTTGTGCTGATTGCGCTGGACACNNTTTACCGCAGGATTATTCCTTAACGTACACAGACGCCGCGGATTCGGATTGGGGATTTTCCTGCTGGCCTGTTTTGGCTTCGGCCTATTGATGATCGGCGCTTTCCACACGGATCCTGTTGGAGCTCCGGCCACGGTCAACGGCATAATCCACCTGATTGCTACATACAGTGTCCTCGGGTTTTTCCCACTGACTCTGGCGCTGCTATTACCCAGCATCAGGAAAGATCCCCAATGGCATGGTACATACAATTATACGGTTGTAACCGGAATACTGGCGTTGTTGCTTTCGCTAAGCAAAATATTCTTATCGGATCATACGAGCTGGTTTGGTTTATACGAACG
>PMMG01000053.1:0-2246 GCA_003162335.1 Dehalococcoidia bacterium
GCGTTACCGCCCTTCTCCACGTATTTCTGTGCCAGTGTGATGTTACCCATGATGCCGGTTAACATGTTATTAAAATCGTGCGCAATCCCACCGGCAAGAATGCTGATTGATTCCAGCTTCGTCACCTTATTTAATTCGTCCTGCGCCTGTTTACGCTCAGTTATGTCCCGGTCGATACCGCGATAACCGCCAAGACAACCGGGCTGATCAAAAAATGGCACGCCGTTGGTTTCCAGAATGACCAACCCGCCGTCTTTACGCACGTATGTGTTTTCCAACCTGATCAAAGGTTTTTGCGATTTTATTAATTTCTGGAATTGCCTGGCGAGAGCGGCGCGGTTTTTTTCCAGCATAAAATCAAAGGGGGTCTTACCGACTATTTCCTCCGGATTATACCCCAGTATGTTTTTAACTTCGGGGTTGACATAAGTATATATCCCTTGAGTATTCATTTCCCATACCAGGTCGGTCGTGTTTTCAGTTAACGTTTGGAAACGCACTTCACTTTCTTTAAGAGCGCGTTCAGTCTGCTTTCGCTCGTTGATTTCCTGAACGAGTTTTTCATTTACCTTTGCCAATTGAGCAGTACGCTCTTCCACTCTCGTTTCCAATTCGCTTCTTGCGGATGCTAAAGCTTCTTCCGCTCGTTTACGTATCGTGATATCCCTGATATTGCACTGAATAACTCTTTCCCCATCAATCAGATATACATTAGAGACAAACTCAACCGCAATCGGGACGCCGTTCTTAGTTTCGAGCGGTAAATGCTCGTACCGGACATATTGTTTGTTCTGTAATTCTTGAAAAGCTGCCTTGCTTGTTTTTATATCTTTGAAAGGTCCGATTTCCCAGAGTCTCTTACCTAAAAAGTCTTTATGGGAGTACCCCAGCATATCTTCCAGATATGGGTTTACATCGATGATTTTCCCGGAGTCTGCATTCAGGATCAATATACCGTCTTGCGCGGTCTCAAACAGACGCCGGTAGCGGATTTCGGAAGATTCAAGCTGATGCATGATCCTGTTCGTTTTAATCGAATCCTTAAATACCCATTTCCCTGCCTGCTCAAAAAGGATTGATTCATGATTGTTAACAACTTCTGCTATGTCTGATACCGTGCAGCTATCCAGAAAGTATGAACATAGATAAACAATGCGATATTTGCCGATGCCCTCAACCAGATCTGATTCGAATTTTTGGAATTGTCCCCAGTCTTTGCTGCCAAGCCATGAAGCATCACCGAAGATGCGGAGTCCTTCAAACCCTTTTTCCCTGGCTGACTTCTCTTGACCAATCAAACCTTCCAATAGATTGCTATAACCTGATTTTTCCAGGGTGTGATACCATTCCTTGTAATCAAGTATGACCATTTGTCCAGTGGCAATATAATCACCAAAGTTATTTTCATCTTTTTTTACGCAGGCCTTTGTCTCATCAACATCTAGAGGCCACGATGTCAACCATAAACAGAACTCATTGTTTTCCAATCCAGCCTTGAAAAAAGGTGACAGAATGTCAGACAGGTTTTCTTTCATCTTATAAAACTGACATATATGCGCGCCCCAATGTATATCTCCCACGCAATCGATGCCGGATTTTATAAGATTATTTGTCGTTTTCATTATTTCACAACTTCAATATATAGGAAAGCTAACACTTGTTGGATATTTGCTTCTGCCTGTTAAACCTTTTAGGGTTTCGTTTATCTACCGGATTCCTCCTAAGTAATGTTCGTGTTTTTACTCTTTTGCCGGGTAAGTATGTATGTTCAACTTGTATTATGTTTGTTTGAGCTCTAATCTCGTTTATATCTTCCTCTGTAAATATCCTCCAACCACTTTGGTCGTTGAAGTTTTTTTGTAGAAAGCCACGTTCAAGCCATCGAAACAGGAGGCTCGGCTAATGCCGGTCTTCTCACAAGCTTCCAAGGTATTATAATAAGTTTCTCCGTTGATTTTGATCGGCATGGAATAATATCTCCTAATAATATCTAACTATATTTAATAGTATTTGACAATATTTTGGTATTAATAAACTAGCCAGTCTATCCCCCATTTGGGCTATACGATATAGTACTTTCGTAATACTAAACAGCTATTTTGAAGGATGTTAACAGGAAGAACTCATCTTATGTAAGCCTTTTCTTACAATAAAGCGAGTTAATGTCTGACAAAGATATCAGAGCTTTCTGGCTTTATTCTAATTTCTCAATTGATACAATTGGAACTGATTGTTAAACAAAACAA
>PMMG01000053.1:2377-17906 GCA_003162335.1 Dehalococcoidia bacterium
GTTAGTTCTCATTCTTCTGCGCCTTTTAAAGACCACATTGGTTTGATAGAAAACGAACCTGTTAAAGACATGTTTCGTTTCTGGTATACAGTGAAGTTTAATTTGAATAACCTTGATTCGGTGAGTCGCTTCGCTGAAGAAGAACTTGATGAAGTGAAAGAGTAAAATCCTGAGTTTATGTATGAAAAGAAAAACTCGATGATTTGTAAGTTCAAATAATGTTAATGAAAAAACCGATTTCCCGGACCAAGAGCCAATCCGCGCAGTTATAAAGGAGGCATCGGACTGATGATAGTATTTGTGCATAAAACTTTATTTCATCTTAAGTGGTTAGTGATGTCTGATAGAGACAAATATGTTTATCTCTGGGGACGTACTCGGAACAACCTAAAATGATCTAAAAAAATAAACATAATCCTCCAGGAAGACCTAGTCTAAAGATAATTAAAATCACAAAATCCCTGGATTAGTGCAATCGGTGATTATAACACCACACAGGAGAAATATAATGACAGTGAATAGAATTATTTGTCCGCGATGTACGGTTCAAAACGCAGGTTGGTTGATTCGCGAGAACGGTTACACTCATTGTGTTATGTGCGGTTATGTACTTGAAGACGAGACCCGCGTTGAGACCAGATTAATTGATGTTGTTCAAAGGGGCGTAGCATTTCAACACCAGCAAGCAGCGCGTAAGCATTTGAAAGGAACAAAAATAGAATAAATCCGGACGGGAGTCTGCCATTGCTCGTAAAAAACGCGAAAATATTGGGAAAATTAAATACATTGTTCGAAATCGGAAGGGCGTCATTTTTCCCCTTCCCATTTTTCAATTTCGACAAGCGCCTTATTGGGCTCATGATCGAGAATGGTTTCCGGTAAAGGCTCCTCGTTATAGTGTGTCATCAAGTTAGGCGCACCCCGCATATCGACACCTTCCGGCATTAATGTAGTCTTCATTTTTCCCGTTGTGTACCACCCGCCATGGAAGATATTGACTGTTCCCGGGACAATGCGTGAGGTTACATAAGCCGGCATGATTATTTCGGCCTGGTCGTTAAATATCCTTACAGTATCGTCGTCCTTTATTCCCCGGGCTTTGGCATCGGGAATGCTGATCCACACAGCATGACGGTAACAATCTCTCAATAAAGGTTGATTGTCCAGCAGCGTATGGACACGGTAGAGACTATGCGGCGACGACATCAGCAGCGGATATTTTGCAACCTCATTACTGAAATAGGTCGCCCTGCCTCCCTTGATCATTTCCGCCATTGGAGTCAGGTTTCCGCCGCCATATTTACCGTTGACAACAGATTTATTCTTCTCCGGAATAAAGGCTACAGTACCGGTTTTTGATTGCACTTGTTCTAAGCCAGCCGCCAATTCGTTGGAATAAAACTCGATCTTTCCCGACTCGGTTCCGGAAAACGGATTCTCTCCCCGTTCAATTGTCTTTTTATAAGTATAATTCAATTCACCAACCGGCCAACGGAAAACCGGTTTCTTTTGGAACTGCTCCCAGCTGGGTGGATTTAAGGGCACAATCTCTTTTTTTAGCGCCCATGTCTCATAGGCGTCGCGGTGCAGGTTTTCAATCGTTTCATCCCATTTATCATCAGTTACGTTAGCCAGCAAAGGGCTGTAACTCTCCGCAATACCCAGTCTCTTCGCGATCTGCACCCAGACCCATCCAGGCGGTTTAACCTCACCCGGCGGGTCAACACATTTCTGCTTGTAGATAAAATAATTGCCGCTGAGGTTCGTCGGCACAGAAACAAACAGGTCTGCAGAACCGCCTCCAATTCCGAAACATGCATCTCTTCCTTCAAAAGCTTTATGCATTTGCGGTAGAACGATATCGGCATACCTGGCGCTCGGATTATCCAGATGGTAGGACATTACAACACAGAAATCCAACTTCTTGAAAGCCTGTATGTTGGTGTTAATATCCGGGTGGGTCATTAATGGATTCGTAGTCGACAGGATAATCATTTTAATGTTGGGAAGGGGATCCCCTGGAACATTGCCGATGCTGTTACTGTACTCTTCTTTGGAGATTTCACCCTTCTCCATCCTTTCGTGCAACACGATCGCTTCCGGCCATTTCATTAAAGCCAATAGAACCGGCGCCCGGTAAAACCCGGGTTTTCTCTGCCAATCTACGAAGGGCTTTGGTATTGAAGATTCGTGTACGCCAAATTCGCCCGCCGAATCCGCTGAAGCAGTTCCCCCAACACTAATGGTGTTTCCAGTCAGGGCTTGTAAATACATTGCTGCCCTGATGCCGTTCTCTCCGTAGAATTGACGTCCTAATGACCAGGCCGTATGGAGATTTACCGGTTTGCTGCGGGCATATAGTCTGGCGAATTGCGTAATAGTCTCGGCTGGAACCCCGCAAATTTGTTCCGCCCATTGCGGCGTTTTATCGGTGCTATCGGTCACACCTAAAACATACTCTTTCCACGCCTGCAAGCCTTTTGGTTCCACATACTTTTTTATGAAATCATTATCGCAGAGATTTTCCTTAAACCAGACATTAGCCATGGCAATCATCATCGCCACATCAGTGGTCGGACGTATCGGTATCCATTGACTGGCCACCGTCTCGGCGGTGGGAGTATATCTCGGCTCAATGGAAATGATCGGGATTCCCCGTTCTCTGGCCCGCATCATTGTATAAACGACATGATTACTCAGAGTTGTCCCCGGATTAAACCCCCACAAGACTATGAGTTTAGCTTTCAACATGTTCCCCTCGTCCTGGCGATCGCTATGTCCATCACTTCCCAATACCCACCGCTCCGGCTCAGCCACCCCGTTCTTAGAATGAATGCCCCATCCGGCAACGCCCGCACCAAACCAATCACTGAGCGGGAAATCTTTCCAGTCGTCTCCAATCGAGTATGGGCCGTATTTTTCTTTACATTCTTTTAGATTATTGGCGATGGTATCGAGCGCCTCCTCCCAGGAAATCCGCTCCCATTTCCCGCTGCCCTTCTCACCAACCCGTTTCATCGGATATTTCAACCGGTTGGGATCGTAAAGGTTACGGATATGGGCATAGGCTTTAGTGCAGGGTCGAGCGGAAATCAGACACTTATCTATGTCTTCAACTGACAGTCGCCCATCCTCCCGGGCGATGCCGGAATTTAACGTGTCATCCGGTTCAACCGCCCAAATTTTACCGTCCCGGATATGTACTTTGATGATACATACGTTGAAGCAGTGTTCGCTACAGGTAGTATATCTGATAATATCTCCAACCTGCTTCTCGCTATCCAGATTCGTTATATTCATAATTTCCGACCTCACCCTTGAAGTATAGGTCTCTTCTGCATCTAATATACTATAAAACCAGAATCGCCGGTGGATGTTAGGTAGTGGTGTGCATGCCGAAGCCACTCGGTTTGCAGATTTAAATAGTCACGTCAATTATTATTTATGATAGAACCTGAACTGTCTGGCCGGTATGGGCCACATATGTTATATTTCCAGACGGTTGTTCTTTTAAATCGATAATCTTACAAAACATAGCGGGTAGTCCATAAATACAACAGGATTTAATTCATTGGATAGATATTCTCGCCTTCAATTCTGATAATGCCGCGCTGTGCCATGTCATCGACGGCTGCTTTGGCTATCATTCTCGCGCTTCCCAGATCAAGGGAGCGGTCTTTGCTCTGGATCAAAGGAAGCATTTCGGCTAAAGTAAATGTTCCCTGGCTCAGCAGCGCCTCAATTATTTTATACACGCATTCAACTGTAACGCTCGCACATATGCTATCTATAACGTACTGCAGGGCCATAAGATCTCTCCTACTTTACTTTATGGTTCAATAAAATCCATTTTTTATTAAATGGCTTCTCCTCTTTAGCTCTTTAAATATTTATCGAAGAAAACAAAAGTCTTCTCCCACGCATCCATTGCCTGCTGTTGGCGGTATGCAGCCCGGTCATAAGACCAGAAGGAATGACCTGCACCGTCATATCGGTGAAATTCATAGTTTTTTCCAAATTTTTTAAGCTCTGCTTCAAGTTGATTAACCTTTTCAGGAGAAGGGTTCTGATCGTCATTTCCGAAAAGACCCAGCAAAGGGATCGCTAGGTTTTTAATGTAATCGATGGGTGCTACCGGGTTTTGTGGTGTAAGTTCTTCTTTGGACATAATTACTCTCCCGCCCCAGCAATCTACTACAGCGTCAAAACCTTTTACCCGGCAAGCGACTAAAAAAGCATGCCGTCCGCCGGAGCAGCCGCCAATGACCCCAATTTTCCCGTTACAATTGGGGAGCGACTTAAGCAATCTCATTGCTGCTTCACAATCACCTACCACACAATCATCAGGGACCGCACCCTGTTCCCGTACCCTGGCTGCGACTTCTTCCGGGGTACCGTGTCCAAACCGCGAGTATAAGTTCGGACAGATAACCAAAAAGCCATGTTGTGTAAACCGCCGGGCTATCTCCCGATATAGTTCATCCCATCCCGGCATGTGATGAATCAGCACAATACCCGGGAAAGGTCCCGACCCAAGCGGTCGTACGAAATAAGAATTTACTATATTGCCGTTATAACCCACAAAATTCATTGTTTCCGCCAGCATGCCTTCATATTTATCGGTTCTTAAATTGTTCCACATAGTCATCCTCCTTTTAAAAATATTACAGTTTAATAAACATTGGTTTAGCAGACTTCAGGCAGTCTATTCGAACTTTTGAAAATACTTAACGTCCACCGCCAGTAACCAGGATTCTTACCAGGATAAACGTACTTGATTATGTGGTAATTGATTATTACTAATGGTCTTATAATAGTCTGAACTAACAAATTATTCTCGATAGCACCCTATTTTGTGATTAAAATTGTGTATTCGGAAGCTAAAGAGGTATCCATTAAATTATGAGACCATTAGTAACCACAATATTAGGTTCCTTTCAGGTGACTGTCAAATATTGATTTTCATGCTGCAGGGATTCGCTGGAAAGTCAGTTTTGAGTAACGCGTTACAAGCGATTTGACCTTATGTCTCAAGGTCTATAATATATTCAGAAAAGCATGCATCTAACAAAATCCGGAGTGCATGGTTTATGTAAATACTTTGTTAATTATCAGCCGCCATCTCAAATAAGTTAAATTGAAACCGGGTTATTGCCGGTGTTCACTGTGAAGGGGGAGGGCTTATCCATGAAAACCTCTGACTTGCTTGTCAAATGCCTTGAAAACGAGGGTGTCCAATTTGTCTTCGGTATTCCGGGTGAGGAAACCCTCGATCTTATGGATTCCCTGAGTAAATCGAGCATCAGGTTTGTGCTAACCAGGCACGAACAAGCTGCCGCTTTCATGGCAGATGCCTATGGTAGATTGAGCGGGAAGGCTGGAGTCTGTCTTTCTACGTTGGGACCTGGGGCAACGAACCTATTGACAGGAATAGCTGACGCTTTTTTGGATAGAGCGCCGCTTGTCGCCATTACAGGGCAGGCTGACCTAAAGCGTATTCATAAAGAATCACACCAATACGTTGACATTGTGGAAAACTTCGAAACCGTTACAAAATGGAATACAAGAATTGAGGTCCCCGATGTGGTGTCAGAAGTTGTTCGAAAGGCTTTCAAAGTTGCAGAGACGGAAAAACCAGGTGCTGTCCATTTAGAACTTCCTGAAAACGTGGCATCCATGGATGCAGACGAAACTCATGAAAAGCCTATTGTGCCTATACGAGCGCGGAGAAGTTCTCCCGATAACCATTCATTAAAACACGCCTCCGAATTGATTGAAAAATCTCGATCTCCAATGATAGTAGCCGGAAATGGGGTTATAAGAAAAAATGCGGCTTCGCAACTCCGGGAATTTGCAGAACATTTTGGTATTCCGGTAGTGACGACCTTCATGGGTAAGGGAGCTGTAACAGCTAAAAGCAACTGTTACGTAGGAACCCTCGGTCTGGCGAAGGACCGGCTGATTTCAGAGGTGTTTGGGAAGTCTGACTTAGTGATTGCTGTCGGTTATGACCTTGTAGAGTATGCCCCGACTTCGTGGAATCCTGATTTGGACAAGAAAATAATCCACATCGATTTCACGACTTCGGAGGTTGACCTCCATTATGTGCCTGAGGTGGAGATCAATTCAGATATCAGGGAAACCATAGAGCTTTTAGGCGGGATGATCGGCAATGTCAACAAAGTAGATTATTTTCCCCTGCTCCACCAGGAAATGATTGAGACCTTTGAAAAAGAAGGAGCAGTGAACTCGTGGCCAGTCCGCCCGCAGCGGGTGCTCCACGCAGCAAGGAAGATCCTGGGAGATGATGACATTCTGGTCAGCGATGTCGGGACGAATAAACTATGGGTTGGGAAGTTCTATCCGGTATATAGCAACAATACCCTGCTCATATCCAATGGTTTTGCGTCTATGGGGTTTGCCCTTCCGGCCGCTATTGCCGCTAAGCTATTGTATCCCCACAAAAAAGTGCTGGCCGTTTGTGGAGATGGTGGATTTCTAATGAATGTTCACGAGTTAGAGACTGCCAATCGCCTGGGACTTAATATCGTGATCATAATTTTCAGGGACGACGGCTACAACCTCATAAAGTGGAAGAGTATGAGTAAATTTGGCAAGGCTTTCGGGGTGAATTTCTCAAACCCTGACTTCGTGCAACTTGCGGATAGTTTTGGGATTGAGGGCGTAAGAATCCAGTCTGCGGATTCCTTAGAGCAAACACTGACCTGGGCATTTTCCCGGGGAAAACCGGTTGTTATCGATGTACCAATAGATTATTCATCTAATGAATTACTTACCCGCCTTCTGTAAAAGTTAAAAACAAGCCTTACCAGTATGAAGAATCTTCAGGAAATAACCAACTTAGATCGTTATAATAAGGTAGAAAAATAAAAAAAGGAGCTTTACAATGGAAACTGCTGAATTAGCCACCCTGATCAAGACCCGCCGTTCGATTCGTTTGTTTCAGGATAAACCGGTACCGGAAGCCATACTGTTAGAGGCTGTCGAAACGGCTATTTGGGCGCCTAATGGCGGCAATGCCCAGAACTGGCGCTTCTTCATTATCCGTGATAAGAAAATTATCAAAAATGTCGCCGATGCCATACAGGCGGATATGAAAACAATGATGTCATGGCCGGAAATGGCTAACGCGGGGCCGCCAGCTTCCCGTCCCGGCAGTCCTCCCCGGGTAGACCCGCTAAGTACTGCACCAGCTCTGATTGTCGTAGCGGCTATCCGATCCCCTAATCCAATGGTTGACGCAATGGCAAAAAGGGCTAAAACCGATCCTAAAGCCAGGCAGATGTTCGAAGGACTGCAGGTTGTAGCCGGATGGGCGCAATCCACATCGGCGGCGGTAGCCACTCTAATGCTGGTTTTACATCAAAAGGGATTAGGGACACTATGGATGACAGGCGGGCTGCATGCTAAGGCTGATATAGAAAAGCTACTTAAAATCCCGGTGGGTATGGATGTAGTCACGCTCGTTCCGGTTGGTTATCCGGCAGAAAGTCCGATTAAGGACCGCAAACCGGTAAGCGAAGTCTGCCAGATAATCAAGTGAGTCGATCCGATTAAAGACGAGGATAACACGTATATGATAGGCAAGAGAGAAAGGAAACCGAGACGCCCTATTTATCCGACTCCCGCCGGTTTGATTGTGTCGGTCGATGCCAAAGGCAAGCCAAACATTATTACTCTTGGTGAGATTTTTAACCTGAGCGTTAAAAATCCGGTATGGGTTGGTATTGCTGTCAGGGCAGCCAACTATTCTCACCAGCTCATTAAGGAACAGGGTGAATTTACCGTGAACTTACCCACCGCGTCAATGCTTTCTGAAGTTCAAGGTATCGGAAGATGCAGCGGGAGAGACGGAATCGATAAATTCGCCAGGTTTAATTTAACCCCTTTACCATCAAAATTTATTAAACCACCAATCATCGCCCAATGCCCGGTTAACCTGGAATGCCATGTGGTGGGATTCCATCATGCCGGTGATCACGATTTGTTCATTGGAGAGGTCTTGTTAGAGCATGTTGATGAGGATAAGTCCAACGCTGATGGAGAACGTGACGAGAGTAAATTAGATCCATTGATCTGGCTCGGGAGCGGATTCTATCGGCTGGGGGAGAAAATTGGGGAGCACCGTTAAACGCATTGAGGAGTACCATGGATAAGGAGGCAAAGTTTGACCGCAATTGGTGGGTCAAATTGGGAATACCGCAATATGGCGGAATAATGAAAATCCGGGCCAGCCGAAATATCGAGAATTTTGACCCGTATTTTACCTTCGAACTTTCGAGTATTTACGGAGGGTGGATGGAAAGGCTGGTTGCCGACGACTGGACATTGGATCCGGCAGTTTTTGAATATCAATTGCCCTGGCACCCATCCAAATACATGAAAGGCCAACTTGCGGAGAGCTGGGATTTTCCGGACCCCGTCACGCATGTTATCCATCTGCGAAAAGGCATCCACTGGCAGAACATGTCCCCTGCATATGGCAGAGAATTTACAGCTGACGATGTTGTATTTCACTTTAACAGATTGCTGGGATTAAACCACTTTCCGGACCCAAGCCCGTTCCCTGCAGAGGTCGGGTTTCAGGAACTTACATCGGTAACGGCAAAAGACAGGTACACTGTCATCTTTAAATGGAACATGCCTAACCCGGAGTTCATCATGGAGCATCTGCACGGCGTCTCGTTGCGGCAGTGCATTGAGAACCCGGAAGCAGTTCGCAAATGGGGCGACCTCAGCGACTGGCATCACGCCATCGGTACCGGACCGTTTATCTTGAAAGATTTTATTTCCGGCAGTTCAGCAACTTTGATCAAGAATCCTGATTACTGGGGTTACGACGAACGCTACCCTCAGAATAAGCTGCCGTATGTCGATGCGATCAAATACAAGGTGATACCCGATCAGGATGCAGCGCTAGCGGCGATGCGCTCCGGCGAACTCGACGTAATCGCAGGTGGGGTTACTGCTGAGCAGGCGCAGGCAATGCGCCGCACAAACCCCGAAATACTGCAGATACGCATCAAGACAAGACAGGCTGTCACCATTCAACCGAGGAATGATCGGGCGCCCTTCAACGACATCAGAGTCCGCAAAGCGATGCAATTGGCGCTTAATCTGCCGGCTATCGCCAGAGATTACTATCATAGTCTTGTCGAGCCGTATCCTTCTTCGGTGCTATCAAGCTATTATTCAAAAGTGATGCCGGGGTGGGGTTTCCCCTACGAACAGTGGCCGCAAGATCTCAAAGACGAATATGCCTGCAATCCGGACTCAGCAAGACAATTACTGGCCGATGCCGGTTATCCGGCAGGTTTCAAAACAAACATAGTGGTAGATACAGCATCGGACATGAAGCTGTTGGAAATAATAAAGTCATCGTTTGCCCGGATTGGTATTGAAATGGAAGTACGGATGATGGAATCCAACGCTTGCACCAGCTTTGTACAGCATGGCAAACACGATCAGCTGGTGTACCGTGAATATGGTCCGTTAGGTCACAGTTATGCACCGTTCCAGGCGGTCACCCGGCTCCATACCGGCGCTAATATCCTGATGGTTAGTGACCCTGTTATCGATGCCTGTTATGCAAAAGCTCGCTCCGCTAAAAATGAGGGTGAATTGAAACAGGTAATAAAAGATATGAACGAGCGCGTAGCCAGACAGCACTTTGCAATAAGCCTGCTGCAGCCAATCGAGTATTCACTGTGTCAACCATGGCTTAAGGGTTATCACGGTCAAATCCATTCCCTCTGGATGGGGATTGGCGGACCCAGCAGATTGAGCTTTTACGGGGCGCGATTCTGGATAGACCAGGAGCTGAAACAATCACTGACCACCGTTTCAAAAGAGGACAGGGAAGTTAATTAATATCCGCAAAGACTGGAGGTAGAAAATGAAAATTGATCCCGGCGATTCTAACCTGCAAGATTCCTCTCATTTAATGACTGATATCGTGGTACCGCGACCAATTGCCTGGGTTTCTACTGTGGATGAAAACGGGGTATTCAACCTTGCGCCGTTTTCTTGCTATGGACTGGTGAGCAGTTTCCCGATGGTGATAGGTTTTTCTGTTGGATCGTATCGAGACGGGAAAAAGAAAGATACCATCAGAAACATCGAATTGACCAAAGAGTTTGTTATAAACGTAGTTACCGAAACATTAGGGCCGGCCATGAACATAACCTCGGCATCATTTCCCAGAGAGGTGAGCGAATTCACCAAAGCCGGACTTACACCCGTCAAAGCAGACATTGTCAATGCACCTATGGTGTTAGAGTCGCCGGTCAAGATTGAATGCCGTGTTATCCAAATAATCGAGTTTGGAAAACCACTCGTGACCAGCCTTGTTCTTGGCTCAGTGTTACGGTTACACATCGCGGATGAATACTGGAATAAGAAATCAGGTCGCATCGAAGGACTCAGGCTGATCGCGCGTTTGGGTGGAGATGGCGACTGGTACTGCCGCACCGGGGATACGTTCCAAATGAAGCGCCCAATAATTTAATTTATTATTGGCCTATCCGGTTTCAAGATAGATAGCGTCCCGATAAACGAAAGGACAACTAGCAAAGAGCTGGGATTTTCCGGACCCCGCCACGCATGTTATCCATCTGCGCAAATGCGTCCGCTGGCACAACATACCACCGGCCAACGGTCGTGAGTTTACCGCTGACGATGTTGTATTTCATTTTAACAGATTGCCGGGATTAAACCACTTTCCGGATCCAAGCCCGTTCCCTGCAGAGGTCGGGTTTCAAGAACTTACATCGGTAACAGTAAATATCGGCTGAGACCCGATCAGGATGCGGCGCTGGCTGCGGCGCGCTCCAGCGAACTTGACGTAATCGCAGCTGGAGTTACAGCTGAGCAGGCGCAGGCACTTGTCGCAAAAAGGTGGGAGGAAATACCAAGATGAAACATGGAAATAATGCTCACGCATCCATTCTACTATGCGCATACCATCCAATTTAGCAATCGAGTATTCAGAGCGTATTCATGAATGTCCGGCTTAAAGCATTATAATAATTAGTATTGCTTTAATTTGTACAAACTGAATCAAGCATAATAGTGTCACACAGGTTTTGACAAGTAGCCAGCGAGTCTACTTACGTATTTTTTTTATTTCTTTTTCAGTTTCCTCGGCGAGTTTCTTGGCGCCATTGTCAATATCTTTGCCAACTTTCTTGATTCCCTCTTTGGCGTCCTTACCTAGTTTTTTGAGTTCCTTATCAGCCTTTTCAACTATTTCTTTAGCCATTTACAAACCTCCAATTTCAATGTTACAACTTAAAAGATTAACCATAATTTACATCTTATCGAAAAGATAAATCAACATATTGACGAATTAGCGGACCATTTAGTGCAGCTAAGATTTGAATAGCCGATTTAAGCTTATATTGGAAAGTAACAAATTACCGTGACTTCTTCCCCATCCAGCGGCAAGCAGCTGAAATTTAGGATGCCTACGGTCCAAAAAGCAACTAAAGACAGCCCAGTGGATGTTGAGTTTGACTTTCTATAATGTTTGTGCGAAGGTATTTACATAAAAAACAAACAAAAATTTTTGCGGGAGAATTGTTGTGCTACCGAGTCGTTCCTTGTTATATAGGATTTTTTTCTTACTCCCCGTAATTTTATCTTTATTTTTAGGAATAGCTTCATGCGGAACAAAGGCCGCAGCTTTTACTCCTTTAACGGTGTTATCGATTGTTGGAGGCAATGTTCTCATTCAAAAAACAGGCTCTAGTAATTGGAGCGCTGGAAAAGAAGGGACGACACTGCAAGCCGGTGACAAAATCAAAACCGACACTGCTGCTACGGCCACGGTAACCTTCTTTGATGGCAGTACGATCGATTTGAATGGCGGCACCGAGATATCTCTCGATGAACTACTGAGCAAATCATCAACCACACCCAAGACCATTAAAATCGGTCAGACCATCGGTGAGACGAACAGCACTATCGTAAAGCTGGTGGACCCGGCTTCACGCTACGAAATAGATACTCAATCCGGTGTCGCCGCAGTCAGGGGTAGTAAAATGGCTGTCCTGGTATCTACCGATGGTACTACTCAGGTTTATAACATTGAAGGCAGAATTAATTTCACGGGGCAGGGACAAGAAGTCATGATTCCCGTAGGCTCGGTCAGTACCGCAAAGCCCGGCCAAGTACCGAGTACCCCACAACCAGGAACACCACCTACAATCGGTGGTTCAAATGCGACCTCGATTTCTTCAACAAGCGGATGGCAACAGTCCGGGTTATATCTTAATGCAGGGGATAAATTCTACGTGGATTACCGGGGCGGAAGTTGGACTGTTGATTACACGAAATTCCCCTATGTCGGTCCTAGTGGTTATTCCTCTGATATTGATAAGACAATTGATCATGGATCAAACGCTAAGATAGACACTTCTGTTCCTTATGGTTATCTATTAGGTACAGTAGGTAATGGCAAAGAGACACCGATTGGGAATTACAGCGGTCCCTTTACTGCAGACGCCAATGGTTACCTATCTCTCAGAATTAATGATACGGACTCCACTTTAGGGGATAATGACGGCGCAATCACCGTTAATCTGCGTGTTGCATCGCTTAAGTCCACAAATCAAAAAACTATGACTGCTACAAATACTACCTCGACACCTGCAACAATGCCTTCTTCTATTTCAATAATAACAACATCATCAGCTATCTTAGCGGTGGGTTCTACCACCACGGCTACAAGTTCAACAACAAGTACCGCATCGGCTCCAACGTCGGTCGCAACAAAATATCAAAACACCACCTACGGATATGCGATCCAGATACTCCCGGAATGGACGGTACATAGTGCTGATGCGAGTAATGTATTCATTGATTCTTCAGGCCAATTAGCCAACATCGAGATTTTGTCCACGACTCAATCTGGATCAAATCTTGACGCCTTCTTAAATTATTGTGTATCGACATTTAAACAGAGAGACCCAGATTATGCAGAACAATCACGCACCAAGATCACGGTGTCGGGAGATTTACCTGCCTATTACATAAACCTTACCTATAGCAAAGCCGGTGTGGCATTACAGGGATTAATGTTAGTAACCGTAAAAGATAAATACGGGTACTGTTTGATTGGAGAGACACCATCTACCCAATGGGGTAATTATGGCAGCAACCTGGCTAGCATAATTAACAGTCTGACAGTCAATTATTAAGTGGGCACTCATTTCTGCATACCCACTTTATTTTATCGTGAGCACTTCCCCATCCACCGGCTTGCACCTGAAGCTTGGGATGGCGAGTAGTCACATAATTAATAATCTCCAACTAATTCGTATCTGAGTTGAAGCGTCGTTGGGTAGTTATTTTGTTAAAATTCATTTTTGGTCGAGAGGATTATTATTAATTGAATTCGGTATAATGGTAATTTGATTAGGGTAAAAGTGTAAATATTTGAATTGCACTCAAGCGTGAGAATTAATATCCTTTTTCTTATGTCATAAATTTGTCATATATTAGCTCTACTATTTATGCTTTTGTCACTATGTTTACAGTAAAATTAAGTAAGCATTCAGCATTACTATAATGGTTCGCTAAAGATAAAAGGAAATTGGAAATCAGATCATTTGAGTATTATCGTTTTGGACATATGACTAAGTAAATAACCGGAGCCGAATCCCTAAGGTCTCTTAAAAAAAACTCCGGGGGATGGTTATTAATCACCTTGTGTTCGGGCGGTCGTAAGTTACGATAGAACTCAACTTATGATAAGCAGAAACCTAAGTTCGATATTATTGAATATGACCTCGTAATTCCGGACCTTCTCATCCCGAAAGTCTATGGCATAAAGTTTGCCATTATCAACTAAACGATAATTTAAATGAGATGTCACTACAAGGAGGAGAATATGCCTTACCGAATTGAAAATCAAAAAGACCATAAAAACGCTAAAGGTGAACCCGCTCCCTGGGTAATTATTAATGCAGACCGCGATGAGGTCGTAGGTAGTTCGCAAACAAAAGAAACTGCCGAAGCCAGTATTCGAGCCCGCCTTGCTGGTGAACATGGTGGATTCAAGAACAGGAAGAGATGAGCGTATTTAATATATTAAACATGGCAATTTAGCAAATGTTGGCTTAGACCAGTGTTTCTGGTTAGATGAGAATATTATAGAATGATATCGAAATCAGTTGATAAAATATAACTGTGAGTAAAATATGACCTGCAGCGCCATAATATGCGACTGGAATGGAACATTGTTTGAAGACGTTGACGAGGAAGCCATTGTCAAGGCGATAATCGTAGACCTGGCGAAAAGCTATATCCCATCGCATCCTTTTAAATTTGCGCGTCTCATTAAAACCAAAAACGAACTTGAAATGCTGAATAGGAAAAGAAAGCAAGGTCTGGGAAACGACCATATAGTCGAGGAGCTCCAGACTTATAGTGAGAAATTAATTAAGGGCGTGCCTATGTCCTTAGTACGTCGCCTGGTTGAAAAATATTCCAACCGGCGGGATGTTCAGAACAAGGTTGTATTCAAAGTTTTAAGACCAATTGCAGAACGTCACCGAGCTGGCATAACCACAGGCATACTATCGGCCGGGTATAGTTATGGGATTCAAATGATTCTGAAGTCGGCCGGATATGGAGACTGTTTTGATTTCTATGAGGCCAATATATTGACAGAAACCGAAGATAGGGCTATAGGATTTACACTCAGCATCTATAAGAACAAGGCAGACCTGCTGCTCAAACTTATGAAAGATATGGACCT
This sequence comes from Dehalococcoidia bacterium, assembly GCA_003162335.1. GTDB lineage: Bacteria > Chloroflexota > Dehalococcoidia > Dehalococcoidales > Fen-1064 > Fen-1064. The sequence goes on from PMMG01000053.1 coordinate 17,160, forward strand.
GGATCCCCAAAAGACAGCCTACATGGGTGATAGCCTCGATGATGTTGGCTGTTTTGAAGTAATAGGTCGCCCAATAGTGTCCTTTCTGACCCCAGAAGCGCTTAAACAAAAATTTGCCCAGGAATATAGGGCTTTTATCCCTGAAGACGAATCTGATCTGGCGAGATACCTTAAAAATATTTAGGGGCAACATCAAGAGGAAGCCGTACAATCAAAATATTATCGCCATTAAGCGATATTGCGTCACCTTTTTAGCTACGGCATAAAACACGGCAATCACTGGGTATGGCATTGTAGGCGGATGATGATTTTGTGTTTTCGATATTTGACGGTAAGCCGTTTTTTACTAATAGTGTTACCCATGCATGGATCAAATTGATCCGGGGCTGCGGTATACCTGGTAGAAGGCTCCATAATTACAGACATTCTTATGCTACTTTGCTGTTACGTCAAAATGTGCATCCATCAATTGTCGCCAATCAATTGGGTCATGCTTCAGTAAAAACGACACTGGATATTTATAGCCACAGCGTTCCTGGATTGCTGGAGGCTGCGGCCGTTAAGGTCGATGATGTCATTATCGGTAAGAAACCTGTGACCAATCCGTTACAAAACAAAAAAAGACCCTTAGTCAGTTTTAGATTATGGGTCTTTTTAGATTCATTTAAATGGTGGAGCTGAGGGGATTCGAACCCCTGGTCTCCGCGATGCGAACGCGACGCTTTCCCAGCTAAGCTACAGCCCCAA
>PMMG01000003.1 GCA_003162335.1 Dehalococcoidia bacterium
CTGTTTTTAAGAAGTCCTGGACTGCTTTATTAAAAACCTTACTCATCTCTGCGAAAACGGAATGAGAACCGTCCTTAATTTTGACCAGGCGCGCATTTGGTATATTCTTGGCAATTGTTTCGGAAGAGGTATGTTTTATAACTCTGTCTTTGGTGCCTACGATCACCAGTGTAGGGGCGTTAATCAATCGTAATCTGTTTAAAGAGTCGTAAACCATAACGCCGTCTCTTTGTCCTTCGAGACCGGTAGCTTCTGGTTTTTTCATGGACTTGCATTGAACTTTTAGCGTGGGTAGGATAAACAACCTGTTAAATAGTTTGTCCATACTGGCGTCAACTAAAAGTGTGGCTCCTTGGCGGATAGGCAACTTAGCTGCTTCCAACATGGCTGACGTTATTCCATTGTTATAATTGTCCTGATAGGACCATGTGGATACCAAGATCAATTTCACGACTCTAGCAGGGTGTCTGATAGCTATTTCCTGGGCTATCAACCCTCCCATAGAAACGCCGAGTATGTGAGCCTCCTTAATATTGAGATGGTCCATCAACTGAACGGTATCTTCGGCCATAATTTTAGGCGGGTAAGGACCCTTGGGTTTATCAGACTTGCCAATGCCCCGGTTATCAAAAGTAATTATTCGGTATTGTTTTTTGAAGACAGCCAGCTGGGGCTGCCACCCGCTGAGGTTCATAGCTAATCCTGCAACCATTACTAAGGGCTGCCCCTGTCCTTCGACCCGATAGTTAACGTTAATTCCATTGACTTTAGCGAACGCCATTCACCTAAATCCTTTTTTCGCGTGTTCATGACAACTTGATCATGCTTTCATCCAAGATCGATATTTCATTTTTATGATCGTTAATTGGGTAAATTAAGCCTCATGGTTCCCAGGTTTTTCGGGCTCCCTTCTCAGCCACCAAGCCGGGAAAATAGCTATTATACATATTCCCATGGCGGCAACGAAAAAATTGTGAAACATACCCAAAAGCGACTGGCGAAGTTGTTCGGGTTGCGACACGATGTCGGTGATTGACATCCCCTCAGTCATTAAATGAAACCAATCCATTCCCCAGGAGACAATGGCGGAAAGGCCGATAATCATGCCTATTAGCCGCGTGGTTACTATCAGAGAGGAGGCAATCCCTTTTTGGTCTTCCCTCACCGAGTTTATAACGCCTGTTGTAAGCGGAGCAATTACCAAACCGAATCCAAACCCGCCAATAGCAAGGTCAATAGTCATCCTGGGGTCGGTGATAGTCAGACTCCACTGACTTAAGAAAAAGAAACCAAGAGCACTCAAGATTAGTCCGATTATCGTAGGCAATCGGTAGCCAAAACGTTTACAAAGGAATCCCCCCGCAACAGCTCCGATGGAAAGCATGATCGTAAAGCGCAGTAGCCTCAGTCCCCCTTCCATCGCCGTTTTTCCCATAATAGTATCGCTCATCAAAGGGATATTAACCATAGCGATTATCAGCGCTCCCCCGACCAGTACATTGGTTAAGTTTGCAGCGGAAAAGGTTAAATTCTTGAAGAGTGAAATATTGAAAAGTGGGTTTGCAGTCCTGGTAAGACGTATTCCAAAGAGGGCGAAAAAAACAAAAGAAATGGCCAGGAAGCTGATCAGGTATATTAAATAATTCGGGTTTCTGGATTGCTCGGATAAACCTAAACTAAAGAAGCCAACTCCCGCAGCCAATAAAAATCCGCCGACATAGTCAACTCTACCCTTCGACCGCGGACTGGCACGGAGAAAAAAGAGGACGATAAATATTACGATGAGACTAACCGGGAGATTAACCCAGAATATCCATCTCCAGCCCCAATACTGAGCGAGTGCCGCGCCGTAAAAGGGGCCGAGGGCGCCTCCTGCTTCTGCAGCCGCGCCGACAATCCCGAGCGCAACCGCTCTGCGTTTTTCTGCAAACACATCACCGGCGATTGCCATGGCTACAGGAACCAGTGCGCCGCCGCCGATTGCCTGAACGACCCTTGCCCCGACTATCCATTGTAAATTACTCGCAAGGGCTATCGATACAGACCCTGCCATGAAAATTAATAAGGAAAATATATAAATCCGGTTGTGCCCATAAACGTCCGAGACCCGCCCCATCAACGGCATTGCAAACGTGTAACCCAACAGATAGCCGATAACAATCCATGCCGCTTGATCCAGCCTGGTTATCGGTAGATTAATATCGGACATCATTTTAGGAAGAGCCCCGTAAATTACTGTTTGGTCGACAGCACCAAGGAAGACGCCAAGGCAAACCACCGCCAGGACGAGATTGGGGGAGGAGTTCTTCTTTTGGAAAAGCCCATTAACCCACAGCCACATTAATCTAATCCATAATATTTAATATTGATATTTTACTGGGGCAATGCTATGTTTATTGATTCGTCAATGTTGGAAAGACTCAGCGTTCTGACAATACCGGATACTTCGTTTTCTGTGATCTTACCGGTGAGCTTGATACTGCGGACCAAAGAATCATCTTTTCCCACCCAAAGCTCAACATTGATAGCAGTTCCTTTCACTGAACTGCCGGTTATCGGGGTTAATTTTTCTGAATCAACGGAACCGGACAGGTGGTAGCACATAACCCCGGCGGATTGTTCGTCCTTCAGTTTGGCGGGATTGGTTATGCCCCTCATAATTGTGGTGATACCCGTATTGGGATTAAACACACTCAGAATGGCAAACTGAGGTGATAACTGCTCCCATTTAGCGGTTAAGGGGTTTGTCATGTAAGTGACCGTACCCACGGATATCATTTGTATTCCTATCGACATTCCAGATACCGTTCCGGTTATCGTCGCTTTCAACCGGTCCGGTCTTAATATATCTCCGTCGAACCTGGTCATTTCCACGCCATTACCGATTGGAGTACCTCCTCCTGTCTGGTCCAGCGTACAATGAAAGGAATTGACAGTATCCAATTTATCACTTGCCATAGTGATGACTTGTGCAGCGGTTAGCGATGCGGCGGGTGTTGATGTTGATTGAGAACAGCCAATTGATACCACAAGAGTAACTACCAGGCAGAGGGCAAAAGCAACTATTTTCGATCGTTTTATCAATTTATTCCTCCAAAATATTTATTAAATATTGTCAGGCAATCAAAGTGGATTTTACGTCCTAAAACAACAAATATTCTCGATGAATTCAAATATTAATAATCCGGATCAATATTTATTGCGGTTAAGGGCGTTTGGATTTTCACCAAACGCCCTATTTAAATTTGCATTAGAATCTAAAAGTGAATTGAATCAATAGGTTAGCGTCAAAGTGCCGTTTTCTACAGTAGGAACCTGAATACCAAAAATATATATACCGGACACATGATTATCATCGCCTATGAACTCGCCGGATCCTGATATCCCTTTGTAATCTTCAGTCCCTCCGGTTATAGAAAGATGTATATCAGCATGTCCTCGATTTGTATTGACAGTACCCCAAGATATGCTGCTTTGGTCAACAATGTTACCGAAGATGGTTCCGGAAACCTTTCTGTTTGTTGTTACAGTCAGGGTCCAGCTACCACCAAAAATAATATTAGAAGGCGTATGAGGACCAGTACCATAGTAATTAACAGAAGCACTCAATGTTCCTTTTGTATTATTACCGGACACTTCGGTTACAAAGGTAGCTCCATATTTATTACCGCTGCAGTCTATTCCTGGAAATATTTCAAAGCCTTTGTTCTTAACCGTAGTATACGTATATTGGGATGTTGCTTGATGTGCCAATGCAGGAGACCCGATGAGCACCATGGCGAGTATAATAATAAAAATACACAAAAACCTGATCGTTTTCATTAATAATATCCTTTTAAATTATTTCAGTTTAGCACCGGATTACTCTCCTGCTAGTGTCAACTAGCAGGTACCACCCGTTCTTCTGGATTTCTCATTAATGCTCCCTATAAAAAACAAAAAACCGGCCTGAATCTCGGCCGGTTTCACTATTGGCTCCCTGCCCCCCAAGTGTCCAATTACAGGTGGCAGTTCACAGCCCATTCGAAATGCGCAGTA
>PMMG01000122.1 GCA_003162335.1 Dehalococcoidia bacterium
AGCGCGCCGACAAATGAGATAGCAATAACAACCAGCGCCCAGACACTGGATTCCATACCAACCGATAAACCGGTCAGGATAGTTGTGGCAGGTCCGGTATCAGTGGCTTTAACAATACTTTTAACAGAATTCTTCCTGGTGGAAGTAAAGAGAGAAGTCAACGGGTTAAAGACGATGGCTAAGGCGACACCGATAGTGGTCAGCATCGCCAATCTCCAGTCTTTGGCATATAAAATTGCGACGAGGAATGANNCCGATGGGGAACTTCTGCCAGATCGGCACGGTGAACGTTCCTAAAATGGAACTGAGAACACCGATACCGCGGATAATCAGAGGATAAACAATCCAGTAGAGGTTACCGGTTACTAATACCAGGGTAATACCAAGTAACATCGAGGAAACAATGGTAACCTCGTAACTTTCGAAAATATCTGCGGCCATACCGGCGCAGTCACCNNTTACGCGGGTCGTCTTCAGGTATGTCTTTTTCAACCTTACCAACAAGGTCGGCGCCGACATCAGCGGCTTTCGTGAAGATACCGCCGCCCACGCGCATGAATAGGGCAATCAAGGTGCCGCCCAGGCCGAAGCCGAGCAGCGCATCCGGGGAGGCTTTACCGAAGATAATGAAGATGACAGTGCCGCCGAGTAAGCCCAAACCATCGGTGAGCATACCGGTAACGGTACCGGCGTAGTAAGCAATCGAGAGAGATTCATTCAGGCTGCGTCTGGCCGCCGAACTGGCACGGACATTAGCCTGGATGGCCATACGCATACCGAGCTGGCCGACTAAAAGGGAGAAGGTTGCGCCGACAATGAAGGCAATGCTGCGGCCGATTGCGATAATCCAGACCGTGTTATTCGGAAACTCCAGCGATGCCTGTTCACTTGGCTTGACTACGAAAACACTGAAGAAAAGAGCTACCGTCAGTACGACAATTGTCGGCAAAATTGATTTCAGCTGACGGGCCAGGTAGCTGTCCGCCCCGACGCGGATTGCATTCCAAACCTCCTGCATCTTGGGGGTGCCTTTGTCTTTCTTCATCACGATGCCGCGTAATATCCACGCGTACCCCAGGGCAATGAAGGCTACGACAAGGACCAGGACAACAGCAATTTGCTCAAATGTATTGAGCCCATGATGACCGAGATTGAGTAGACCGTTCATTTACACTCCTTTTCCTAGACTTTATAAAGGCAAAACGAGACCATAAAGAACCCCGGATTTGCCTATATTACATACTTCTCTCTATTATGCTAGTCTCTAAACTGGTTGTCAATTGTTGAATATATTACCACTTTTTACAAAAGAAAACCTGCCTTGACTTCCATGTCCAGGTCTTCCTGAGGTCGAGATAAATAATTTGCATTTTGAATTTAGATTTTATTATTTATTTGGTATTTCGTGGTTAGTGCTTCGAATTTTTCTTGATTATTAACCGGTTTATTGGCCTTCAGGAACCATAACCTTTATACTTAACAGTAGCAAGGAAAGAAAAATTAAAATGGCAGAAACAACTTTACTGAAACTATTGACTGAAGCCGGCCTGGGCAGCCGCCGCAAGATGACCGAAGCCATTAAAGCGGGCAAAGTCACCGTCAACGGTGCCGCCGCCGAGAATTTCCGCCTGCCGCTAAACACCGAAACCGACCGCATATTCTATGAGGGGCGTCCGGTTAACCTGAAAGCGGAGCAGGTCGTTTACCTTATGTTGAATAAACCGGAAGGTCTGCTCTCCACTACCAGTGACGACCGCGGCCGGCGGACAATCCTGGATATTCTCCCGGAACAGTATAAAAAACTGCGTCTTTATCCTGTGGGCCGGCTGGACCTAGATAGCACCGGATTATTGATCTTAACCAACGACGGTGCGCTGACCTACCAGTTGACGCACCCTAAATTTGAACACGAAAAAGAATACCTGGTACAGATCGACGGGATACTTACACCGCATGAAAAACAAAATCTGGAACATGGGGTACGGCTGGAAGACGGTATGACCGCTCAAGCATCGATTAAAGAAGTGCGCGCGGCGCCGTTCAATTACAGCCTGACTATCCACGAAGGCAAAAAACGGCAGATCCGGCGGATGTTTGCTCATCTGGGATACCGAGTAGGGGCGTTAAAAAGGATCCGCATGGGTAAACTGTTACTCGGTGCGTTGAAAGAAAGCCAGACCAGAGAGTTGACAGAAAGGGAAATCAAGTCTCTGCTGAATAATTAGCCACTGCGCTGCTGGGTACCCATTCCGGCACAGGCCCGAAGGTCGGAGGTCGCAACCGAATGTACTTGACGGAGGAACCGTATACTTTGCTTCATCTCGGGTAAGATATACAAAGCAAAAAGAGCTGTGTGGGAAGGTCAGGAGCGCCTCATTCTCTCTCCTTTTTAAGGAGAGACTAAGAGAGAATTATAGCTGAGCTTGGGATTTATTATTTGAATTTATTTGGGATTTCGGATTTTAGTTATCCCATTTCTTCTGGTACAATCCGTTTTCTTTAATATATTTTTCCACCACTGCCGGTACCAGTTGACCGATAGGTAAACCCTGGGCCGCTTTATTACGTATATCGGTGGCGCTGATGTCTAACCGCGGCTCGTCCATCAGGATCACTTTCTTCGATATACCCGGTAATTCTGTTTCCAGCTTTTTCATATTCGGACGGTCGTAACCGGGCCGGGGAACTGCCGCCAGAAAACACAATTCGATCAATCTGCCGGGGTCTTTCCAGCGTGGTAATTTGTTTAAATTATCCCAGCCGATGATGAAATAAATATCAGAGGCCTCTGCAGCCGTTGCTTTTAATTGGGCAATGGTATCTACCGAATAAGACGGCCCCTCATACTCTACTTCCATCGTGGAGAGTTTAAACCGGGGTTTATCCTGCAGCGCCAGTCTGAGCATCGCCACGCGGTCGCGCGCCGGCGAAATCGACCTGTCGGCTTTCATCCAGGGCTGACCGGCCGGTAGAAAAATCACTTCGTCCAGATTCAGGTAACTTCTGGCTTCCTCAGCAATTGCCAGGTGGCCGTTATGAACAGGGTCGAAAGTGCCGCCCAGGATACCGGTTTTCATTTGTTACCATTCCCACTCTGAATTGCCGCAGCGGATGACATTGCCGCGCTGAATACCGGCTTTCTCCAGTGCTTTATCGATGTGCAATCTGGTCATCTGTCCGAGGATCTGCCCCTGGATCGTGGAATCGGACATATCTACCCGGGAGACGATCCGCTCCAGCTCCGGCTCACTGATCACGAAAACATCGCCTTCGCGGCTGATCGAAACCGTTTTATGCCGCGGCAGCGGACGGAAAATCCGCGGCGCCGGTTCCGGTGCTTGGGCCTTGCTTTCCTTCAATAGCGTATTGATTGTTTTCATCAACCCGGGGATTCCTTCACCGGTCACGGCGGAAATAAAATGCACATCGATATCAGCTTCACGAAAAGCCTTTTTTATTTCGCTCTTGCGTTCCTGCACTTCCGGCAAGTCGATTTTATTAATCACGACGATCTGCGGTTTTCTTGCCAGTTGAGTATCAAACAAGGCCAGTTCATTATTGACTTTAATCATATTGTCCAGCGGCGACTCCGCGGTGCCGTCCACGAGGTGTATCAGGATCCGGGTGCGCATGCTGTGCCGCAGGAAATCGTGCCCCAATCCGCGTCCCAGATGGGCTCCGTCGATCAGTCCTGGAATTTCTGCCAGCACAAAGTTTTCATACTCCACTCCCACTACACCGACAATCGGCTCGCGGGTTGTGAACGGATAATCGGCGATTTGCGGTTTCGCGGCTGTCGCCAGCGCTAACAATGACGATTTCCCCACATTGGGGTAACCGATAATGCCGACATCGGCAATCAATTTCAATTCCAGCGCGACAACCTTCTCTTCCCCCATTTCTCCGGATTGTGCCAGCCGCGGAGTTTGATTGGTGGAAGAAGCAAAATGAACATTCCCAAGACCGCCCCTGCCGCCGTGGGCCACCACTACCTGGTCGCCGTCTTTCTCCAGGTCACCCAGCAAACTATCCAGACCGTCATCACTTTTTTCGTAAACGACAGTCCCTTCCGGTACCTTGAGAATCAGCGGGTCTCCGTTCCTGCCGTGCTTTTTCTGGGCAGCCCCGGCGCCGCCGTTGTCGCCTTTGTACAATTGTTTCTTTTTAAATCCCCACAGATTCATCACCGCAGGATCGGCCTGGATGATGACATCTCCGCCTTTTCCCCCATCCCCACCGTCCGGACCGCCGAACGGCACGAATTTCTCCCGGCGAAAGGTAATTGCTCCGTCCCCGCCGCGGCCGGCTTTTACTTTAATTTCAGTTATATCAAACATTCGATGTTATGGCGCATTACAACAAGTTCAAGTACACTCTGAGCGTTGCTTTTTCCTTAGTTACATTCAAGCTATGTACACTTATTTTAACGAGGCCATTCCTCCAGCCGTATTCTACCATAAAAGAACCACCGGACTTCCCCACAGACTGACCCATCTTGCGTGTCACTCAGCCCATCCATCTGTACTTGTTCTCTTTTTCCTCCGGACCGCATTGGATACCATCACCGTATTCGGTATGTAAACAATATCATCATCAACATGGACAATAGTGTGGGACAGATTGATATCTGCCACTATTCCTTTGATGTCGGTCACCGTGATCTCTTCCCCGATCTGCACCATCCGGGTATTGATAATTAATACGGCAGCCAGCATATTACCGATAAGATTTTGCGTGGCAAACGCTATCACGATTCCGGCGATTGCGCCGGCACTGATTCCCAATGTCGGATTCGAAGACAGGATTAAAATAACTGAAACGATAGCTGTCAAATAACCGACAATCCGGACCATTATCCGGAAACGCGGACCGAAAAATTGTCGTTCATGTTCATGCGTACTGTGGGAGACGACGCGCGCCAGCATTTCAGTTAACGAAACCCCCAGCAAGGCTGCTTCGGCAGAATATATATATTTCTGCTGGTTCACTATAGAAGGTATAAGATTCCGTATGAAAATTTCTCTGGTTATCAGTATCAGTGCAATCCCCATGACCGCGCTGGCAATCAGAGCAACCAGCCACCTGCGCGGATGCGCGCGTCTCTCGGTTTTAATCTTCATAATGCCGCCCTCCTCAGGATTAGTTCTATTTCAAAATGATATTACTTAATATGCATTCCCGCAAATCTCAACTTATCAAAAATTAGTGCATTTATCTTCATCCTGCTTCGCTCTTTATTTGGCGTTTATCAGAATCAAACTTACCCTTTGAAGAATGTTATCGTGCACTAAATCACTAATTATTTCTATTTAAGGATGAAGAGACCAATGATAATAATATAATTTTATGCAGCGTAACAGGCGTTAAACATGGCAGGAAAAATAAATGTGGCCATTTTTCCAGTATCAACGGGGGAATAAGTTATCAAAAGGAAACAGGAGTTATTAAAAAAATAGAGTTGGCAGGTGAAGACTTTGTAAAACTGTTAAATGGTCTGGTTGCGGGCGGAATAGAGCTTCTGCTGGATATTGAAGACCTGGCGTTTCAGGTGCGGGTCGTTGTTGATAGCGTTAGACATCTTTTCATATGCGTAGCTGATTGTAGCCGGACTGCGGTCGCCTAATTCACGGCCGATTTCAGATAACGAGCATTCGGTTTCCTGCCGCATCAAATACATGCACATCTGCCGGGCCAGCACAACCGCTTCGTCTCGTCTTCGGCCGCGCAGGTCGGTGAGGGTTAACTGGAAAGTTCCGGCGACCGTTTCAGTAATAAGATGCGGCGTGATCGGCGCTAATTGCGGCTCTTTGCTGGCGATATCGCATAGGGCGCGGGAGGCGATCTCCGGTGTGACGGCAGTATTCAATAGTTTGGAATAGGCAACTACCCTGTTCAATGATCCTTCCAGCGCCCGGATGTTTTCTTTTACTTGCAGTGCAATGTATTCCAGTACGTCCGGATTGATTGTAATATCATCACGCTGCGCTTTGTGCTGCAGGATACCCAGCCGTGTTTGAAAGTCCGGCGGTTGCAGGTCGGCGACCAGTCCCCACTCGAAGCGGGAGCGCAAACGTTCTTTCATCAGCGGGATGGATTTTGGCGCCCGGTCGCTGGCGACCACGATCTGCCGGTTGCTGCTGTGTAATTCATTAAATGTATAAAAGAAATTTTCCTC
>PMMG01000008.1 GCA_003162335.1 Dehalococcoidia bacterium
GATTTTAGTAAGGTAGCTTAAATGTTTATAATGCATAGATTTGAGGGCTGTATTGGGCAAGCTATTACCAAACAATGTTAGAACATTCGAGTCTTTAAAGTCTCCAGCATTCCGTAATTATTATTTCGGCATGATGGGACAATGGATCTCAGCTAACATGCAGATGGTTACCCAATCCTTTCTTGTTTATTATCTAACCGATTCTGCGGCAATATTAGGGACCACTGCACTGGCTACAGCACTGCCTCAGCTTATATTACTGCTTTTTGGCGGCGCGCTCGCCGACCGTGTACAAAAGAAACGATTATTGCAATTGAGTCAGTTAGGGGAATGTTGTTCGGCTTTAATCATTCTTATTGCCCTTTTTACAGGTTATTTGAGTAAAAGCCACGCTGGAAGCTGGTGGATTTTGATAATGACCTCCACATTCAGCGGGATCTTTAATGGGCTAGCCATGCCGGCACGGCAAGCAATGATTACTGATCTCGTAAATAGAGATCAATTGATGAATGCGGTGTCTTTAAACAGCATGGGGCAAAATTTGACAACGCTGGTCGGGCCGGCTATTGCCGGTTTCTTGATCGCTGGAGCCGGATATCAAGCTGTGTACGGCACAATGGTTGGTCTTTATCTGATAGCGATTACATTGACGAATTTCTTACCTGCAACCAAAATCATTGCTTCGCGCGGTCGCAATACACTGGTGGATATAAAAGAAGGATTGCAATACATAAAGGGGAATCGAGCTCTGCTTTTTGTCATCGTTTTCAATTTGATTTGCTTTGTCGTGGCGATGCCCCGTACACAGCTTATGCCTATCTTTGCTGTAGACATACTTCACGTCGGGGCTAGTGGGCAGGGTATCTTACAAAGTGTAAGCGCTATCGGCGCGTTGGTTGCCTCGCTCTTTTATGCATCCTTACCGCCCCGCAAGAGAGGCTCAATTATGGTCTACGCAGGTTTAAACCTGGGCATTGCTCTGGTCGTTTTTGCTTTTTCCCGTTCCTATCTCCTCTCGATCGGTATGATGATATTGATCGGTATGGGACAAGCAGGGCATATTGTAATGGGAAACATATTAATTCAAAGTATTTCGGACAAGGAATATGTTGGTAGAGTGATGAGCCTACTTTTGATGTGCGGGGCCGCCTCCAATTTGGGCACATTCTTCGTAGGAATCATGACTCAATTTATCGGCGCTCAGATAGCAGTCGGCAGCCTTGGAGTATTTTTAGTACTGGTTGTCTCTATATGTTTGATTTTCTTGCCGTGGATCAGAAAGATCGACTAATTATTAATGACCACACAGCTCTTAACTTCTGACTCATTCTTTTTCGGTCAGGTACGCATGCGCTTTCTGCAGCAATTCCGGTACCGGGAGTTTCTGCGGGCATCTTTCAACACACTCACCGCATTCTGTGCATTTATCGCCGCGGGATGCCGGGTTGAACATCATAGGGTCGATATACATCGATCGCTGGTGTGCGGCATCATCATACATAAAAGCCGACTTATAAAAATCAAAAACTCGTGCGACGTCTACTTCGACCCCGGCCGGACATGGCATGCAAAGCTGGCAGCCGTTACAGGCAACCGGTGATAATGACAGATACGCATCATGAATTTGTGCGACCAGTTTTCCTTCATCAGCAGTCAGGTTATGCGGTTGAGAATGTTCAGCAAATGCGATGTTTTCTTTAACCTGTGCCATGGTACTCATTCCGCTCAGTGCTAGAGTCACTTCGGGGTGATCCCAGACCCATCGAAAAGCCAATCCTGTCAGTGTCGTTTTGCTGTGTGTATTGTCCGCTAATCTGGTTACCACATCCGGCGATCTCACAAACAAGCCGCCCCTCAAGGGTTCCATCACCACTACTGCCAAACCTTTTTTATGAGCGTATTTGAGCCCACTTGTCCCAGCCTGGAACTCTTGATCCATTAAATTGTACTGGATTTGGCATAAACTCCAGCCATCGTAAGCATCGATTATCCCTTGAAAAATATCGTAGCTGTCATGAAATGAGAATCCTAATGCGCCGATACGTCCGTCCGCGATCGCACCTTCGGCCCATTTAAGTACACCGAGGTCGCGCATTTTGGGCCACATTATCCTGTTAAGACCGTGTAAAAGATAAAAATCGGTTTTTTCGGTTTTTAATCTTTTTAATTGTTCGTTGAGAATCCGGTCGAAATCACCCACGGAATTAACTATCCAGCACGGTAGTTTAGTGGCAATCCGCACCTTTTCACGGTAGCCGTCCTTTAGAGCCTCGCCAAGCACGATCTCACTGTTTCCATTGTGATATATATAAGAGGTATCAAAATAGTTCACACCATTATCGGCGGCATAGCGTATCATTTCAATGGCAGCGGGTTTTTCAATATTGCCGTAATCATTATTAATCACCGGCAAACGCATTGCGCCGAATCCCAGCGCCGACACTTTCCAATTCAGACTACCAAATTTACGATATTTCATTGTTATCTCTCCTTTTATACACAGGCAGATTTAATCTTCCGGATTAAGGGCAATATATTCGAATCTATATCATTATCGTTCTGCGGCTGGGGAACATCGCGGAAAAGGAACCAGTTTTCAATGTGTTCGGCGGATGCGCCTGGGTTTAATTTGACCAGCGGAGCAACCGTTTCGAATTCAAACTCCTCGGCGGTAAAGAGTTCCACCGGACTATTAAAATCGGGGTAAACAGCCTCCGGTTTATAAGCATAAGTAACGACAAAAAGATGGCCGTCATTATAATAGGCAGCCCAGCCGTCGGAGACCATCATGCCGAATTTATACGCGCCGGGTACAGTGGCATCCTGCTTGAGCATGACGTACTTTTCTCCCAACACCAGCCGAGGATCATTCAGTTTGCAATAACACCATACGGCGATCGAACATGTGGGCGTTAACGGCCCACCCCCGCGGCGGGGAAAACGCGGCGGCAGCGGCACAATTGCCCTTCCGCCTCCGCCCGGCGGCATCAGGGAAGATGCCCACGGCGCAATTTCGATCGGCCAGAGGCCGCGGTTATAAAGACGATGCACAATACTGACATGGTTACCTTCGATATTTGAAGGAATGTCCATTTCTTTCTGGATACCGGTTGGCTTTTCCGTAGGTGGGGTCAAGCGGATGAAAGTATCATGTTCCTCAACTTTTACCGGATCCAGGGCCGGGCAATTACGCTCGCGCACTTCCGGCGCATGCCTGATAATATGGCCCGCAAATCGGTTCCCCGACCTGACGGTGAATTCATTCCGATCATGGATAAATCCAAAACGCAGAATGCTCGGGCCAATATCAGTCGTAGCAATTAAATCAATAATATTATTGGAAATATGGATACAGTTTTTTAAACCGGCAAATTCGACCGTTTCCATTAATTTGCTCTCCTAAATTCAATTCTTTGGATGGCCGTCTTTATTCTTTAACGATTGACAAAGCCTGAAAACCGATGTTATACTGCAAGCTACTTCAGATATTCGCCATCGAATATCGTACANNGCCCATCTACAAGAATGATTTCATCCATCCATTGTGGAATTTTAGGCAAGACATATTGCAGGTTTTTTTCTTCATTGAGAGTACAAATTACTGCCGATATTTTCGGGTAGTTCTTCGGTTTATTCATCACCATGTATAATCCAACCTGACTGTATCAGTTTTGTCTGCATATTAATTTTACTTATCCAAATTATATAACTTATTAAGTTTANNGTACTTTTGTTCTGCATCGATTTTGAACGGTATTAATAAACACCCCCAAACAATTTTTACATTACAAGGGTTAATTTTGCCTTGTGAAAGAGGGTATTAAAGTATTATTGAGTACTATCAAGTAGTCTTATTGTAGCTAACAAAAACTGTCATTATATAACATTCAGCACCTCATGGATAAACGCTACCGCGATCCTTACCTATAATTTAATGTATCCAGAAATTTCGTAGTTTTATCTTATTATCCCTGGATTTATCGCAGGCACACAGAAAAAATCATTTTGGGTGTTATTAATAAGCTAGTATGAAACATTTTACCACTACTTAAGTCGAATGTAAATTATTAGCATCATTTGTATCAGAATAATCATAATAGAAAATAATTAGCCTAGTTTAGGTATAATCTGAACCTACCATTTAGTATATTACTTTACTAATATTTAAGTTAGTAGATTACCAGACTAAAAATCAGAAAATACTGCAATCGCCAAATTGCTCAGATAATAATGATATCCATTTGTCAACAAACCGCGCCGGAACAAAAAGGAGAGGTTTGTACCCCTCCCTTTAGTTTCTACATGAATCAGGATGATCAAGATTACTTTGTAGTGGATTCTGCGATGATTTCAGCAATATCTTTCACTTTGATGGTTTCCTCAGTTTGCTTGGCCT
>PMMG01000016.1 GCA_003162335.1 Dehalococcoidia bacterium
GACCTGGCAATATCGCTGGTGCCTCGGATGGAAGTGCTTAAATTGACGCGGGAATGTGTAGAAAAACGTGTCCGGGGCATGCTCCTCTTCACTTCCGGTTTCAGGGAAAAAGATGAAGAAGGTAAAAAAATCGAGTTGGAAATGGCGCGCATTGCTGCCGAAGGCGGCGTCCGGCTCATCGGGCCTAATGCCAACGGTTTCTATTGCCCGGCATCCAAAATCTGCACTTTCCCCGGCGCTCTCATGGTTGGAGGATTACCGGTCGAAAGCGGCAAACTCGCCATCCTTTCTCAGAGCGGCTCTTTTGCCGATTATACCTGCCAGATCCTGGCCGGTAAGAATATCCGGTTCAGTAAAGTAGTCGGCTATGGTAACGAAAGTGACCTCAGCGCTGCCGATTTTCTGGAATATTTCGGCCAGGATAAAGAAACCGCCGTCATCGCCGGTTACCTCGAAGGAATTAAAGACGGCCGCCGGTTCTATGAATTCGCTCGTACAATTTCCAAACAAAAACCGATCATTATCTGGAAAGGCGGTCTCACCAAATCCGGCGCGCGTGCTGCCCAGGCGCACACCGGATCGTTGGCCGGTTCCCGGCAAGTCTGGCAAACCATGTTCAAGCAGGCCGGTATTATTAGCGTGAACAGTATCGAAGAAGTGGTAGATTGCGTTCTGGGTTTTTACCGGTTGCCGCTACCTAATGGCCGCAGGGTCACTATATTATCCGGGATGGCCGGGACCAATGTCGGCACGGCGGATAATTGCCTCATGCTGGGGCTGGAAATGGCAAAATATACCGAAACAACCAATCAAAAACTCCTGCAACTGCTGCCCGCTATCGGGACGACTGCCGCCAACCCTACCGATATCGGCGCCGGAGTGCTCGTCAATCCCAAACTCTATGGGCAAACCGCGAAAATTCTCCTCGACGATGCCAATGTGGATATGTTAATCACGATTACCGGACCGGATAATCCTGTCACTGTCAAAGACCTGGCCGAAGTTGCCCAAAACGCAACTAAACCAATGGCAATCTCATTATTCGATATCGCCGGTTTAGTGGAACCGCAGGCAAAGTTCCTGCAAGAAAAAGGCATCCCTGTCTACTTCGACCCGAAGCGCGCCGCGTTCGTCCTGGCTAAAATGGTTGATTACGCCGAATACAGAACGAAAGGCTAACCATGATTTCCATTCCGGCCTTCGCTATTATTCATTTGAATAATATGGATTTTTAATTTATTGGGTATTTTGATATTCGGATTTCGGATTTATTTGATTATTGATTGGTACCTGGTTTTTGGAATTTGGTTATTTCGTCCCTTAGCTTCAAAAGTAGCCATCCGCCCCAAAATATGCTTTAATATATATTTGTTGACTAATATGGAGGACATATAAACATGGCGACTTTAGAACTAAAAGCAACGAAACGACACATCGAGGGCAAAAAAGTGCAGGAATTACGCCGTCAGGGCGTCACCCCGGCGCATCTCTTTGGACCCGGTGTGGATTCTTTAGCGATACAATGCGATACTAACGCTCTGCGGAATATCCTGGTAGACGCCGGGCACACCAAACTCGTCAGCCTCAAACTGGGCCACGAGCATGCCCCGCGCACGGTCATGATCCGCGAGGTCCAGATCGATAATTTCAAGGGCGGCGTGCTCCATGTCGATTTCTACCAATTGAATTTGAAAGAAAATATCAGAGTTAATGTCCCCATCACGTTAACAGGTGAATCGTCAGCCGCCAAGATGAAAGGTAACTCTCTGGTGCAGGAGCTCAACGAATTGACAGTTTTATGTCTGCCCACTAACATCCCGAGTATCGTCGAGGTAGATATTTCTCCGTTGATCACCGCCGACCAGATGATCCGCGTCAGAGATCTGAACGCCATACCCGATGTCACTATAGTCAACGAACCGGGTGTAGTTGTCGCCAGAATTGCGGTTGAAGTCGCTGAGGTTGTTGAAAAACCGAAAGCTGCCGCTGAAGGTGAGGCTGCCGCAGAAGGCGCTGCCCCTGCCGAGGGTGAAAAGAAAGAAGCCCCCGCTAAAGGTGAAAAGGCCGCAAAGCCCGAAAAGAAGGAATAGTTTTGTAGTTTATCATTCTCAACGGCCGCCGGAGGATTTAAAATGTCCTCCGGCGTTTGCAATTATACCCGCTGAGAAAAGGAGATTATTAAAATGCCTTCATACGCCTATTATCAGAAAAAGTACATACCGCTGGCAGACGCTAAAATGGGCATCATGACCAACTTTGCCCACTACGGCACAGGTGTCTTCGAGGGTATCCGCGGCAACTGGAACAAGGCAGACAACCAGCTCTACCTCTACCGCCTGAAAGAACACTACGAACGCCTGATGAGCGGTTGCCGCGTCATGAATATCGCGCTGCCATATACCGTCGAGGATCTTTGCGATATTACCGTCAAACTGACCGCCAAATGCAATTTCAAAGAAGATGTTTACGTGCGCCCCGTTGCCTATAAAAGTTCTGAGGCAATGGGCGTCCGCCTCCACAATCTGGATAATGATTTCTTTGCTTTCGTTTTCCCCTGGGGGCGCTACATTGATACCGACCGCGCGCGCTGCTGCGTCTCTTCATGGCGTTTCCCCACTGAAGTACCGCGTGCCAAAATCACCGGCCTCTACGTCACCAATGCCTTAGCCAAAACAGAAGCTGTTGAGAACGGTTTCGATGAAGCCATCATGCTCACCCCCTCCGGTTATGTGGCGGAAGGCAGCGGCGAGAATATTTTCATGATCGTCGATGAAAAACTCATCACGCCGCCCGCTTCGGACGGTGTTTTAGTCGGCATCACCCGCGATACCGTGATCAAATTAGCTAAAAATGAACTGGGCATCGAAACGGTAGAAAGACATATCAACCGCATCGAACTTTATAACGTCGCCGAGATCTTCATGACCGGCACCGCCGCGCATATCACGCCCATCGCCGAAATCGACCACCGCAAGGTCGCTAACGGAGAAATCGGCAAAGTTACTAAAAAACTGCAAAATCTCTACGCCGATGTTATCCTGGGAAAGAACAAAAAATACGCCAACTGGTGCACACCGGTATTTTCAAAAAAATAGAACTCTGACGAGGCCGGTATGATCGGAAATGGGTTTTTAACAACACTCATCGTTTTCGTCATCGGCTATTTCATCGGCTCTATACCCACTGCTTATATCCTCACACGCCTGAAAACCGGTAAGGATATCCGCAAACTCGGCGGCGGCAATGTCGGCGGACTGAACACCTTCAAAGAAGTCGGCCTGGTTCCTGCCCTTATAGTCGCTTTGATCGACATCGCCAAAGGTGCCGCCGTGGCAGCAATTGCCTATTGGCCGCTGCATCTTGATCAGCCCTATGTATTAATTGCGGTAGTCGCTGCTGTCGTCGGGCACAGTTGGATGATCTGGCTTAAGTTCAGCGGCGGCAGAGGTATCGGCGTGATCGCCGGTTCATTATTGATCGTCATGCCGGTCTACGGTTATCCGCTGCAGTTGGGAATTATTATTGCCGTCGTCTTGTTATTTTTCGCGTTAACCCGCAATGTCGCGTTATCGATGGGAATAGCTTTACTGGTATTGCCGTTCCTGTTCTGGCTGGGCGGCACTCATTCCGGCCTGCTGGTGATCTGGTACATTGTCATCGCGCTCATTGTTGCCGGCAAATTTTTTCCTGCCGCTTTAAAAGCCCTGGCTAAAAATAAAAACCTCAAAGACTACATCAAAGGCCGCTGAAACGAGCTGTCAGCAATCAGCTCTCAGCCGGATAGTGGTACAGCCGTCCCCACCAAGTGTCATTGCGAGGAACGAAGCAATCTCAGGGAGGCGGGGTATTCAATCCCAAACCACCATTCCGCCGAAAGCTTGAGACTGCAGTCGAAATACTTGACGAAGGAAATGTACGGTATCCATTTTCAAATTATTTATTTCATATTTTGAATTTGTTTGTAGTTTGGTGCTTGGGGTTTGGAATTTCTGTAGAGTGTGTGCCAGCCCCCCAGGTGTAATTCTCCCGTTTTTCCCATCCTTGCGGGCGACCGGATTATTTTTACGGGCGACCGGCCGGTCGCCCCCATGGTCGTATTTTCCCCTACTCACCACTCACAACTTAAGAAATTTAAACAAAATTGAGCCGTATTCTAGGTTATATAGAATACGGCTCAAGCTCTATCTCAAGTATCGGAAGTTGCTATTTTACGGCGTTTAATTTCTTGATCAAACGGGCTTTGCGGCGGGCAGCATTATTAGGATGAATAATACCCTTTGAAGCCGCTTTATCCAGCGTGCTTAGGGCGGTCGCTGCTGCGGTCTTGGCTGTATCCGCTTTACCGGCGTTAATCGCTTTTTCCGCCTTGGTAATACTGCTCTTACACTCTGTGCGGATAGCTTTATTCCGAATAGTCCGCTTGGCGTCCGTACGCAACTGTCTGATTGATGAATCTATATTAGGCAATTTCTACCTCCTTACACTGTGTCCATAGCCTTATATGCAAATTAAAATATTTTTAACATTACGAAGTAGGTTTGATCGATGTCCCTTCACCCGCACGGGTGACATTAATGACCCCGCGGACACCTTCAATCCTGGATAGAACACGGCTCAACTGCCCCAGATCCTCGATGTCGATTGTGATCGAAATCATCGCTTGCTGGTCGGGTTTTTCGGAGACATTCATGTTAGCGATGTTGACTTTCTCCGCGGCCACTACTACAGTAATATCCCGCGCCAGGCCGACCCTGTTGAAAGCATCCACCACCACTGAAACCGGATAAGTCGTCCCGGTCTGTCCCCAATCGACCTCAATGAGCCTTTCTTTCTCTTCCTCATTAATAATGTTAATGCAATCTTTGCGGTGAACACTGACACCGCGATTGCGTGTTACAAATCCGATTATCTCATCTCCGGGCACCGGATTGCAACATTGAGCGAGACTTGTCAGCATATCGCCCGCTCCCAGCACCCTGATGGAAGACGTCGAGACCTTGGCCGGTGTCGTACCGGTTGGTTTCACTACTTCAGGTTGTTCCGGCGCTAGTCTGGAGGCTATTTGCTGTGTGGTCACGCCTCCGTAACCCAGCGCCGCGTAAAATTCATCGATGGTATCGTAACTGAATAATTTCGAAATTTTTTCCCGCTCGGTGAATTTAATGCCAAGGTGCCGCATGAATTTATCCAGAATTTCCCGCCCGCGTTCGACATTTTCCGTCCGCTCCTGCTTTGTAAACCACTGCTTGATTTTCGAACGTGCGTGCGTAGTCTTAATGTAACCGAGGTTTTGATTCAACCAATCGCGGCTGGGCGCGCGGGTCCCTTTGCTGGCCATGATTTCCACAATATCGCCGTTATGCAGTTCAGTATTCAGCGGCACCAGTTTACAGTTTACCTTGGCACCGATGCAGCGGTTTCCCAGGTCTGTATGGATACGATAGGCAAAATCCAGCGGAGTAGAACCCTTCGGCAGGTCCTTCACATCCCCTTTCGGCGTGTAGACAAAAACCTGGTCGCTGAACACGTCTGTTCTCACGGATTCCAGGAACTCTTCCGCTCCGCTCAATTCCCGGTGCCAGTCGATCAATTGCCGCAGCCAACCGATACCGTTTTCAAAACTGTTATCTTTCCGTCCGCCATCTTTATAGCGCCAGTGCACAGCCACACCGTATTCGGCAATGCGGTGCATTTCCCGCGTGCGTATCTGGATCTCCAGCGGCGTCGTCCGTTCGCACATTACTGTCGTATGCAGGGACTGGTAACCATTCATCTTGGGATTAGCAATATAGTCATCGAACTGATCCGGCAGCGGATGCCAGAGGTTATGGACAATGCCTAAAGAGGCATAACAATCCTGAACCGTCTCCACCACCACTCTTAATGCCAGCAGGTCGTGGATATCATCGAAATCTTTGCCCATGGCAATATATTTTTCAGTTTTCTGGTTGATACTGTAAATGTGCTTCGCGCGGCCTGTGATTTCCGCCTTGATGCCTGCCTTTTCAAATTCTTGTTTAAGCAGCCAGGTCACTTCCGCAATAAAACGCTCGCGGTCGGCACGCTTGCTGGCAATCAATGTTGCGATGCGGCGGTATTTCTCCGGTTCCAGGTAGCGAAAAGACAGGTCTTCCAGCTGCCATTTCACTTCCCAGATGCCCAAACGATGCGCTAGCGGCGCATAGATATCCAGTGTCTCGCGGGAAATACGTAATTGCTGTTCCGGCGTAAGCGCCTGCAGTGTGCGCATATTATGCAAACGGTCGGCAAGTTTGATGAAAACCACCCGCAGATCTTCTGCCATCGCTACCAGCATTTTCCGCAGGTTCTCCGCCTGGCTTGCGCCGCTTAGACCGCTGCCGCGCCTGGGGGTGACATTCGTGGTTGTAAGTGAAATCTTGCCCAGTTTGGTCGTGGCGTCCACCAGTTTGGCAATTTCCGGCCCGAACTTCTCCACTATCTCGGCGTTTTCCACACCGCAATTCTCTTCGACGTCATGCAGCAGAGCCGCGGCCAGCGAACTGGCATCCAGCTGCAGGTTCACCAGGATCATCGCCACGTGTAATGGGTGCTCGATGTAAGGTTCGCCGGATTTCCGCGTCTGGCCTTCATGGGCCTTGGCCGCAAACTCATAGGCCCGCTCGATGACAGCCATTTTTTCGGGCGGGAGATATGTTTTTGCTTTTTCGATGAGTTCAGCTACAGGCACGTTTCAGACCACCTTTCCGGACTATAAACTAAGTATAACCTAAGGGTAAAATCAATACAAAGCCCAAAGTCACAGATGGAAAGCCATTAGCCGTTAGCTGTCAACTATCCCGTAGGGTCGAATTTTCGAAGATACTCATACGATGCGCATTAAAAGTATGATGTACGAACTCGACCGCCCATCGTCATTATAAGGAACGAAGCAATTTCAGAGAGGCGGTGGATGTAGGGCTATGCATCCACATGAGCGAAGATCGTATCCATTTACATCTTTATAACTTGAACATTTGAATTTGTTTCGGATTTCGATATTAGTATTTCGTATTTTGTTTGAGATTTGGTGATTGGAACTCGGAATTTAATACTGTATTAATTGTACGGGTGACCGGATTATTTGTACGGGCAACCGGCCGGTCGCCCCCACCGTTGTATCCATTTGTGTCTTTTGAATTTGTTTCGGATTTCGATATTCAGACTTAGTGCTTTCTTGATTATTGATTATTACCGCAGGTTGTATCTTTCTTACTCCGGAATTACCAGCAAATAATTATAAAGCCTCCGCATTTGGTCTAGGAACAGGTTTAACTCCGGATAGAAAGCGCGGAAGCGGTCGTCCAGAACCGTGTGCATCAGGCGGGCCTCGGACTCGGAATAATATTCCTCCTCACCGCACGGAGTTACCGGTAGCGTTGTGTCGCTTTTACCGTCCCAATTCGCATTCACCTGGAAATCGGCTTTTTGCAGGGGTAAATCCAGCGTGGCATCCACCAGTACCAGTTTATCGTTAATCTCTACCTTACAGGCCAGGTGACGGGAGACTGGCAGCGCCAGCGCCATGTCTTTCAACCTGACCGAATACTCACCCATAATTCCGGCGATTTCGTCCCAGCGGTGTGGATACACCGCATAAAATACCGGCAAATCGAGGCGGCGGAACATTTCGGATAACAGGAAGTGCTTGGGTGAACAGGATCCTTTACCGGTTTTCAGAATATTCCGGTAGCCTCGGTAATCCATGATCTCCGGCACGATGGTATAAGGGATATCCCTGATCTGACAGAAGATATTTATACGGGCCTGCAGCGGGTCTTTCCCTTTCGTCCATTCCTTGAACTTCTCATCGATGTTGTTCATTTACAAATCCCGGCTTTTTAATCACACGGCTGCCGCAAGACGGGCAAAAATTAGTCTTGTTGGTCAGTTCGGCTCCGCATTTACCGCAAAATTCGGGATAGGTCGCTTTGTTCACTGCCAACTGAGCGCCGCAGGTAGGACAGAAGGCGTAGTAGTAAGGAATATGCGTTTGACAATTCGGGCAAGCAATCAATAACTCGGCGTTTTTATCCTTGAACGGTGAGTCTTTCTGCCCGCGTTTGATCAAGACGATAAAGAAAGCGATTAATCCGCCGAACAATGCGATCATACCGATCAGGATCGGGATATTGGTAAAAGCATCAGTTTGCTGGAAGGCCAGGAAATCAAACATCCCGTGCCCAGCCATCGCGCCCAGTAACCCCAACCAGAGCCAAATCGCTGAGTTTTTCTTCTTCATTTTGCGCATCGCCAGTGGATAGCCCCACAGCGCCGAAAAGGCCACGTGTGCCAGTGTGGAAATAGGCGCCCGTACCAGTATCGTTTGCCAGCCGTAAGAAGTCATGTAGCCCACATTCTCCAGCGAGGCAAAACCCAGCGCAGAAGCCGAGGAATAGACCAGCCCATCGATCGGCTCATCGAAGTAAGGAGACGAATAGATCGTGGTTCTGACCACCAGGAATTTGAACAGTTCTTCGGTGAACCCGGCGACGATAAATGCCATGTACGCCATTTGCCCCAGGGACAAGCGGCTCAAACTGTCCACGTTCAAATCTTTGAGGTTGCCTAAATGTCCGAAAACATACGGCAACATCAACCCCAATTCAATAAACGAAACCGGGACTGTCACGGCCATACCCAACAGGAACGTGCGGATGACCAGTCTTTTCGGTTCCGGCCGGTATTTATTTCCACGGTAGATCAGCCAGAGCCAAAAAAGACCCGGCGCCAGTCCCAGAACCGGGATCAGCAGAAATTGCATTTGTCAGACCTTACTTTATTCAGTCGGTTTTTATTACGATTGTATCGGCGACGTAATCGTGCAGACCGCGTTTTTTACTGGTAAAGGCGATAATCAAGAAGCTGAGACCCATAGTGAACCCGTTCAACTGGTAAGCCAGACTGCGTCCGAATGCTCGCCAGTAGCTCACACGTGAGCCGTCCGGCTTCACCACCTTGAGTTTTAAAGCCGCCTTGCCGATGGTTTTACCCCATTTACCAATGGCAACAGTGTAATATATGGTTTGAACAGCATAAACGCACACAATGTATATCAGATATATTATCCAGAATGTGCTATCGAACTTGCCGCTCGTTTCAAAAGAGGATAACCAATCTGAATTCAATTTTGAACCGAGGATAACCGCGGCAATTACCCCGACAACAATACTGATCACAACACCCAATAAAATTCCGTCGATGAAAATGGCCAGTAACCTGACCCAGAAACCAGCATAACGTATCGCATAGCCGCCGCCCAGTTTATCGGGGAGCTGCAAACCGCACTTGTAGCAAAATTGAGACGTAGGCTCGTTTGCCGCCCCGCAGCCGGCGCAGATTTTCTTATTCTGGAAAGCTATGTCCGGTAGTTTCACGCCGCATTTGTGACAATAAACCGAATCCGGAGGATTAGCGGTACCGCAATTTGGGCAGATTCGGCTGGCGGCAGGCGCAGGGCTTGGCGCCGCCGGGGATGGTGCAGGCGAAAGGATTATTTCCGGCTGTTGTTGTGCGTCTCCGGGATTTTCCCCCGGGGGTTGTTGTTCCATTTTCTGACTCCTGCATTAATAATAAAATTGATTCCCACAGGTAAACTAACTTGCTCATAATTGAGACATATTATCAGGATATTATCACCATCTCAGTCTGAATGCAAACAAATTGTTGACCCGGATTAGCTGTAGGTATAGAATACGCTGAGGGCACAATTCAATTTCTAATATCTAAATACCCAACCAAAAACAAAACCAATAATTCAATACTAAAGTCCAAAATCGAAATTTGAAATAGGGAATATGCAACAATATCGTTAAACTTTAGTACTTTTGTATTAGTAATTTAAAAATTCGGAATTCGTTTAGAACTTAGATTTTAGAGCTTAATCATGAATAAGATTGGTGAAATAGTCGAATCCGGCAGTTCTGCATTTACCGCGGAGTGCTATGAATTGCACAATATTCCTGCGCTCGGTAGCCTGGTCAAAGTAACCGGACAGGAAACGGATATTTTCGGCATTGTCTGTCAGGCAGGCACGGCCGGCATAGAACCCGGCAGGCATCCGGTGGCCCGCGGCAAGGACGAAACTTCGGAAGAAGCCGTCTACCAATCCAGTCCCCAGCTGCTGAAACTTTTACGCAGTGAATTTCAGGTATTGGTGGTCGGACAAAAAACCAGCGGCAGAATATTACAATATTTACCGGCTAAACCGGCGCACATCCATGCTTTTGTCTATCCCTGCGATTCCGCAGAAGTAAAAGAATTCAGCCGCTCTTTTGATTTTCTCAATATTCTGGTCAATAACCGGTTGGAAATTCCCACCGAAGACCTGACTGCAGCCGCCCTGCGCGAAATGAGTAAAGAACAAACCGACCCGCGCGCTTTCCTGGTCGGCGGCGGTAAAGCATTAACCTCGATTCTCAGCGGCGATTACCGCCGTCTAAAAGCAATTCTGGCGAGGCTGAAACAATGATGGAAACTCGACGTGAGCAAAATCTGGGCATTGTCGTTGCCGGTTCGGTAGAAAAGGGCACTGAGGTC
Organism: Dehalococcoidia bacterium; assembly: GCA_003162335.1. Lineage (GTDB taxonomy): Bacteria > Chloroflexota > Dehalococcoidia > Dehalococcoidales > Fen-1064 > Fen-1064. The sequence goes on from PMMG01000016.1 coordinate 10,558, forward strand.
CGTTTGGATAGTTCTGCTTCGGTTGAGGATATGGTGGTAGGACGTTATGTGACTATCGACGGTAAAAAACGGCGTTTCTTCGGTATGGTCACCGATATCAGCCTCGGTGTCACGGATGAGGAAATCGCTATCTCCCCGCCGGATACCGCGGACGCTTTCTCGGCGGAAATTCTGGAAGGCACGGCTACTTACGGCTCACTGCACGTCCTGCCGATGTTGACCATTAGCGATGCAGTTAGCGGCATCAACGAAGAACCGCAGCCGGTCAAGACCGTACCCAGTCATTTTTCCCGCGTGAAACTGGCCTCGGAAGCCGACATGGAATTTGTTTTTGGGAAAGAAAATAATTCTAATTTCTACATCGGCAATCCGCTGGACATGGAAACGAAACTCTGCCTGAATCTGGAAACACTGGTGAAACGCAGTAACGGCATCTTCGGCAAGAGCGGCACCGGCAAAACATTTTTAACCCGCCTGTTACTGATTGGCATGCTGCAAAAGAGCAAAGCCACCAATCTGATTTTCGATATGCATAATGAATACGGCTGGGCCGGCAGCTTTGAAGGCGGCAAAGGCGGCGTCAAAGCGCTCAAACAACTGTTCCCCTCAAAAGTGGCCGTCTTTACCCTCGATGAAGAGAACTCCCGGCACCGCGGCGTCAGTACGGATTTTGTTGTCCGCATCGGTTTTGATGAAATTGACCCGGAAGATATTTCTTTGCTGCGCCAGACCCTGAACCTCACCGAACAGGCAGTAGAAGCCGTTTATCAACTTAAGCGCCATCTGGGCCGAAGCTGGATGCAGGAAACGCTGGATATGTCCGATTCGGATGAAATTGAAGTACTGCTGAAAAACCTGAATATTCATGAAAGTAGCTTTGCCAACCTGCGTCGGGGCTTAGCATCCATCCGGCGCCTGCCGTTCCTTGTTCCCCACGCCCAGGTAAACGCAGTAGATTCAATATTGGGATACCTGGACCGGGGCATGAACGTCGTGCTGGAATTCGGCAGGCACCGCGATATAACAGCATACATGCTGGTGGCCAATATGCTCGCCCGCCGGATTTACCAGCGTTACCAGGAAAAAACCGAAGTTGCTATGGCCGGTAAAGTTACCCCGCCGACACCGCTGGTAATTACGATTGAAGAAGCCCATAAATTTCTCAATCATGAAATCGCCAACCAGACCATTTTCGGCGAAATTGCCCGCGAAATGCGTAAATATAATGTCACACTCCTGGTGATCGACCAGCGGCCCAGCGCCATCGATGAGGAAATCATGTCGCAGCTGGGCACCAAGATCACCTGCTTGCTGGATAACGAAAAAGATATCGAAGCGGTATTGGCCGGCGTCTCCGGTAAAAATGAACTGAAAACTGTGCTGGCAAGGCTGGCACCGAAGCAGCAGGCCTTGATTTTCGGGCATGCGGTGCCGATGCCGGTGGCCTTCCGGCCGAAAGACTGGGGCACGGCGAAATCCTACGAAGAATTTACCCACGGCAATGATTCCCCCGAAAAAGCGGATAAAGACATCAAGGACTTGTTTGAATGAACAGGCAGAAAGTCGGGTTGGCATTGGGAGGCGGCGCGGCCCGAGGACTGGCGCATATCGGCGTGATGGAAGTCCTCGACAAGGAAGGCATTCCCATCGATATGATTGCCGGTACCAGTGTAGGCGCAATCATCGGCGGATATTACGCCAGTAAAAAAGACGTTAAATCGATGCGGCCGCTGGCTGTCGCTTTCGGTGCGCAAAGACTCCGGTATTTTTCCGATTTTACTCTGCCGCATTTTAGCACGGTGCGACCGCTGGCCAAAGCCTTCGGCCTGGAAAATAAAAGTTATTTATCGGATTTCACGCAACCGTGGACCGGCATTATCAAGGGTCAGCGTATCGAGACAGAACTGAAAAAAATAATCGGCGCAGAAACGAGATTTGAGGATCTGCATATTCCATTCTCCTGTATTGCAGTGGATATCGATAACGGGGAAGAAGTGGTGATCCATGACGGCAAGGTCTGGGAAGCTGTGCGCGCCAGTTCGTCAATTCCAGTGTTTTTTAACGTTGTAAAGATGCACGGCAGGAATCTGGTGGACGGCGGTTTGATGAATCCGGTGCCGACCAAAACCGTCCGTGATATGGGCGCCGACTTTGTTATCTCCGTCAATGTTCTTCCCTATAAGGCAACCAGCGACACGCGGGAACCGAGCATTTTTTCCATCATGATGAAGGCTTTCTATATACTGGATGCCAAGTTCATCAATGCTTCCATCAAGGACTCCGATGCCGTGATCGAACCGGATGTCGTGCACATCGCGTTCACGGATTTTCAACGGGCAGAAGAGTGCATCGAAATCGGCGCGGCAGCCGCGCGTAAAGTTGTGCCGGTAATTAAGAAAAAACTGGGGCTGCCCTGATTCCCGGGAAAATGATGATGCAAACTGAATCTCTTTTATTCAGAACGAAAAAGTTATTGACAACCTACGACCTGCATGCGAAAAAGGGATTAGGGCAGAATTTTCTGATCGACGGCGGTATCCTGAAAAAGATTGCTGCCGCGGCTGAATTAACCTCGACGGATACCGTAATCGAGGTAGGCCCCGGGCTGGGAGTGCTCACGGAAACACTGGTCGAGCAGGCCGGCAAAGTTATCGCGATTGAACTTGATGATAATCTTGCCGGTATTCTGAAAAACCGTTTCGCCGATGTAAAAAAACTCACCGTGATCAATGACGACGTGTTAAAAGTAAATCCCGCTGACATCCTCGGCATAGACACAAATTATAAGGTCGTAGCTAATTTACCTTACTATATTACCTCGGCGGTTATCCGCCATTTTCTGGAAGCTCCGGTCAAGCCGGCAGTGCTGATCTTGATGGTACAGAAAGAAGTTGCGAAGCAGATTACCGCGCAGCCCGGCGAAATGAGCTTGCTCAGCGTCAGCGTCCAGTTGTACGGCAAGCCGATGGTGGTCGGTAAAGTCTCCGCACACTGTTTTTACCCGGCGCCGAATGTTGATTCGGCTATTTTGAAGATCTCCGTCTACCCGCACTCGAAGATCGAGACCGCAGATATTACCGGATTTTTTGATATTGCGCGGGCGGGTTTCAGCGCTAATCGCAAACAACTGGTCAATTCGCTGGCCAATGGTTTAAAAGTATCGAAAACGGAGATTATTCCCGTTCTGGATCAGGCAGGCATTGACCCGCAGCGGCGGGCGGAGACATTGACTATCGATGAGTGGGGAAATTTGTTTAGGGCATTTAAAGAGAAGCGATAAATAGGCACAATAAATAGTAGCCTGAGATTGTCCGAAATTCCCTGGATTGTCGGGTTAAGCCCGACAATGACAATAACAAATATTCTATTCCAGCAAAGCTGGAATAGAATATTCACGAATTGTCATTCCCGACCTGATCGGGAATCCATATAAATTTTTTCGAATATCTATTTTCGGACAGCCTCATTAAGGAATGGGGCGTTGCGGCATGATAAAATGACGGACATATTTAGAATGATAATGAACTATGTTTTCCCAAATTATTCGGAGATTAAACAATAAAATGTTAAACATAGAAGCGCCGGCAAAAATCAATTTGACACTGGAAGTCCTTAGCAAGCGCGCTGACGACTACCATGAAATACGCAGCGTGATTCAGACACTGAATTTCTGTGATTCCTTGCAGATTTCACCGCGCAAAGACGTTCAATTTAAAAGCAATAAAACAGGGTGGTCGGGAGATCAAAGCCTGGTTGCCAAAGCGGCGAAACGGCTGCAGGCTGCAACAGGCTGTAAAACTGGCGCCGCAATCAAGATCAAAAAACGCCTGCCTTTGATATCCGGCCTGGGCGGCGACAGCAGCGATGCCGCGGCAGTACTGCTCGGTCTCAACCAATTCTGGGAACTGGGGCTGGCTCCTGAAAAATTACACACACTGGCGCGGGAATTGGGCTCTGACGTTTCTTTCTTTCTCTCCGGCGGCACGGCTTTAATGGAAGGCCGCGGAGAGAAAATTACATCTTTGCCCCCGCTGCCGCACCAATGGGTGATTCTGATTATCCCGAATGTCGCTGCAATGCCGGGGAAAACCAAACGGCTGTACGGCATGCTGCGCCCCTGTCATTACACTGATGGGAAAATTACAGAGCAGTTGATAACCGATCTGAAATCCAAACATGAATTCAAAACTTCTTCGCTCTTTAATACCTTCGAAAATGTCGCCTTTGCCCACGGTGAAGAACTGGCGAAATACCACGATTATATTCTGAAAATCGGCGCTCCCAACGTTCACCTGGCTGGCTCCGGGCCGTCCCTGTTTACGTTGCTGGAAGAAAAAGCGCAGGCGGAAGATTTATTATTGCGCCTCAAAAATCACAAGATGGAAGCCTATCTGACCGATACCAGGAACGGTTTGTAAGTTGGGATAAGTTTCAACTAACAAAATCCATCCTGACCTTCCCGCTCAAACTAGAAGGAATAAACATTTAATAATTCTTATCAAACAATGCTGACACCTGATTGTTTAGTCCAAAGGCGAAATACCCGGAGATTTTCTGATTTAGAAGAAAATTGGAGGTCCTTTTTAGCCGCAGTTAAAAAGGATATGACTTTCAGTCAAAATGTACTGATAGCTGCTTGCTGTACTTGGCATTTGGAATTTACCCCGTATCCTTATATAATAGTGACAAATATTGGAAAGATGGAGGATTGAAATGACGCAGACAGATGATAATTTAAAGGAAGCTTTTGCCGGAGAAAGTCAGGCTAACCGCCGCTACACCTTTTTTGCGGAAAAGGCCGAAAAAGAGGGACTGAAACAGGTGGCGCGTTTATTCCGGGCCGCCGCAGAGGCCGAGACCGTACATGCCCGCAATCATTTCAACGCCATGGATGGAGTGGGTTCCAGCATCGATAACATCAGCGCCGGGGTCATCGGCGAACACCTGGAGTTTACCAGAATGTACCCGGGTTTTATTGATAAAGCCGAAGAAGAAGGGAACAACCGGGCGCAAAAATCCTTTGAATACGCCAATCAGGTGGAAGAAATCCACTACAACATGTACCAGGAAATGCTGAAGAAGGTTAAGGCCAAACAGCCGATTAAAGACGAGCCGTATTATGTCTGCCCGGTTTGCGGCAATACCGTGGCCGGAAATGCCCCGGATGTTTGCCCGATCTGCGGTACCCCCGGCAGTAAATTTAAAAAGATCGAATAAACGGCTTGATTCTCTTTTATAACTAAAATAGACGGAAACCTGCACTGGTTTGCTCTAAGTAGAAACTCCGGAAGAGGGAGTACAAGCGCACTCCCTCTCGTTTACCATCCTCTCCTTTTTAGGGAGGGGATTCAGGTAATTGGCGTTTGTTTTTTCCGATAGCCAAAAGTTAACTATCCAATTAAATTCAACCCAAAATTCGTCTAAATAAATAATTGATCGATAGGAGCAATTAAATGACCGCGGACACACAAAACAAGTTTGTAAAGACCTGGAAACCCACCGTCGCCGGGATCTTGAGCATCATCGCCGGGGTGTTTGCTGTATTCCTGGCGTTGTTGATGTTCCGGCGGCACGAGGTTATCGCACTGTTTTTCCCGAATAGAAGGTGGCGAATCACCGGTCTCTTTATTCTGCTGCTGGCCGTAATGTCGATCACCGGCGGTATTTTTGCGTTAATGCGGAAAGCCTGGGGCGTGGCACTGGCCGGAGCGATCACTGCCCTTTATCCTTTCGGGGTCTTCGGGATCCTGTCGATTATCTTCATCACGCTGGCTAAAGATGAATTCGGAACACCCGCCGACAAAGACTCGGTGAGGTAAAACACAGGTAATAACTCTTAATCCAGCCCCAGTAATTTCGCCGGGTTCACCTTCGCCATCAATTCGATCTCGCGTTCGCTGATGCCGTTCTTAAGCAGCAGTGCGATAAACATTCGCATACCCTCCGCTGGAGTGGGATTAAAGGCTTGTCCCAGGTCGGTGCCGATGATACAGTGCTCCGCCCCGACATTTCTAATCGCGCGCACCAACAGCTGGGGGTCATCCCTGTGCTCGTTAGGCAAAAATCCGACGTAGATGTATTCGATGAAGGCGCCCATCTGTCCCAGGCGGCGCTGTTCTTCCAGATCGGGCGAACGTTCGAAGGAATGTGTTGAAGCATGGGTAACCACAAATTTCGTGATCCCCATTGCCAGCGCTTCTTCCGCCAGCACCATGGTTTCCCGCGCGGAAATATGGCCGGTTGCCAGCACCATGTTATATTCCTTGACCAGCGATAATATCCTCTCCATCTCGGGCACCGGTTTATTTTCCGGAGTTAATATGGACAATCCGTTCTCATCTGCCGGTAACCGTCCGGATTTGTTCGGCGAAGTTTTGGAGGAATGGGTAGGCAGCCAGACTACTTTAGCGCCGAGTTTGGCCGAAGTTTCCAGTGCATAATAGTTAAGTCCACCCACATCATAATCAAGGCAAATACTGCCGAAAACCTTGACTTCCGGCACTAGTTGGTTGACCATCGTTGCCAGCGGCACCGTCGGGTAATTTTGATTTTTCAGCACGATCGCTCTCATCCCCATCGCGCGTGCCTGTCTGGCCGTCTCCAGCGCATCCGACCGGGTCGGCATCGTTAAATCCGGGCCGTGGTGGAGATGCATATCTATGGATCCGCGGACTAAATCATCGATCATCATTTCTCAACTCCAGCAGAATTAAATAATCAGCTTTCTGATCTCGTGGATCGCCAGCGCCTCTGCGGCGGTAAAACGCAGGAATTTAGTGATCTCCAGTATTTCATCATCCGTCAGGCGGTACGTCAACAGTCCCAGGTAAAAATCGGGGGTAGCCCGACCGGAATCACGGGCGGTCTGGAATCTATCGGCCAGCCAGTCATCGGCTTTTAGTGAAGTATGCAATTCCTGTAAAGCGCCCAGTTCATCGGCACGCGCCAAAACTTTTTCCGGTTGCTGTTCTTTCAATACCAGTTCCAGTTCATGCCTGAGGCGGAATCCGCCGACGGTCTTCATTTGCTTTACATTGCGTTTCAGTAACTGCAAAGTATCCGGTTCGATCTGGAAACCCAGCCGCTGCTCATAGCGGATCGCCCGCCAGATACGGGTGGCATCATCGACAAAACTGTTTCCATGCAGTACCCGGATGTATTTTTTCCCCAGGTCTTTCATCCCGCCGTAGCGGTCATATAATTCTCCGTAATGGGCAGGGCTCAGGCCAACAGCCATCGCGTTTACCGTAAAATCACGGCGGAAAAGGTCGGTTTTGATCGTGCCGGGAGTAACCAATGGCAAAGCGCCGGGTCGGGCATAAGTTTCCGTGCGGGCCGTCGCAAAATCAACCGTCCATTTATCCAACGCGATTTTCGCGGTATTAAACATCTTGTGGGTAGTCAGTTTCCCGCCCGCTTTTTCGACGAAATCCGTAGCCAGCGCAACAGCATCGCCTTCCACCACCAGATCGATATCAAAATTTCCGTTGGCCTGCCCCAGCAGCAGGTCGCGGACGATCCCGCCCACCAGGTACAGCGGCAGATTTTTACTCTCCGCAATGGCTGTCGCCTTTTTGATCAGCGCGATGGCCTCGGCGGGCAGGCTTCTTTCAATTTTTTCGGCCAGATTGATCTGTTTCGGCATTTGTCCACACTAAATAATTTTCTCTATCTTACCATAACGGCGCATTGCCATTCCCGCGAAGGCAGGAATACAGTAATCTATCGTCTCGCTATCTGGATTAGTAGCACAGGCCTCCGCGCCTGTGAGCTATTAATTCCCCTTCTTTTCATCGTCATTGCTAGTGTAGCGCATCAATCTCCGAGAAGGGAGATTTACCAATCGCAGCTCAAGCAAGGCTTGAGTTAGAGGGGCGCAGCCCCTCTAAGCAACTTCCTCTTCCCATGCGGGAAGAGATTGAAAGATGGGGCGTTGTGATTGTATTACCGTTGCAAAACAAAAATGGACTTCAATATAATAAACATATTCTACACTCTTCGGGAAGTATATGTGCGAACAATATCCCCGTTCTAAAATGCCCATGCTAAAAGTTTGCTTGACAAAGAGACGATAATTTCAGAATCGCCTGCTCAGAGCACTTGCGACTGTAGTTTGCCGTCACCCATAAAGGATGACAACCCACCCCACTAAAATCACATCCCTCCATAACATTATCAACTAGAATATACTTGTAACGCACTGCCAAATATAGTAGCCTGAATACTGCCATACCCTGACCGCAAAGGAATCATAAATGTCGAACAAACCCGGATCGGAGAAAACAACCAAAGCCAGCATCCCCATCACGGGGATGACCTGTACTACCTGCGCCGTTACCATCGAGAAAGGCCTGGCAGAAACCCCCGGCGTAGAGAAGGCCGCAGTTAATTTCGGTTCGGAAAAAGCCACAATAGCATATAACCCGGATAAAGTCAGCCTGGAGCAAATCAAGGAAACCATCTCCGGATTAGGCTATGCAGTCGCCACCCAAAAATCCATTTACCTCGTCACCGGCATGATGTGCGCCACTTGCGTACAGCATGTGGAAGAAGCGCTGAAAAGCGTGCCCGGCGTGGTCTCGGCCGTCGTCAACCTGGGTTCGGAAAAAGCTACTGTTGAATACCTGCCGGGTGTCACCTATGCGGATTTGAAAAAAGCCGTCGCGGATGCCGGTTATGAACTGGGCGCGGAATTAAAAGCCCTTGAAGATGTCAGCGCGACAGCGCAGCGCGAAGTCCGCAAAATCCGGAACCGGTTTATTTTTGCCGCGATTCTAACCGTTCCAATTGTTATTATGATGCTCACCCCGACCTTTAAAGGCATGGAATATTTGCTCTGGGCGCTGGCCACACCGGTGCAGTTCTGGGCCGGCTGGCGTTTTTACAAAGGGGCCTGGGGCGCGCTCCGGCACCGCACCACCGATATGAATACGCTCATCGCCGTGGGGACTTCCGCGGCTTATCTTTACAGCGTGGTTGCCACGCTGTTCCCTTCACTATTCACCTCCAATGGCTTGAAGGCGAATGTCTATTTCGATACTTCCTCGGCGATTATCACCCTGATCCTGCTGGGACGGTACCTGGAAGCCCGCGCCAAAGGCCGGACCTCGGAAGCCATTAAAAAACTGATCGGACTGCAGCCGAAAACCGCCGTTGTGGTACGGGACGGCCAGGAACAGCAAATTCCTATCGATGCAGTGCTCACCGGCGACCTCGTGCTGGTCAAACCCGGCGAGCGCGTGCCGGTCGACGGCATCCTGCGCGAGGGCTATTCGAGCCTGGACGAATCGATGATCACCGGTGAAAGCATCCCCGTCGAAAAGAAACCGGGGGATGAGGTCATCGGCGCTACGATCAATAAGACCGGCAGCTTCCGGTTCGAGGCTACCAAAATCGGCAAAGATACCACGCTGGCGCGCATCGTCCGGCTGGTGGAAGAAGCGCAGGGCAGCAAAGCCCCGGTGCAAAGACTGGCCGATGTCATCGCCAGCTATTTCGTCCCGATCGTCATCAGCATCGCCGTGATTACTTTCCTTGTCTGGTTTTTTGCCGGTCCGTCGCCGTCATTAACCTACGCCTTCCTCAACTTCGTGGCAGTGCTGGTTATTGCCTGCCCCTGTGCATTGGGTCTGGCCACACCCACCGCGATCATTGTCGGCACCGGCAAAGGGGCTGAATACGGCATCCTCATCCGCAGCGCCGAAACACTGGAAAAAGCGCATAAAATCAACGCCGTCCTTTTAGACAAGACCGGCACTTTGACGCTGGGAAAACCGGCAGTCACGGATGTTATTCCCGCGGCGGGTTTTACCGAAGCGGAAATCCTGCGTCTGGCCGCCTCCGCCGAAAAGAACTCCGAGCACTCACTGGCTGAAGCAATCGTCAAAGCAGCGGCAGTGAAAGGTCTGGAGCTTTCACCCGCGACCGAGTTTAATGCCATGCCCGGCTTCGGCATCGAAGCAATGGTGGAAGGTAAAAAACTGTTGTTGGGCAATTTGAAATTGACACAGGAACACAATCTGGTTTTAGGCCAGCAGGAAGTGCGCGCCAATGAACTGTGGTATGAAGGTAAAACCGTTATGTTCGTCGGCATCGACGGACAGGCTGCAGGCTTGATCGCGCTGGCCGATACCATCAAGCCCGACGCTGTTTATGTCGTCAAACAATTGCAAAAGATGGGTATCGAAGTGGCAATGGTCACCGGCGATAATCAGCGCACCGCCGAGGCGATCTCCAAACAGGCCGGAATCGAGCGCGTTTTTGCGGATGTCCTGCCGGAACATAAAGCCGACGAAGTGAAAAAACTGCAGGCAGAAGGTAAGGTCGTCGCAATGGTCGGCGACGGCATCAACGACGCCCCTGCTTTAGCCCAGGCGGATGTCGGTATCGCCATCGGCACCGGCACGGATGTTGCCATGGAAACCGGCGATATTACGCTAATCCGCGGCGAATTAAGCGGTATCCCCACCGCGATTGCCTTGAGCAAACGCACGCTGCGCACAATCCGCCAGAACCTCTTCTGGGCATTTGCCTATAACGTCATCCTGATTCCGGTTGCCGCCGGTATTTTATACCTTGTCTTCAGAAATAATCCGGTGCCTTCCGGCCTCCATTTTATTCTCGGCGACCGCGGCTTTTTAAACCCGATCATGGCCGCAGCAGCGATGGCTTTAAGCTCCATCACCGTCGTCACCAATTCCCTGCGCCTCCGCACCTTCAAACATGTTAAGGCTTAACCTGTTCGCTCACCGTCATTGCGAGGAACGAAGCAATCTCAGGGAGGCGGGGTATTCAATCCCAGACCGTCATACCGTCGACAACCGGTATCCAATTCTATTATTTTTTAATATTTGAATTTGCTTGGGATTTGGTGTTTGGAACTTGGAATTTAATATCTGTAAAGTGTGTGCAGCCCACAAGAAGCAATTCTGAGATTGTCCGAAAAATACCTATTGTAAGAAATTCATATGGATTCCTCCCGCGCTTCCTTTTGGAAATTGATATGAGTGAGGGACCTGCGGCGATCAAGTCGGGAATGACAAGTCGTGAATATTCTATTACAGTGAAACTGTAATAGAATATTTGTTTTTGTCATTGTCGGGCTTGACCCGACAATCCAGGATATTTCAGACAGCCTCATAAGATACTTACCAAATAATGTATTAAGGCCACAGTACTTTTTTGTAATCAATTACATCAAAATGTGGGAAGTGATTATTTCAACTAACTGCAGACCTCGGAGGGATTTTATTGATAAAAGTGGCACAGGCTTCTGCGCCAATAGTAATGGTGACTTAACATATAAATAACTGCAATAATTCCCTTGATTAAACACCTGAAATACGTTATATTGATCTGAAAAGAACTATTCCGGAGAGATATAATGACCGGTAATAAAGGGGGCAAAGAGTGTTTGAAATCATCAACTCACCCTGGACAAAAACAATCATGCGTCCCTTACTTAACAAAGACTTGGGGGCAGGATACAAAAGCCCTTCCCAAAAAATCAGAGTGTTAACCGAAGAATGGGTTGGCGAGGAAGTTTTTTGTCCATCTTGCGGCGCATGTATCAACAGATACGAGCATAATCGTCCCGTTGCCGACTTCTACTGTCCCATCTGTAAAGAAGAATATGAACGCAAAAGTAAGAGAAAAAGTTTTGGCAGTAAGATTGTAGATGGAGCTTTTGAGACTGCCATTGAACGATTAAAAGGCAACCTTAATCCTAATTTATTCTTATTGGCTTATAACCCGCAGAATTATGAGGTCTTGAATTTCTGCGTCATACCAAAGTATTTCTTTGTTCCCCAGACAGTAGAAAAACGTAAACCACTTACTAAAACTGCACGCAGAGCTGGCTGGGTTGGTTGTAATTTTGTCCTAGACAGTATTCCACAAACGGCGAGAATATTCTACATCAAAGATAAGGTTCAATTGCCCTATAAAGGCATATTAGAGCATTGGAAGAAAACACTGTTTTTGAAGGAAGAACCAAGACTTGGGGAGCGAGGCTGGATAATAGATATCATGAATTGCATCGATAAGCTTGGTATGAAGGAATTCTCACTTGCTGATGTTTATGTTTTCGAAAAGGAGTTGTATATAAAACACCCACATAACCTCCATATACGAGACAAGATCAGACAACAACTGCAGATATTGAGAGATAGTGGCTATTTAGAATTTCTGGGACGAGGAAGGTATCGAAGAACGTAATGAGAGAATATATTTTTCTTACATCCGAAGGCACAACATTTCAGCCTGATAGCACCAGTTCAGAGCCTGATATTGAAAATATGCAAGTAATAGGCTTTGTTGGCGGCGATACAGTTCAAGACGCCGTGATAAGGTTGGTTGAGCTAAATGAGTACTTAGCCAACACGAATTTCGATGAAATCTTCGCAATTTCGCTTGCAGATGACCACCGGGAATACTTCTCTCTGAGAGATATCTTACGGAAATCTGGTGGCACTTGATACGTGATTTAGATACAAATGCCCGAAAAAGCAGGAGCAACTTGTTTTTGGAAACTCTGGAGGGAAGGAGAACCTACAATGAGAGCTTGGGTAAATGGTATCGAATGTCGGTTTTTCTATGATGAGGTTATTTCGGATGAGAAAGCACCTGATGGTTATTCTTATCGATATTACCTGAGACACGATGAAGACAACTGGATTAAACCGATAAGCATAGAACCGCATGTATTTGTTAACTTTTTTGGCACGGTATTTATGAAAGACCAATTGGAATTTGATAAAAACAGGTATATTGATGTAAACAAATTTAAATTCGAAGGGAAATATGTTGTCTTTGGAATACGAAAAACAGCGACGAACAAAATGCTGGGAATATAATAGCCATCTCGTTTTTAAACAACATTCTATCCCTTCATTCTCTGCAAATACTTGTGTGCCTGCAGCGCCGCTTTGGCGCCTTCCCCGGCCGCTATGACAATCTGCTTTTCCGGCACGTTCGTCACGTCCCCCGCAGCAAAAAGCCCGGGTATTTCTGTCTCGCAGGAGCAATTGACCGGCACCTCGCCGCTGTGATTCAGCTTCAATAAATCCTTGACCATATCGGAGTTCGGCGCCAACCCGATTTCGATGAACACCCCGGTATCATCCAGCTGGCGGCTTTCCCCCGTTTTCATGTTTTTCACCACGATACCGTCTACGAGACCCATGCCCAGCACTTTTTCCGTCTGGTATTCCGTATAAATAGTCAAATTTTTGGCTTCTGCCAGTTTCTCGATCATGATTGCGTCGCCGGAAAGCGGCGTGACTGAGACCATGTCCACGTGCTCCGCGATTTTCACCATATCCAACGCCGCCTCGATCGCCGAATTGCCGCCGCCGATCACCGCCACTTTTTGTCCGGCAAAGATCGGACCGTCACAGATCGCGCAGTAAGTAACGCCGCGCCCGGTCAATTCCATTTCGCCTTCCACATTCAGCCGCCGCGGTCGTTTTCCGGAGGCCAGTAGCACCACTTTACCCTGGTATGCTTCCCCCGCTTCGCACACAACCTCGAAACCACCCTCGATCTTCTTGATCTGTTTTACTTTAGGACCGATTTTTTTAGCGATCGGAAACTGCTCGACCTGCTGCTGGAATTTGGCGATCAGGTCGCGCCCTTCGATGAACTGGTATCCCAGGTAATTCTCGACGCCGCTCGTCCAGTTCACCTGCCCGCCGATATCGCTGGCAATCAACAAAGTGTCAACTCTTTTCCGTGCCGAATAGACTGCTGCCGCCATGCCTGCCGGCCCGCCGCCGACGATAATTATTTCGTACATCAAACCTCCGGGGGTCAAATAATTTATCAGTCAGAATTATGAAGCTGTCCGAAAATACTATTGGTAGAAATTTATATGGATTCCCGATCAGGTCGGGAATGACAAGTCGTGGATATTCTATTCCAGCAAAACTGGAATGGAATATTCGTTTTTGTCATTGTCGGGCTTGACCCGACAATCCAGAATATTTCGGACAACCTCACAAGGTACTTACGAAGTAATGTATCAAGAGAGAATTGCCCTTTAACTAATCCACCTATTTCGCCAGTAATTCGTCGATCCTGTCCTTGTTAAACCCTATGATTATTTCTTCCCCGATCATGACTACCGGCACGCCCATTTGCCCGGATTTTTGAATCATTTCTTTCGCCTTTTCACGGTCATGCCCGACATCGTAATCCTGGAATTTGACACCTTTACTTGAAAGATACTCTTTCACTCTAAAACACCATGGTCAAGTGGTGGTGGAGTATACGGTCACGGGTTTGTGTTCGGGCAATCTGGCGATTTCTTCGGTCATTTTCATCCTCCGGTCTAGATTTATCTGATACCCTTAGCGTCAATATACGTTATTGGTTATAGTAATTCAAGCACATTTTTAATGCAGTGATAAATGTCACTTGAAGGGAGGAAAACCAGAATCACAGTTAGCCCTGAGGCTGTCCGACAATAGCTATTGGAAGAAATTTATATGGATTCCCGATCAGGTCGGGAATGACAAGTCGTGGATATTCTATTCCAGCAAAACTGGAATAAAATATTCGTTTTTGTCATTGTCGGGCTTGACCCGACAATCCAGAAGATATTAGACAGCTCCACTGCTATAGTACTTTATTTTGTAATCAACCACTTAAAATAAATGTAGAGCGAGTTGGAGGGGGCGAATCAACATTTAATTCAAACTGATCGTCGATCCATCCGGGGTTTTCACCACATCTATTCGTGCCGGGAAAGCGTCCCGCAGTTCCTCGACATGCGTGATCACCAGGATCTTTTCGAAATCGTCCTGAATGGAATTAATGGCTTCCTTCAGCTTCTCAATGCCGGCGGCATCCTGCGTCCCGAATCCCTCGTCGATGATCAGCGTCGGTAAAGGCGCGCCCGCTCTTTTCGCCAGCAGCCGCGACAATGCAATACGGATCGCGAAATTAATGCGGAAAGCCTCGCCGCCGCTGTACATCTCATAATTCCGCGTGCCCAGCTCGTCGGAGATCTTGATTTCCAGCGTCTCGGTGACGTCGCCTTTTTGTGTTTCTTTCTGGGTCTCTATCTTGACGTGCATGCGGTTATCCGTCATTCGCGCCAGCAGCTGGTTAGCTTCATTTTCGATTTCCGGCAAAGCCGTCTCGATCAATAAAGCCTGGATGCCTTTTTTGCCAAATGCTTCCGCCAGTTCGTGATAGATCGCGGCTTCTTTCGCCGCAGCATTCAATTGTTTTTCCTTATCAACTTTTTCCGTTTCCCGCCGGGCATAATATTCCAGTTTGCCTTTAATTCCGCCGATTTTCTCCTGTACCTGTTTTTGCATGACCGTCAATCGTTTGAATTCATTTTCTACGCGCAGCAGTTCGCTCGCCACCTGCGGCAGCGCCCTGATTTCCAGCGATAATTCCATCTTTTTAAGGCTGTCATTCTGTAAACCCTGCTGTAATTCATCGCTGGCTTTGACGGAACGTTCGATGTCTTCTCTTTCCTGATTGATCAACCGGTCGGCTTCCTCCAGTCGTAGCTTGGGAGCTTCAAACTGCTGTAAGGCTTCCAGTTCATGACGCGCCAGTTCATGCCGTGTCACATCGTAGTTCATTGCGGTTAATTCGGCGGAGATCTGGTTGACCGCAGCCTGCTGCGTTAAGGCAAAATCCTTGCGGGCCAGGCTCTCTTCGATGTTCTTCAACCCTTCTCTGGCATCTGCCAGCAGGCGGCCTGCTTCCTCAGCGTGCTGAATTTCCCGCTCCAAAGCTCCCATTTTTGTCTGTGCCGTGCCTTTTTCTCTGGCGAGCGTTTTTTCCGTTTGCGAAATTTCCAGTTCCGTCGTTCTTGAAGTAGCTTTCCTCTGCACGATCAGCGTGACAATACTGTGCAATTGCTCTGACTTGCTTCGTTTTTCAGAATTATAATGCGCAGAGATATGGTGCAGCCCTGCCGCTCCCAGTTCCGTCTGACAAACCGGGCATTTGGCATTGTCCGGCTGTGTCAGTAAAAGGTTCAATTTTTCTTCGATTTCGACGATCTCTTTTTCCAGCCTGTTTTTGTCCGATTCCAGACTACGGATTTGCGCGGTGTTTTCCTGGCTGGCATCCCGCTTATTATGTAAAGTCTGCTCTTGCCCGGCGAGCTGCAGCAATTGATTCTGTGCCTGCTGCGCTTCTTCTTTCAATTTAGGCAATTCCTCAACCGCTTTCTCCTGTTCATTGACCTTGTTTTGCAATAACGTGTGTTCTTTGGTCAATGCCTGGCCCTCGCGTTCTACAAACATCTCCAGTTCGTGACGGCGTTGGCTCAACCGGTTTACCTGCGCCAGGTTTTTGTTCATGTTATCGTTCAAGGCTTTGACTTCAACATAACGCCGGTACCCTTCCTCGATCTCCGTGCGTCTGGCCAGTAACTGCTCATGCTCGGTAATTCTGCCGCGCAGCTGCCGGATCTGCTCCTGCCATTGGTTTAAAGTGCTCGTTTTTTCGGCGATGCTTTTTTCCAGTTGCTGTAAATGCGCCCGCTTGCTCTCCAGCAATTCCTTGCGTTGGCGCAGTGTGTTCAAACCGGATTCCTGTTCTTTCAGCGATTTTTCTATTTCTGTCAGTTCGGTTTGCGTCTTCGTTAATTCCGCTTCCGCGGCAGCTTTTTGTTCCAGCTCACGGTTTATATCGGCAATAGAGACCGCCAACGTAGCCCTCAACAACTCGCGCTGTTTGACAATGTCTTTGGCCTGCGCTTCAAATCCGTCGTAATAGGCCAGGCCGAGGATGTTCACCAGCACTTGCTTGCGTTTGGCCGGGCTGGAGGTCGTGAACTCGTCGGCGTGTCCCTGCCGCAGGAAAGCGCTGTTAGTAAAGGTATTGTAGTCCATGTGCAATACTTCGATGATTTTCTGCTGGGTCAGAGGGATCGAATCGCAATCCATCGGACGGTAACCGGTTCCGTTAGCGATCTGAAAAGTCAGCGAAGATTGTCCGGAGGCGCCGCGCTTTTTTGGGCGGGCATGCTTGCGGATGATGCGGTATTTTTGTTCCCCGATGGCAAACTCGAACTCGACTTCCATCTCATTCTGATTCTGGTGGATAAGATCGTCATCGCGCTTGGCGCGGGTTTCCCCCCACAATGCCCAGGTCATCGCGTCGATAATCGCAGATTTGCCGTTGCCGTTATCGCCGCAAATGCTCACAGTGTGGATGCCGGTAAAATCGAGCGTGGGCACGTTTTCCCGGTAAGGCATGAAGTTGCGCATGGTCAGCTTGATTGGAATCATCTCGGCTTATTTTAACACAGAAGACAGATTGACAAACAGTACGGGAAAACACTAATATCTAAATCCTGAGCTCCAAACAAATCCAAACATACTAAAATATAAGGACATCGAAAAAATATTCAAGTTTCAATAATCAATAATCAAAATATGTGAGTTGAATTTAATGAAAGATCAATTTGTTTCCAAGCCATATGATTTAGAAGAAAGAACGATTAAATACGCGAGGGATGTATTTGTTTTTGTAGGTTTGTGCCCTAAAACATCAGTAAATGTTGAACTGGTAAAACAGGTTGTAAGGTCATCTGGCTCGGTGGGAGCTAATTATATCGAAGCTAGAGAATCGCTAGGGAAAAAAGACCAAGCGATGAGAATCAGAATATGCCGGAAAGAAATGAAGGAAAGCAGATACTGGTTGCAGCTTTTTGAAATAAAAGGTCAGGGTATCGAGGAAAAACGCAGGTTATTGATAGATGAGCCATCGGAACTTTTAAAGATATTTAGTGCCATAATTGAAAAGATAAAATAAATAATATTCAGTATTTTCTTGAAACTTGCCGAAGGTTGAATCTTGATTATTCGTTATTAGGAGGCCCACATGCAATCTGCCGAAGGAAAAATAGGACGGGTTTTCATGCTCAGATTGGAAGATGGCGATTTACTGCCTTCCGCAATCGAAGGTTTTGCCGAAGAAAAACACATTAAAAACGGTTTTGTGCTTCTGGTCGGCGGTATCGGCAGCGGCCAGGTCGTGGTCGGACCAAGGATCACCGACCAGATGCCGCCGGACGCCATGTTACTGCCCATCGACGGTGCGCATGAGGTGGTAGGAGTCGGTATCCTCGCCCCCGGTCCTGCCGGTAAAATTACCATGCACATGCATGCTGCAATGGGCCGCTCCGGTAAAACGACCACCGGCTGCATCCGCCGGGGCGTGAAGACCTGGCTGGTCGCCGAAGCAATTGTTTACGAAATTACCGGCCTCGACGCCAAACGAATGCTGGATAAAAAGAGCGGTTTTGCCTTGTTGCAGGTCAAAGTATAAGGTTTTTCAAGCAAGGCTGAGTTAGAGGGGCGCAGCCCCTCTAACTCAATTTCTCTTCCTTACCGGGGAAGAGATTAAAGAGATAGGGCGTTGTGTCATAATGAATATAATAAAAATGACATATTCTCCTGATTTTAGATCTACTGCAGGCTATATTGTAGAAATCCCATGTTCATATCAAATAAGGAAGGACTAACAAAAATGAAAAAAGTATTATTGACTCCCCAGCCCCTGATTTGTGTCCCGCCGACCGTAATGGTCGGCACAATGATTAACGGCAGGCCCAATTTTATGACCGCTGCCTGGTGCGGCGTGGCCAGTAGCAACCCGCCGATGATTTCCGTCGGTATCCGGCCTGGCCGCTACACGATGAAAGGGATTAAAAACAAGGAGTTTTCCATCAATATTCCCTCCGCGGATATTGTAAAAGAAGCCGATTTTTGCGGCATGGTTTCCGGCGCGGATGTGGACAAAGCTGCAGTCTGTAAATTTACTATTTTTTATGGTGTATTGAAAAATGCTCCCCTCATCGAGCAGTGCCCGGTCAACCTGGCCTGTAAAGTAGAGCATATTCTGGAACTGGGTGTGCATAACCTTATCATCGGGCAGGTCATTGAAACCCATATTTCCGAAAACTGCCTCACCGACGGTAAGCCTGACCTCAAGAAGATCAAACCATTTATTTACGGCATGGGCCCGATGGCAGAATATTTTACCGTCGGAGAATCCCTCGGTAAAGGTTTTTCCCTCGGCAAAGAACTGATGAACAAGAAATAAGATATCCAAACTATTTTCGACTGACTGCAATTTGATGGCGGCAGATTGCTATTTGGGTTCGTTTCTGGTAGTTTGCTATTTCTTTAAAATGTATTAGTTGGGTCTAAGTAGAAAATCCAGAAGAAGGAGTGCCTTTGCACTCCTTCTCGTTTATCTGCCTCTCCTTTATGGGAGAGGATTGGTGAGGGTCGTTGTGTATTTATTGCATGTCTCATATTAACTTGCTGAATTACTTCTTCAAAATTAAGAAAACCGCACCTTGATCGCTGCTAAATTGACAAATCTCCCGTACGATGCTAGTATTTTCGCAATTCAAGCCCGGTTCTTTTGAAATCGGAGATATTGGAAATAGCCATTTTAAAAATTTAAACATCAATAAAATAATATGTAAAAATAAGGAGTCTGGTCATGACGGTAGCAGATTTGGAAGCAAAGGTAGAAGCATTATCTAAATCGATAAAGAAGCTGGAAAAACAAGCTCAGGCGCAAGCCGATATCGAAGCGATCAAGAAATTACAAAGGTCGTATGGTTTTTACCTCGAACACTGGCAGGAAGACGAAATCGTCGAACTGTTTTCCCGCAGCCCGGACGTTCAACTGGAGATCAATGATACCGGCTGTTTTAAAGGGTGGGAAGCGATCAGAGACAGTTTCAATTTTGCCGACCACTATACTGCCTACGGCGTGAAAAAAGCCCCCGGCGAGTTTCTGCATATCTTGATGCCTTTGGCCGGTATCGTCGACCTTGATAAAAATGGCAAAACCGCCAAGGGTAGATGGTACGGCTTCTTCCTCGGCGCCATGCCCCGTCCGGTGAAAACCGAAGCGTTGATCGGCTGCGGCATCTGGGAAAATGAATATGTCAAAGAAAACGGCATCTGGAAGTTTAAAAAGCTTTTCTGGAATGACATTTTCTGCAGTCCCCTCAATGAGGGTTGGGTCAAGAATCCGTTCCTTGGACACCCCATGAAAACTATTGCATCCAGCCCCGATTATCATTTCCAGCATTATCCCTCCGGCTTCATCTTCCCCTACCACTACAAAAATCCTGTCACCGGCAAGTAATTATGTCATTCGAGTAGCGTGGCCGAGCTTAGCCTCGGCCACGCTACTTATATCAATTCATCCTTCTTTATTTTCAATCCGTCCCGATGAAAGCTTGTCCCACACTTGATATGGGATCGGGATCCAGCCTTGTTTCCGGAATTAACAAACTCGCAATTCATCGCCGTAAACTACACGTTTGTCATACTGAGCCATCTGTTTTGTTACTCCCCTCAAATATATGCGAAGTATCTAGACCGGATATTCCCTTTTCCCCTTTCCCAATTCTGTTTCCCCATCGTCATTGCGAGGAACGAAGCAATCTCAGGGCGGGGCGGCGGCATCCCCTTAGTGACTCAGACGTCCCTGCCTGTGGACATTACCTGTTTTTTATTCATAACTCACAACTCATAACTGAAAACTCAAAACTTCAAGCTGACCGCTGAAAACTTCTCCCCCACGTAATAGCTGTAGGGTCGGTGCAGCCCACCAGGTGTAGTTCTCCCTTTTTCTTCATCCATGCGGGAGACCTGATCAATTATACGGGCGACCGGCCGGTCGCCCCCACGGTCGTAACCATTTGTATGTTTCGGATTTCCCATCTTTTACACTCTCCACCCTCTAATGTTATAATTATAAGGTTGGAGTATGACCGTTAAAGAAATAATTATCGCCGTGATCGGCACCAGGAAACCTTCGCCCGAAGAAGGCCAGCTCGCTCAGGAAGTCGGCCGGGAACTCGCGAAGAATGGAATTGCCCTTATTTGCGGGGGCCTCGGCGGTGTTATGGCAGAAGCCTGCCGCGGCGCTTGTGCGGAGGGCGGTTTAACAATCGGAGTTATCCCCGGCGACGACCGGAAATCGGCTAATCCCCATGTACGGATTCCCATTGTCACCGGCATCGGCTATGCGCGCAATGTGATCATCATCAGATCAGCGCAGGCCGTGATTGCCGTCGGCGGCGGTTATGGCACTCTCACTGAGATCGGTTACGCCCTGGACGCAGGCATACCGGTCATCGGCTTAAAAACATGGAAGATTTCCCGCAACAACCAAGTTGATAAATCGATTATTCGGGCAGACAACGCCAAACAAGCAGTCAGCAAAGCCCTCAAATTAATAAAAAGGAAGTAGTATGTCAAAAATCAAGAGTATCAAAGCACGTGAAATCCTGGACTCCCGCGGCAATCCCACCATCGCCGCCGAAGTCGCCCTGGCCGATGGAACCATCGGTTACGCCGCTGTCCCGTCCGGCGCCAGCACCGGTAAATATGAAGCCGTGGAACTCCGCGACGGCGATAAAGCCCGTTACAACGGATTGGGCGTCTTGAAAGCTGTCAACAACGTTAACAAAGAAATCGCCGCTGCTATCAACGGCATGGAAGCCGGGGAGCAGGAAGCGATTGATAATAAAATGATCAAACTGGACGGCACCCCCAACAAATCGCGGCTCGGCGCGAACGCCATCCTGGGTGTTTCCCTGGCCGTTGCCCACGCTAACGCCAATAGCGCGAAAAAACCGCTTTACCGTGGGTTAAAAGAGTCTGAGACCTACATCCTGCCCGTGCCGATGTTAAACATCCTCAACGGCGGCAAACACGCCACCAATTCCACGGATTTACAGGAATTTATGGTCGTTCCCGCCGGCGCGAAAACCTTCTCCGAAGGTCTGCGCATGGGCGCCGAAGTCTATCAGGCCTTGAAAAAAGTCCTGAAGGATAAAGGCCTCAACACCAATGTTGGAGACGAAGGTGGCTTCGCCCCTTCCTTGCCCGCCAATAAAGCCGCCGTCGAAGCGATTATCTCCGCCATCGAAAAGGCTGGTTACAAACCAGGCAAAGATTGCTTCATCGCCCTCGACCCTGCTTCTAGTGAATTCTACGATAATGGTAAATATGTACTCGCTCGCGAAGGCGTTTCCTTCTCCAGCGCGGAAATGGTCGATTTTTATGTAAAGTGGGTTAATGACTACCCGATCGTTAGCATCGAGGACGGCATGGCCGAAGATGACTGGGAAGGTTGGCAGCTTATTAACAAAAAACTCGGCGACAAAATCCACCTTATCGGCGATGACCTTTACGTGACCAACGTCGCCCGCCTGAGCCAGGGCATTCAGAAGAAAGCCTCCAACGCCATTCTTATTAAATTGAATCAAATCGGCTCGCTGACCGAAACCATTGCCGCAATCAATATGGCACAAAACGTCGGATGGAAAGCAGTGGTCAGTCACCGTAGCGGTGAAACCGAAGATACCAGTATCGCCGACCTGTGCGTGGCTTTGAGCACTGGCATGATCAAAACCGGCGCGCCCTGCCGTTCCGAACGTGTTGCTAAATATAACCGTTTATTGAAAATCGAAGAGGAACTGGGCAAGAATGCCCGGTACGCAGGTATGCAGGCACTGCTTAGCGTGAAAAAGTAAATAATGACCACTCAAATCGTTAAAGGCATCTATCAGCTCAAAGTGCCCATTCCTGATAATCCGCTGGAAGCGACTAATATTTACCTGTTGCAGGGCGATAATAGTTATACCCTGATTGATACCGGCTGGGACAGCAATACTGCTTTCAATTCACTGAACCGCCAGCTGGCGGAAGTCGGCGTTGGCCTGCCGGATATCTCGCAGATTATCATCACCCACGCCCATTTCGACCATTTTGGTCTGGCCGGTCGGGTGAAACAGATTTCCAACGCGAAAATCTACATGCATACGCTGGAACAGGAAGTCTTCCGCACTCGCTATGTGGTAAGCGAAGAGTTCTTGAACAGTGTAGCGCATTGGTTTACCATCAACGGCGTGCCGCAGGATATGATCGAAGCCGTGCACAGCCCTATCAAGGGTTTCCGCAAACCGATCCCGGCGCAACCTGATGTCCTGCTGAACGGCGGGGAAACGATCTCCAGCGGCAAATTCAATCTGCAGGTGATCTGGACGCCCGGTCATTCTCCTGGACATATCTGCCTGTATGAACCGGTGGCGAAGATACTTTTCTCCGGCGACCATGTTTTGCCGGTGATCACCCCCAACATCAGTCTGACCCCGACAACCAAAGGTAATCCCCTGGGTGATTTTTTGCAGTCATTAGCTACAGTCAGGAAACTGGATGTCGCTCAGGTTTTACCCGCGCACGAGCAGATTTTTAAGAACCTGCCCGGCAGAGTGGATGAGATCGTCCGGCACCATGAAATTAGAACCAAAGAGATCATGGCAGCAATGGGTCATCAGGAAAAGACCGCTTATCAGTTAGCCACCGCCATTAAATGGATGCCGGAACAGGGCGGCGTCGATTACGGTGACCTGTCGCCCGTCGCTAAGCTGTCGGCGGTTTCCGAAACACTGGCGCATTTGAAAGCGATGGCCGTCGAGCAAAAAATTACCAGCGTCATACACGATGACATTGTGTACTACAAAGATATTTGATAAAATCAAAATGGAACTTAAAGGTTAAAACAGGAGAAAAAATGACAACAAAAGTCGGTATCAATGGTTTCGGTCGCATCGGCAGATTGACCCTCCGCACAATCAATCAATATCACAAGGGCAACCTTGAAATCGTCGCCGTCAACGACCTCACGGACAACAAAACCAACGCTCATCTTTTAAAATGGGACAGCACCTTCGGCCAGTATAAAGGCACCGTAGAAGCTGTCGAAGACGGTATTCTCGTCGACGGGAAAAAGATTAAAGTACTGGCCGAGAAAGACCCCTCTAAAATCTCGTGGAAAGACTACGGCGTAGACATCGTCATCGAGTCCACCGGTTTCTTTACAGATGGAGCCGCTGCCGCTGCGCATTTAAAGGGCGGCGCTAAAAAAGTTTTGATCTCCGCCCCCGCCACGAATGAAGATATTACTATCGTTTTGGGCGTCAACGAAGATAAATATGACCCGAAGAAACATAACATTATCTCCAATGCTTCCTGCACCACCAACTGCGTGGCGCCTGTCGCAAAAATCCTCAATAACGCCTTTGGTATCAATAAAGGTTTTATGACCACTATCCATTCCTATACCAACGACCAGAAAATTCTGGATGTCTTCCATAAAGATCTGCGTCGCGCCCGCGCCGCTGCAGTCAGCATGATTCCCACCACCACTGGTGTCACCAAGGCCATCGCCCAGGTTATTCCTGAATTGAAAGGTAAACTCAGCGGTATGTCCATCCGCGTTCCCACTCCTGATGTCTCCGTCGCTGACTTCTCCCTGGAATTCTCGAAGGATGTGACCCCGGAACAGGTAAATGCCGCCCTCAAAGCAGCCGCAGCCGGCCCGATGTCTACCTACGTAGAGTACTGTGATGAACCACTGGTCAGTATTGACTTCAAGGGCAACGCCCACAGCGCCATCGTCGATGCCCTCAGCACCATCGGTATCGGCGGTAACATGATCAAGGTCATCGCCTGGTACGACAACGAATGNNTACAGCTGCCGCCTCGGCGACCTCACCGACTATATTGCAAAGAAAGGCGTATAGATTAAGTTTTCAGTTTTGAGCTGACAGTTTACAGGTTAAAAGAGGGGGCGAAAGCCCCCTCTTTTGTCGTATGTCCCACCCTGTCACCAAACGAGGTACTCTGAAGTTGTCTGAAGTTGTCTGAAATTTCCTGGATTGTCAGGCTTGACCTGACAATGGAAAGTCACTTGTCATTCCCGACCTGATCGGGAATCCATATAAATTTCTTCAATAGCTATTTTCAGACAGTCTCACAAGATACTTACGAAGTAATGTATACAGAAGGATTTTCCCCGGTATATCTCCATTTTTGCCCCCATTACGTTCCCTCTTTGTCTTTGCCAAATCTCCTTCTCAGCCCTCCAAATGAAGGTCGCGGCAATCTGCCGTGCGCAACTATTTACTACTACCGGCATTACAAAATAACCGATAAACTTGCAAGCTGAAAGCTGTTTGCTTTCCGAGGTTGTCACTATTTCATGCCTGTGTTATAATTTTATCGTCCGCTGGGGATTAGTCTAGTGGTAGGACAGCAGACTCTGAATCTGTGAGGAGAGGTTCGAATCCTCTATCCCCAGCCAGCTACTTGCAAAAATAATGCATTATTTAACATGCTGCTTGCAGGGACTTCACACAGGTGAAAAACATGCCCAATCAGTTCTATTTAAGCGTAAAACCTACTCATAGTTGAACATCTGAAAAAGCAAGACTGTCGTTTCACTCGTCAATAGCATAATGTAGTAAAGTTCAAAAATATCATTTCCATTTCATTTAATAATCGAACACTCTATGTCATATTCGCGTTATTGTTTTTCTCGTTTCCTTAGAAATATCTTCTGATCCTTCGGCGATAATTCGTTAAGAAATTGTTTTGAGTACTTGCCAGCGAGCGTATCACTATCACTTTTCCANNACATATTCACTTGACGCCGGAGTGATACCGGGCATAGGAGTCTTAGCATGATGAAAGCCATTATTTTCTAATTCATTAATCGCAATTTCAATGAGAAGATCCCTGTTCACGGAGAAAAACAAATATTTCCCAGTTATTTCATAAGGTATGACTGGTGTGTCTGATCTTTCAAACCATTCCCAGTATCCATCACAACTACTGATCACATTTGTGCTCAATACGCTGATTTTCTTTTTCTTCTCTTTGCTCATAATTAGCTCCTTTGACATGGATAGCGTCCGTTTAAAGAGGAATTTGGACGGAAGTGAAGCGAATATTATGATATACGTTTAACTCNNGTCAAACTATCCCAAAGCGAAGGAGTCGAAGTCTTTGACTTGTCATGCTCGTGGCTATTTTTATTCGTATTGTCAGATTTTTCCATTTCATAACCCATAGTTCGGTAGCCACGTAGTCTCTTCTGGAACATTTTTACAAGCATTGGCACATTTCGATCCACATAGTCATATATTCTTACATTTGTTTTACCAGTATAAAGCCTGTGTAGACGTCCCGCATATTGGACAAGAGTCCCCTTCCACGAAACGGGTAAAGCCAGAAAAAGAGTATCTAGCCGAGTATCATCGAAACCTTCGCCGATATACCGCCCTGTGGCTAACAATACTCTCTTTTCGTTTACGGAAATAGAGGATAATTGCTCCGCAATAGCACGCAGCTGTTTGACGCCC
Organism: Dehalococcoidia bacterium; assembly: GCA_003162335.1. Lineage (GTDB taxonomy): Bacteria > Chloroflexota > Dehalococcoidia > Dehalococcoidales > Fen-1064 > Fen-1064. The sequence goes on from PMMG01000016.1 coordinate 36,776, forward strand.
ATGCCACCCTTAAGAACAATAACGTTCTTCACAACCTTGGTCAATTGGCTGGAGAAGTATTCCAAATGTTCCCGTCGTTCGGTCAGCAGAATCGGTGAGCGCCCTTCCTCAATAGATTTGAGGATGTCATCCAGAATAAGCTTGTTTCGTGCTTCATCAGCCATCAACGCTGAATATATTTCATGGATTTGCAATTCGTTTTCACTCGTAGGTGGCGTGAAGCTTGTATTGCGGCAAATCAAAACGTGATGCAACATCGCTTGAGAATTCATCTCATTTTGCCGGATCTCGTACCGGACCGGACCGCATTGCATAAGGATAATCGGCTGGTGGCCATCGCGACGATACGGCGTTGCTGTGAGACCCAGAACATAACGGGCTTTTGCCTGACGCAGCACTTGCTCGAAGGTGAACGCTGGAAGATGATGACATTCGTCCACTATTACTTGACCGTATTCTGCCACAAGATCAGACACTTGTTTATTTTGAAATAGGCTTTGGAGCATAGCCACGTCCAGAATACCAGTGCGCTTGTTTTTACCTCCGCCTATTTGGCCTATTTTCGCAGGATCTATCTCTAGAAAGCTAGACAGTTGATTCCGCCATTGGTCCATCAAGGGATGACGATTAACTAAAATTAGAGTATTTACGCCTCTGGAAGCGAGTATTGAAATACCGACCACAGTCTTGCCTGATCCGGAAGGTGCTACTAATACACCTCGATTATGCGAGAGTATTTTTGAGGCTGCTTCTTCCTGGATAGGTGATAGCTGCCCGTGAAAGGCGACTTTAAGTTCCGTACCTGCAAAACTTTTATCTGCAATCTCAGGCTTGATACCTATTTTTGTCAATAACCCGTGTAACTCATCCATGAGGCCTAACGGAATGCCAAGGTGCTTGGGAAATTCTTCGGTGCAACAGATTATTCGGGGAGTTAATGCGGTTGATAAACGTAGTTTCTGTTTCTTATAGAAATCTGGATTTTGAAAAGCTGCTAGACGTTTGATTTTATTAAGTAAGGCCGACGGTAATCCGATTTTTTCCACATAAATGAGATTACTTACTACAAGATTGACTTTATCAGGGAAAGGACCGGTTATAATATCAACAGGTGATTTTGAAGGCGGAATAACCCATGGACTATCATCGTCTTCAGTTGGGCCAATTCGTACCCCTAGCACCTGACCGGTTCGCGTAGCATCTCGAACAGCATTCTCTAGAATAGAAGGTGATACCCTTTTGATAGAAGCCAAATAACTCCATTGGTCCGGATATGGTTTAAAATTATTATCTAAAAATAATGTGTTTCCTTTTTCAAAAGGTATCTTTTGAAAAGGAAGAGCGATAAGATTCCCAAAGCCCCCTTTCGGAACGGTGTCCTGGTTGGGAAACAACCTATCATAAGAATCCATACTTAACTGATGACGCCTGGACATGGTCCGGGTTACCAAATAGCAACCAAGATTACGTGCTGATGAGGCTGGAACTGCCTCCGAAAAGAATATCCAGACATGTCCTCCATTTCCAGATCGTGACCGCTCCAAAGCCACTGGAATATTCAGGCTCTGACATGTTTCGCAGAAAGCGACGATATCCTCTACCCATGATTGTTTATCAAAATCAACAGCTAAGAAATAACAGGAATCATCTTTTGATAAAGGATAGATTCCAGCGGTGAATTTACCTTCCAAGTGATTCTGGATAACTTGATTTGTTAGCGGCGCTAATTCACGGTTAGGACAGACAGTGCATTTTATCTTGAACTTCTGACACAAACCAGGTGCCCATTCATTTTTACATACCGGGCTGTAACCTGATTTAAGAGTGGTCTTATTTTGCCAAAGAATTGCGTAGACATCTTCGCGTCCGTGAAATAAAGAACGGTATAACCGTATCTTTTCAGCCAAAGCCAACTCACTATTAAGCAACGAGATGGAATCAAATTTCTTTGTGGCATTTATTGGAGAAGCTACTTCTTCCACCAATTCATTAGTTGTCGCCCGTGGTTTTTTAACTTGAGAGGTCTGAGTTAGACGCCGATTTTCAACTAATAAATGATCTCGATCCGCAGTTATTTTCTTCAGTTCCAGCCTCAGACGCTCGATTTCGCTCGGATCATCTAAAGACATTTGTGCTCCTTTTATCTTAGTACGATCAGGTTATTTAGTAAGGTGCTAAAAATCATGATAATTAATTCTTAAATCGGTGATTATAATCACGAAATCGATTTTGTTGTTTCGGTTGCCAGATTATTTTTAATAGGATGATTTTTAAAGNNTATTCAGGCTCAAGATTATCGTACTCCCTTTTGAATTCAGGGTCCTGCATTAATAGTTTTTTATGTTCTTTCCAATTCATTGTTTTTCCCTCCCTCGTGATAAATAATCGTCCCGCCTATTTTGGGCTATTTCTAAATCCGCTCTAGGTACAATATCAGTCTTTTTTGAAAACCCATGGAGTAGAATAAAGGTTTTTCCTGTAGGTAGAAAATA
>PMMG01000083.1 GCA_003162335.1 Dehalococcoidia bacterium
AGGTAGTGTGGCCTTCCGGTAAATTAGCTTATCATGAATTAATATTAAAACCGCGCATCGCCGATTTGAATGGTAAGACCATTTGCGAGTTATCGGATTACAGCTTCCGGGGCGAAGAGATTTTTCCCATTGTCCGGGAAACACTGCGCAAACAATACCCCGGCATCAAATTCGTGGAATANNGGTGGCTGAGGGAGCTGCACGCCCGCAGTTGTGCGGGCAAGTGTCGCTGCAGAGAAAGCCGGATTCCCCACGACTTCCATTGTGCTTAGCGGCTTTCTGGGACAGGCTAAAACTGTCGCGCAAGCGCTGGGTATAAAAAACCTGGCCCTCGCTGAATATCCCGGTCTGGTAGCGATGGACAGTCCGGATGAATTGCGCCGTAAGGTCACCGAAACCGTTGTTAAAAACATCATCTCCGGCTTCACGCGGCAGGTCGAAGATATCGGGCAGAGCAGAGAACCCAAACCGAGTGATATCATCTTTACTGGCAATCTGGAGGAAGTCCAGGAGCATTTCCTTAAAAACTACTGGACGGACGGCCTGCCGGTGATTCCTCCCACGGTTGATAAAATTGAAAAATTCCTCCGATTTACCACGCGTAAGCCGGATGAAATTATTGGTAAATTGTTGCCGGAAAACCGGGAAGCGACGGTCTGGAATGTCGCGGTTAACGGCGTCATGGCCGGCTGCCGTCCCGAATATATGCCCATCTTATTATCTGTAGCCGAAGCCGTTGCCGACCCTGAATTCCGTATCCAGGACGCCGGCGCTACCCCTGGCTGGGAACCGTTGATCATTTTGAACGGCCCCATTATCAAGCAATTAAACTTCAACTACGAGACCGGGGTGATGCGCTTCGGACGTCGGGCTAATACCAGCATCGGCCGTTTTCTGAAGCTATTTTTAATTAATATTGCCGGTTTGCGCATTCCGCCGGGACTGAGCGATAAAGCGACAATCGGCAGTGGTTTTCTTGTGGTTTTACCGGAGAATGAGGATGCCGTCGCCGAAATAGGCTGGGAATCTTTCAGCATGTACCGCGGTTTTAAACGGGAAGATAATGTGGTCACCGTCCAGAGTGTGGTTTACGAATCTTCCCCAATGGCCACCGGCGGCGAAAAAGCCGTCGACCACCTGCAAACGCTCTCTGAAGTTATCGGCGGCAGCATGGCGCCGTGGACGCACGTGGCGTTGAACTGGGGGAAATTTTACCCGCTGATTGTTATTCCTCCGGGTGTCGCCCGATTCCTGGCCAAAGAAGGGGTCACCAAGAAGGACATTAGGCGGTACTTATACGACCACACTAAAGTCTCGGTAAAATCAATGGAAAGGCTGGCCCATCACGGCGGTCTGACTTCTTTTTATGTCGATCAACTGGTAAAAGACGGCATTGCCCCGCCGGCATACGCGGAAACCAATGATCCTGACCGGATGGTACCGGTATTCCTGAGGCCGGAATGGATCGGCATCGTGGTCAGCGGCGACCCCGGCCGTACCCGCTGCCGTGGCTATGTGCAGAACCACGAACAGGGGCCGCCGGTCAGTAAAAAGATACAGCTCCCGGCAAATTGGGAAAACAGCCTGAATCCGCTGAATAAACTATAATTAAATTAGCCATTAAAGTTACACCCTCTTTCTATGCCCCTCCCATAAAAAGGGCGAGAGCGAGAGAGCGTGGACAAACAGTTGAACGCTGCAACCAAGGAGCTTAAAAATGCCAAATTACACAATCCATCCTATTGCCGTCTGCAAGGGCCCGCGCGATGGTTCGCATTTTACCTACCGCGCCAATTTCGGCGTGACAATTAACACTGCCTGTTATGCCTGGTATATCTCCGGTTCAACACAGAAAATCCTTGTCGATACCGGAGGCCGTGCCGCCACATTCCGCGAAAAAGGTGCGGAAGAAACTGATATTATTTCGGTCGAAGACGGGCTGGCGAAGCTCGGCGTCAAACCGGAAGAAATCGATATCGTCATTCTCACTCATTTACACTGCGATCATGTGGAATTGGCTTATCTTTACAAAAATGCCCGGTTCATCGTGCAAAAAAAGGAACTGGATTACAGCAAAAATCCCCATCCCCTGGACGCCGATTTCTATGTGCCGCGTTATTGGGAAAAGATTAAATTTGATGTCATCAACGGCGACGCGAAGATTGAGCCCGGCCTTTCCGTTTTCCTCTCGCCGGGTCATTCTCCCGGCGGCCAATCCGTAGAAATCAAGACTGCTTCCGGCACAGCCGTTATTCCTGGTTTTTGCTGTGTTGGCGATACTTTTAAACAAACTCCGGCCATGAAACACCGCGGTTGGGAGGTAACCATTCCTTTAATTCACCAGAATGCGCTGGAAACCTATGATAGCGTCTTGAAAGTGAAAAAGAAAGCGGATATCATCCTTCCTTTACATGGCCCGGAATATATAGGCGTAGAAAAAGTATCCTGACGAGGTTTGAAACAATGGCCGATATGATCGAGATATTTATTCCTACCGCTGAACCTAAGATTAAAAAGTTCGCCGTCAATTCCCGGCTGGCTAACCTCGATGGAGAGGTGTTAGGTTTTCTCTGGAATGAAAAGCCTAACGGCGATGTTTTATTGCGCCGTCTAAGGCAACAACTCACGCAAAAGTACAAACTGGGCGGTACCACCTGGGAGCAGATCGGTGGACTGCACGTCGATGTCGACAAAGCGCCGGAAATAAAGAAAATCGCCGCTGCTGCGGATACGGTTATAATCGCGGTCTGTGACTGAGGGAGCTGTACGACGTGGTGTATCCACGCCGCGGTTGCCCTGGAAAAGGCCGGTAAGCCTACTGTCACCATTTGCTCCAATAGATTTGAAATCCTGGCGCGCGCCACAGCCGGTGGCCTGGGTATGAAAGATATTCCACTGGTCATTGTGCCTCATCCCGTCGGCGGCATCAGTCCGGAAGAAGTCGAAGCTAAAGCTGATGTAATTCTGGATAAAGTTATTGCCCGGCTGGTTGCATAAACGGCAAAGGAGCGGATGCTATTGAATGCCATCGACAGGCTGCTGAAAGGTTCCATTGATATTCACGCGCATTATGGGCCGGACGCTGCCGCGAAAAGGAAAGTGGATGCGCTCGCGGGAGCGCAGCAGGCTGTTGCTACCGGTATGCGGGCGATCGTGCTGAAAAGCCACGAATATCCTACTGCGCCCCTTGCTTATACTATTACTCAAGCCGTGCCGGAAATATCGGTGTTCGGCAGCATCGCATTGAATTCTGAAACCGGCGGCTTAGATCCAGTTGTTGTGGAAACCTCTGCCAAATTAGGTGCTAAGGTTATTTGGATGCCCACTTTGAGTTCCAATTATGACTATTTGCATAAAAAGTTCAAAACAGGCGGCATCAGTATCCTTGACGAAAAAGGCAAATTGCTGCCGGTTGTAGAAAAGATCCTGGGAATCGTTAAACAATATGATATCGTTGTTGCTACCGGTCATTTGCCAGTGAATGAATGTTTTGTGTTAGTGGAAAAAGCCAGGGAGATGGGCCTGCGGAAAATCGTGGCCACGCATCCGCTCGGTTTCGAACTTAATACTTATTATACGATCGAGCAGCAGTGCCGGATTGCGGACATGGGTGCGATAGTGGAGTATTGTTTCGTTACTACCCTGCCGGAGGACGGCATGCCTGTACAAACGATGGTGGAGGCGATTAGAACGGTGGGTGTCGGACGCTGCCTGCTCAGTAGCGACCTCGGCCAGGCGCACAATCCACCGCCTGCCGAAGGAATGAAAATGATGATTGCCACAATGCTCAGCGGCGGTCTAAGCGAAAAAGAAATCGAAATAATGGTGAAAATCAACCCGGCCCGGTTGCTCGGCCTGACTTAGTCCGTGTTTAAGCTTCCCCGTTTTAAAAGAGGATAATATGGATCGTAAATATTTATCTGAAAAAATGCTGGTCGAAGATTCTTTCGAGGCGGTTAATAATTTGTTCATCGAAAAAGGGTGGAGCGACGGCTTACCGGTCATTCCACCCACTGTATCGGCTGTTGAGAAAATGCTATCGGGAACTAAAAGAGACCCATCTGAAATGTTGGCGAAAATACCTCCGTCATGGGGTGAAGCCTCAATCGAAAAAATTGCCGTCAATGCGGTCATGGCCGGGTGTTTGCCGGAATACCTGCCGGTGATTATCACCACGGTCGAAGCGATGTGTGACGAAAAATTCCGACTAGGGGAAATTCAACCAACCACTCATCCGGTGGCCCCGCTCATTGTCGTCAACGGTCCCATTGCCAAAAAGCTGGATATCAATAGCAAAGCGGGAGCTTTCGGACCCTGCTGGCGGGCTAATGCCACCATCGGACGGGCAATCCGTTTGATTTTATTGAACATCGGCGGCGCATACCCTGGCAAACTCGATTTAGCGACCCAGGGTCAACCCTGTAAATATACCTATTGCATCGCGGAGAACGAAGAGGATAGTCCGTGGGAACCTCTGCACGTGGAAAGAGGGTTCGCTGCCTTTGCTGGTACCGTTACTGTTGTGGCCGCGGAAAATCCCCATAATATTAACGAGCATGTCGGCATCAACGGCGAAGAGATTTTGACTTCCATCTGTAATGCCGTAATGAACACCGGTACCAACAACGTCCTGTTTCAGGAAGGTACGCCGGTCATCGCAATTTGCCCTGAGCATGCCGCGACAATTGCCGCGAGCGGGTTTTCCAAGCAGGGTGTCCGTGACTACATTTACGAAAACAGTAAAATGCCGCTGAAACGTTTCTATCCGCGCCAGATCGATAAATATTTCCCGGGCTGGGACGAAAACAGGCTTGTTCCGATCACAGCCCATAAAGAAGACCTCATCATCATTGTTGTCGGGGGCACCGGCAAACACTCCAGTTATTTGCCTGCCTTTCTGCCGCCCTCCGTCACCAGGGAAATCAAGGAATAAAATTATTAAGCATAAATAGTTTCGGTATGGGGGCATCGATGAAAATAGATGTGTTCTGTCACATTGTCCCGCCCAAATATAAATCCGCCCTGGATAAAACTATCGGTACCGTGGCGATGGTTGATGTCCTGCCTACAATGTATGATATGGATGCACGCTTCCGCATCATGGACAAAACTGAAGACCTGCGGCAGGTATTAACCGTCTCATTGCCTCCGCTGGAAACCGTACCGGACAGGAAAAAGGCAGTATCGCTGGCTAAATTGGCCAACGACGAAATGGCCGAACTCGTACTTAAATATCCGGATAGATTCGCGGCCGCGATCGCCAGTTTGCCCATGAATGACATTGATGCCGCTTTGCGCGAAACAGACCGGGCGATAAATGATTTGAAATTTAAAGGCGTTCAGATTTTTACCCCCATGAATGACAAACCTCTCGATGCTCCAGAATTCTGGCCTTTGTATGAGAAAATGGCTAAATACGACCTGCCGATATTGATTCACCCGCACCGTGAATCTGACTATGCGGATTACCGCACGGAAAAAGAATCCCTGTACAGCATGAACACATTATTAGGCTGGATCTATGAAACCTCCGCGGCGATGATCCGCTTAACTTACAGCGGGGTCATGGAAAAATACCCCGGGTTGAAGATTATTACTCACCATGCCGGCGCGATGATCCCATTTCTGGAACAACGAGTCCTGGATTTCGCCGATTTCGGTGAAAATCTGCTGAAATCCCATGTTAAACGGAACCTGGATAAACCCGTGATCGATTACCTGAAAATGTTTTACGTCGATACCGCTCTTTATGGCAACACTCCCGGTCTGATGTGCAGCTATGCGCTCTATGGTTCTGAACATATGCTGTTTGCCACAGACTTTCCCTATGATACTGAGTTCGGACTGAAGCACGACCGTGCGACTATCGCCGCTATCGAAAAAATGGACATTAACGCCGCCGAAAAGAAAATGATATTTGAAGGTAATGCCCGCCGTTTGTTGCATCTGCCATGATAGCCACGATACAGAGTCCTGCTTTACAAGAATAATGAGCGTTTATTTTACCCGTCGGATAATACGGTTCTGCATCTGGTCGACAGCGCTGAACCGGAGAGTAATCGCTGTCTCCATCACCGCGATAAAAACTTGAGAGGGGCATTAATGCCCCTCTCAAGTGTATCTTGGCTGAAAACTTTTAGTTTACTTCTTCTCCGGTGTTGCTGGTTTATCCTCCGCCAATTCTCTTGCGTATTTGGCCGTCAGCGCGCCGATCAGATTGCCGAACCCCCCACCGTCTCCCGAACCGCTGACCAGGGTCGTCGGTACGATCGGAATATTCTTTTCCGCCAACGCTTTGATCACGTTGACCAGTGTCGTTCCTTCTGCGCCCAGCGCCTGACGTTGTCTTTCGTAACCTTCTGCCAGACCGATACCTGTAGCCGCGTTGGTCTTCTGCAGGTAAGTCGCCTCACCCTCGGCCTCGCGCATTCTTGCGGTGGCCAGGTCGGTTTTAATGTCGATCTCCAGCTTGGCGTTAATTACATCTTTCTGCTTGGCTGCTCTCGCGGCTTTTTCCTGCACATCGATGTTCTTTTCCTGTGCCCGGGCTTGTTCCGCGAACTGCGTTTGCTGCTGCAAAGCGATTTCTTTTTGTGTCTGTGTTTCCAGCAGCGATTCAGGAATATTGATGTAAGCCACCAGCAGGTTCTGTGCTTCTACGTTGTATTCCTCGAATACCGACCGCGCGTGCGCCAGTGCCTCTAACTGCAAAATTGTCCTGCTCTGGAAGAAATCGATTGCCTTTTTCTCCCCTGCCTTGTTTCTGAATGAACTATCGATCAGAGGATGGACGATCTGGTCGATCAGGTTATCCACCGAACCGAATCGGGCGATGATAAAGGCCGCGTTCTCCGGTTTGACCCTGATTACCATGCGGACATTCACGTCCAATTGGAAACCATCCATCGATGTCACGCGTAAAGGATTAAATTTGTACAATACGCCTTCGCTGGGCACACCTTTCACATCGGTGCCGATTTTTCCTTCCCCGGCCCAGTCGATTGTCACAGCTGATGTCGGTACCATGTACGGTGTGTAGGCGATGGTGTTCAGGTTATATTTTCCCGGCGCTACCGGCTCCCGCCAGATACCGCGTGTATATTTGTTCGTAATCAGCAGCTTTTCCACCTCTTCGTGTACGGGTCCCTTCAAACTGGCCTGTTCTTCGGCAAGGCTTGGTTTGACGGTTGATTTCTCTAATTCCGCGCCCACGTTGGATCGTATGACCGCCACGTAGCCCGGCGCAACTTCAGCGATCGGCGCCAGCGTTACTCTGAACAATGCGATATTAATGTAATATTGTCCCGGTTGGAGTGTTTCCAATTGCGGCCCACGGTAACCGCCGGCATTGATAAATTCCTGGCCGTTCTGATAGTGTTGATGGTTATATTTGTTATTTTCGTCTTCCGGTTCCGGTGCGATGACATAACCGTTCGGCAGTACTTTGCCATCTTCTGCTACTACCAGACCAACCTGATTTTTATCAATCATTGTCGCATCCGCGACATTAATCTTGAACACTCTGGTATTGATACGGTAAGAACCCGGTCTAATCGTGTCAACCTGACCGCCGCGGTAGCCGCCGTTCTCCAGGAATTTTTGCGCATCCTGGAAAGAACTGCACTCTACCGCATCACCCAGTATCCGGTGCGCGGGCAGCGGTTGACCGTCGATCGATTCAACGATTCCTATTTTACCGGGTGGAATGACGGTGATCTTGGCCTTTTCCCACTTCCAGAAAACCCAGAATTTCCAGTAAATGCCGGGCATCAGGACTCCAGCCTGCAAACCGTTTTCCCCTTTGCGTGCCACCACCGTTCCCTGCGGTAATTTGTTACCGGTCATCTTTTTCGTCAGGATGCCGACTTCGTTTGCCCCGATCACGAAGATCCCTGGCAGAATGAAAATCAGGAAAAGCAAGACAACGATGGCAATCACGATAAATACTATTTGCATTTTTCACCCCCTTTTCATCAACGCTGACTTTATCCTACTCAATCTAGTATTATTAGCCCGCATTTTGCAAATGTCAACTGATCGTCAGACTCATTTTATACCTATTCTAGTGGGTAGTGCACTCATGGAAAATTGAATAAATGGGAATAATGAGTCTCTAAGGAAATTCAAGAAGTGCATTTACCACTGATAGATGGTAATTCATTACTTCGCGATTCTTCCGAACAGTGCCAGAAAAACCGTTGCTGATACCAGTAAAACCACTAATCCGATTAACGCAGAGGCTAAGATGGAATTATCCAGCACTTTTGAAAAGAATTGTCCGACACCAATACCGAGAATCACGGAAATCATGGAACCGCCAAATATCCCCACCGTGCGATTTACATGAGACGCGACTTTCTTTTTCAAACTGCTCGAATCATAAGCGCTGAATTCATTTTTAGTGACAGCGGTAACCAGCCGGAGAAATTCAGCGCTTAATAATTCTTCGGCAAACTGCTTTTCTGTGGGGTCAGTTTCCATTTCTATTTCCGCGGAGATATTGGCCGAGTTATCCTCATATGTAATGCGGATATTTGCAGTGCAGGCCCAGCGTTCGGGATCAAAATTGAAAATAGTGCCGAACATGGAACCACGTTTAAATTTGAGGATGTGTCCGGACACAGGTAATTGCCGGTAACCGGATTGAGTCAGGAAACCTGTGACTCGCTCGATAGCGGTAGCCTCGGGAATAGAGGCTGAAAATGAACGTACTATTTTCATTTAAAAGCATTATACACTATTTGCGGAGGATAACAACCATCTATTTTCGACATCGATTATTTATCCCGGAAATGTATAATATGCGGAAAAGCGGAGTGCATTCCGGTAATTATTTCTCTAATTCACTTTTTGCCAGGTCAAAATTTGCGTCAGATCTTTATCCTGATAAATTGCTGTTAATATACCGTCTTTCAATCTTAAATCGGTATAAACAATCGGGCGGGCGCTGGGGCCGTTGTCTTTCATCGTCAGCGCCCCGTTGCTGAATGTCCACTCTCCGGTATAATTGGTCGAACCGCCGTGGGTTTCATTAATATTTATCTTGTCGAACAAGAAAATATAGGCGTCCGGGCCGCTGGTGCCGTAAGTTCTGGTCTGTGTCATTCCGCTAATGTAATTGTCTATTTTTATCTCTGCCCAGGACCCCAGCAGTACACTGGAATCGGTTACCGGCACCCCGGAACCGGATTTATTTATTGCGCTCGACGCCGTGGATATAGAAATAGCAGCTGTTTCTGCTGTTATCGATGTGGTTCTGGTGGTTGAAGTTTTCAAAGACGTAGCCGTTTGTGCAGTAGCGGCGCTGCTGCAGCCAAATGAAGTAAACAAAGTTGGAACAATCACAAGCATAATCACAATTAAGAAAGGATAAGGAGCCTGATTATTTGTAGTTTTAAAAGAAGTCTGTTTCATGATGATTTTCTCCTTAAATTTTTCCCTGACAGCAGATCCCGTGAAGCCTGCAAATAATCACCTATTGAATGTCTTCGTAAAATGTGGCATATTTATCTCATTATACTTCTTGTATTATCGAATATACTTGAATAGTGATAAGCACAGTAATATCCGAGTATTATACGATATTTTATAGCCAAATAAAAAACACAGGATAAAACAAATCTGGAGGAAGAAAATGTCTGTTGAACGGCAGGCCGCGGTTATGAAAATTCTGGACGACCAGAACCATCTCTCAGAGAGGGCCGATGGCAAGGCTATATCACTACTATCCATGCTTGGTATTTTTACGGTCTTTTTCGTCAGCCAAATCGGCAGTATGAAAAATATGAGTCTCTTCATGAACATCGCTGTGGTTGTATACTTTGTCTCCGTTTTGATGTCCATTATCCAGATCATACAGGCAATCTCCCCCCGTATACGTACCGTAAAACATATTTCAAAATCGGGCCCGAAAGCAAAGCCCATCCCGCAACCGACATTCTTCGGTGGAATCTGCAAATTCCCAAATTCCGAGGAATATAAAAAATGCCTGGATGATGTCATTAAGAATGATGACGAAATAACTGATATTTATATCAAACAGATCTACGAAGTGGCACAAATAAATGCGACCAAATATTCGTGTGTCAACCGTGCCGTCTGGTTCGTAGTCCTTGCTTTAGGCAGCCAGTTAGCTATTATTGCTTATATATTCGCTACCAAATAGGTTACACTGATTATATTTGGTTTAAGGTGTTTTAAAAACTTGGTTAAAATAAAAAAACCGGTAATAAAATTAAAATGGACGCAGCGCAATAAGCGGCGTGTCCTTCATGCCGGGATTTTAATGGCGGCCGGAGGATTATTTATTCTGGCAATCGCTCTGGTCCAGCCGTTTTATACCTTTAACCTGTGGTTTTCTGACCGGTTTGTTTCCTCAGGTCGTGTTTCGCCCAATATCGTTATCGCGGGTATCGATGATGCATCCTTGGCCAAATACGGAAAATGGTCGGATTGGCCGCGCAGTTTACATGCCCAGGCCGTGAATAATCTGGAGGATGCCGGTGCTTCGGTTATCGGTTATGATGTAATTTTCGCTGATACCTCCAATAATGACCAGTCATTTGCCGCCAGTATGAAAAAGGCCGGTAATGTTATACTCGCTGGCGCGGGAACTACCCGCCTCGCTTTAAAAGATGCCCCGCCAACATACCAGCAATTTTTGCTTCCCGCTGCGACTCTTTATCAATCTGCTGGTATGATAGGTCATGTTAATATTGTCCCTGATCCTGACGGAAAAGTCCGACGGATTCCACTAATTGTCCGGCAAGCGGATGGTAATACCTATCCGTCGCTAAGTGTCGCCGCGCTGTATACGCTCTTTCATAAGCCGCTATCGGTGAGCTATCCACTGTCCAACAGTAAGCTCAACCTGTTAATGCGGGATATTCCGGTCGATTCGTCTTATTTTATGCTCTTAAATTATTCCGCCATCGATACCAAACCGGCATATCTTTCCTACGGCGATATTATCGCTAATACTTTTGACCCGTCGTTGGTCAAGAATAAAATCGTATTTATCGGTATGACTGCCACCGGCGATACCGACCAGTTCTCTGTCCCTAATTCCTCTGTGCGTATCCCCGGCGTCTACATTCACGCCGCTGCCGCCGATACCATTTTACGTACGCAATTCTTGACCGAGCAGCCTCTTTCCACCACACTGTGGACAATGGGGCTCTTGATTATTTTATGCGCGGTGATGCTGCCTGTTTTCGGCACCTGGCATTGGACGGATATCCTGAAGGGTACCTGTTTTATGATCGTTTTACTGTTTATCTATATCATAATGGCTTCGCTGCTGGCCGGACAGGGCTATATCATGAATATCCTCTATCCGTCCCTGCTTTTACTGGCACTGTTTATCACGGACATTGTTTTCATGATTATCCAGGAGCAAAGTGATAAAAAATTCGTCAAAGACCTTTTCGGCCGGTATGTTTCCCCGCAGATTTCCAAAGAGATCGTCAGTATGGCCAATCAAGGCGGGCTCCGGCTCGGCGGCGAAGAAAGGGAAGTCACTATCCTTTTCGCCGATATACGGAATTTCACTACGATCAGTGAAAAGATGACGCCGGACGGCGTCGTAAAAATGCTCAATACCTGTTTGCCTGTTTTAATTGATGTTATTGTGCAAAATGGCGGTTTGGTCAATAAATTTGCCGGTGATAATCTGATGGGCGTTTGGAATGCCCCGCAATCTCAAGTCGACCATCCGAGATTAGCTGTTAAAGCTGCATTGGAAGGCCAGCAAAAAATGGCAGAATTATGCGCCATTAATACAGAATTGAGCAATGTTCAATTCGGCATCGGCATTAATACCGGTAAGGCTTTGGCTGGTAATGTTGGGTCCTTAGGGCGAGCCGAATATACCGTGATTGGCGATGAAGTGAATTTGGCTTCACGCATCTGCAGTGTCACACCCGGCGGTGAAATCTATATCGGTCCGGATACATTCGACCAGACTCAGCAATATTTCAATGTTGAGGCGCAGCCGCCCCAGATTTTTAAAGGTAAAAGCAAGCCCATCGTTGTTTATAAAGTGCTTGGATTTAAAATAAAGTAATCATTGAAATGCCTATATTGCCGAACACTGGAGGAATGTAAATGAGAATAACCCATTCCTTACTATTCAGAATTCTGCTGTTCGTCCCTGTATTCCTTTCTTTATTTTTAGGCCTTACATCATGCGGAACAAAAAGTGGAAATGATCCTTTAACTGTCTTGTCGATAGCAGGGGGGAATGTTTCAATCCAAAAATCGGGCTCTTCAGACTGGAGTAACGGCAAAGAAGGCCTCACGCTGGCAAAGGGCGACAAGATCAAAACGGACACCGACAGCACTGCATCCATCACCTTTTTTGACGGCAGTATTATCCAGTTAAGTGGCGGTACGGAAATATCCCTGGACGAACTCATTACAAAATCTTCGACTTCTGCGAAGATCATTAAAATCGGCCAGACAATTGGTATAACTTCCAGCAATATCGTGAAGCTGGTTGATTCGGCTTCAAAATTTGAAATAGATACACAATCCGGTGTAGCTGCCGTCCGGGGCAGCAAAATGGTAGTCCAGGTGGCCTTGGATAACACGACCAGTGTTTATAACGTTGAAGGCGCTATCAGTTTCATTGCGCAGGGCAAAGAAGTCGCCATCCCGGTCGGCTCGGTCAGTTCTGCCAAACCGGGTTCAGCCCCCAGTGCTCCGCAACCCGGCACGCCACCGGTGATCAGCGTCCCCAATGTAACCTCGGTTTCTTCGCTGTTAGGCTGGCAGCAGACCGGATTATACCTTAAATCCGGTGATAAATATTATGTGGAATACCGCGGCGGCAGCTGGAGTGTTAATATCCATGGTTACCCTTATGTCGGGCCTCTGGGTCTGCCTAACGACATTGATAATAAAGTTGACAATGGCTCTAAAATTGACCTGTCAGTCCCCTATGGCTATTTGCTGGGAAAGGTAGGCAGCGGTAATGTGGTTACAGTTGGTGATAAAGGCGGGCCGT
This sequence comes from Dehalococcoidia bacterium, assembly GCA_003162335.1. Classification (GTDB taxonomy): domain Bacteria; phylum Chloroflexota; class Dehalococcoidia; order Dehalococcoidales; family Fen-1064; genus Fen-1064. The sequence continues at coordinate 13,007 of PMMG01000083.1, forward strand.
TTACGGCCGACGCCACCGGTTTCCTGTCATTGCGAATGAATGATGGCGATAACATTCTGGGCGACAATGACGGCGCGATTTCTGTCGCATTACGTACAACAGTTTATTTTGCCTTCGACGACTATAGTGTCACAAAAGGGAATCCGAATTGCAGCTGGTCTTACGGCTGGATGCCCACTGACTTCAGCAAATTTAATCCATATGTTACCCACAATTCGATCCAATGGTACGGTCCGCAAGGCGGCGACCTGACTCCATGCATCTGGATCAACACTGGCGGTACAACGTACGGAGTGCCTACCGGCTGGCTTTCGCTGCATCCCGGCCCTGGTACAGAACCTTCAATTCTCCGTTGGACCGCGCCGGTTGTCGGTAAAGTCCATGTCACGGGTCAGTTCCTGGCCGGCGATGGCGGGATCATGACTATCGCAGTATTCCATAATGTTCAAAAATTGTGGACGGCATCTGATGCCGGCAAATTCGATCTGAATATTGTTGTCGCTGCGGGTGATAATATCGACTTTGCCGTTTATGGCGGTTATGGCTATGGAAATACCCCCATCAGCGCGACAATCAGCTACGGCAATTAGTTAGGATAGCGGAATCATCAGGAATTGAAAACATAAAAATAAAAACTGAACAGTTGATTATTGACTGCTTTAATAGAGGGAGAACACCATGCGCTTCAATAACTTCCTACTGAGATTCTTGTTGCCAGTCCCCATCATGATGTCCTTATTTTTAGGAATAACGGCTTGCGGTTCAGGCGCCGCTCCCGCTAAAATTAATAATACTCCCTTAACCGTCTTATCGATTACCGGCGGTAACGTTTCGATACAAAAATCCGGCTCCGGCAATTGGGTTAGCGCTACCGAAGGCCTTACCCTGACGAAAGGAGATAAAATCAAAACTGACGCCAATGGCAAGGCAGTGATCACTTTCTTCGATGGCAGTATTATCGAATTGAACGGCGGTACCGAGATCTCAATGGATGAACTCATCGCCAAATCGGCATCTTCTCCTAAAACAATTAAGATCGGGCAAAAAATCGGCGAAACCACCAGCACGATCGTTAAACTGGTTGACCCGGCGTCAAAATACGAAATTGATACCCAATCCGGTGTGGCCGCTGTTCGCGGCAGCAAAATGTTCGTGAACGTAGCCTCCGACAACACTACCAGTGTTTATAATCTTGAAGGTTCTATCAGTTTCACCGCTCAGGGCAAAGAAGTCCTGATTCCGGTCGGTTCGGGTAGTTCCGCCAAACCCGGCGAAGTCCCATCTGCGCCGCAACCAGGCCTCCCGTCCGGTATCGACGCATCAGGGATAACCTCAGGTTTGATCTCCGTTTCTTCCCTGACAGGCTGGCAGCAGACTAACTTACAGCTGAACGCTGGTGATAAGTTCTATGTCGAATACAGGGGCGGCAGCTGGAGTGTTAATATCCATGGTTACCCTTATGTCGGGCCTCTGGGTCTGCCTACCGATATCGATAATAAAGTTGACAACGGATCTAAAATTACCGTTTCAGTCCCGTATGGTTATTTGATCGGAAAGGTCGGCAGCGGTAACGTGATAAACATCGGTAACATGGGCGGGCCGTTTACAGCCGACGCGAGCGGTTTCCTGTCGCTGAGAATGAATGATGGCGATAAGACATTAGGAGACAATGACGGCGCGATTACAGTCGCGGTGAGGGCTACTGTTTACTCTGCATTACACGATTTTAGTACTACCAACGGGAATCCCAACGGCAGTTGGTCTTACGGTTCGATGCCTACCGACTTCAGTAAGTTCAATGTCTATAACGCTAACAGTACATTCATGTGGTACGGAAATATAGGCAGTGACCTTACCCCCTATATATGGATTAATACAGGTGATTTGACTAATGGAGTGCCTCCAGGTCTTACCAACACTAATGGCGTCGCAAGCGGAGTGCCTACCGGCTGGCTTTCGTTACACCCCGGCCCGAACTCCGAGCCTTCAGTGCTGCGTTGGACCGCGCCTGTTGATGGTGATGTTCATGTCACGGGGCAATTCCTTGCCGGTGATCGTGGAATCATGACCGTTGCAGTTCGCCATAATATTCAAGAGATGTGGAAAGCATCGAATTCCGGCAGCTTCGATGTGAATATTAAGGTTGCACGGGGAGACACCATCGACTTTGTGGTTTATGGGGGTTACGGTTACGGCAACACTCCTGTCAGCGCAACCATCAGTTATAATAATTAGTTTTGTTGCTAACGTTACTGCCGTGATTTCATAACGACGGCACGGCCTGGAGTGCAACTCCTGCCGGGACCTGTTATGGTTTGGTCTCGATATGGGGCAGTTCTGCCTCTGATATCTTCGCAGAGAGAACCGGTGTTGTACATTATCAGCCGTAAAGAGTAAAATCAGGCCATGAATAAATTAACAGCCGACGATATACTAAAAAGCCGGGTGCAGCCGGAACAGGTTAATATTATCTCGCTGCTGCGGCTTACGGTGCTTGAAATTGCTCCGGACGCGAGGGAAGTAGTCGTCAATGGTATGCCTGGATATAAACGGAATAATATGTTGGCGGTCGTCAGTCCCATCGGGAAAAAGGTCTTCCTGGCTTTTCCGCACGGTGCGGCTTTCGTAGATAAATACGGTTTGCTCTGCGGCGACGGTTCGGAATCAAAAAACCTGAAATTCAAACAAACCGGCGATGTTAATAAAGATGTGCTCGGTTATTACATCCGCCAGGCCGTCGAACTGGACCGCCAGTGACAATCGTCAGTTGAGAAAAGCTGCCGACAATCCTCGCCGTTTTCGGAAACCGAGTTAGAGGGTGAAGTTTTCAAAGATGGTGAAAATGTGAATCGCTCGTCTCTTTCATACAAAACTACCTACAGTAATCTCGCTACCTGGTAAACAATTATTGCCAGCGAAAACGATAATACCAGTTGAAATGCGATCGTAAAAAGCGGCCATTTCCAGGTCTTTGTCTCCTGCCTGATTGCCGCCACCGTAGCCACGCAGGGAATAAAAAGCACTTGCACCACCAGAAAAGCGACCGCTGCCGCCGGTGTCAGTAACGTTTTCAGTTGCGCATTCAGACCGGCGCCGGTTCCGCCAAGCAGCGTCCCCAGTGTGGCAATTGTGTTTTCCTTGGCAATAAAGCTGGAGAAAAGCGCGACCATCACCTGCCAGTTGAAGCCCATCAGTTTTCCCAGCGGCTCAAAAAATTTCCCAATGTGCGCCAGGACACTGGTATTAATATCTCCGTTAGGCACTGTTGCCAGCAGCCAGATAATCAAAGATACCGCAAGGATAATTGTCCCCGCACGCTTGATGAAGGCCATCGTGTTTTGCCATGTTACCAGTCCGATAATGCGCGGATTCGGTAAATGATACAACGGTAATTCCATCAACAGAGCGCTGTCTTCCCCGCCTACCACAAACCGGTTCATGAGCAATCCGGTAATAATCAGCATGATCAGACTGAATATTACGATTCCGATCGAAACAAATATCGCCGCGCCGCCGAAGAATGCCGCCGCAATCAACGTTACAACTGCCATCCTGCCGGTGCAGGGCACCAGCGGCGCCACGATGATCGTCAGCAGACGCGATCGCGGCGAATCGATGATGCGCGTGCCCAAAATGGCGGGCACATTACAGCCGAATCCTAAAACCAATGGTAAAACCGATTTCCCGTGCAGCCCCAGCAAATGCATAAACCTGTCTGTCACAAAAGCTGCCCTGGCGGTATAGCCGACATCTTCCATAAATGCCCAGGCGGCAAAAAACAGCATCAATATCGGGATAAAGGTCAGCACGGTTCCGACGCCGCTGATAATTCCGTTGGCTAACAGGCTTCTAACCCAGGCCGGCGCGCTGACCAAGTTAGTATTTACCAGCGTTTTACCGCTCTCGACCAGGTGCACTTCCAGGAATTTTTGCAGCGGGATGCCGATACTGTAAACCAACCCGAAAATCAGGCCGAAGACTAATAAAAGTACGAATAAACCACTGATCGGGTGCGTTGCTGCGCGGTCGATTTTTTCGGTCAGCGAAACTCTCCCCAAGGGTGGTTTTTCCTGTGTCTTCGCCATCATTCTCTCCACCCATTCATAGCGCAGGGTGGCGATGGTGACTGCGGCGGATTCGTTCTCCCTGAGATAGGCATTCAGCGCTGAGGATTTCCCAACGCCAGCCCGGCCCATTACCAGTTTGTCGATCTGGGTATCGCCTTCCAGTAATTTCATTGCCGTCCAATGTTTGGGATAAGGCGCGGTGATGGAATCGTCAAGTAATTCCTCCACATGGTTGATGACTTTAAGTATTTCGCTGCCGTATTCGATGTGTTTTAATTCCCGAGCGCCCGCCGGTTGGCGGTATTCCTGCTCGATTGCAGTCAATAATTCATTGATGCCCTGGTTCTTACTCGCGGCGATCGGGATTACCGGAATGTTTAAGGCTTCAGCTAACGCTTTGGCATCGATCTTTTTGCCCTGCTGCTGTGCCACGTCCATCATGTTTAACGCAATGACCAGGCGTGGAGATAATTCGATCAGTTCCGCGACCAGATACAAATGCCGTTCCAGACTGGCGGCGTTCAGGATTGCCACTACGACATCGGGATTTTCCTTCACCAGGTAGTCCCTCGCGATTTGTTCTTCCGCGGAATTAGCGGTTAAGCTGTATGTTCCTGGCAAATCGACAATATCCATAGTCAGATTGCCGCGGTGTGTCACTCCTGTTTTTTGCTCGACGGTTTTTCCCGGCCAGTTGCCCACGTGCTGTGAAAGCCCCGTCAGAAGATTGAAGACAGTGCTTTTACCGACATTGGGGGCTCCGGCCAGCGCCACGACAATGTGCTTTCCCATGGCAGTTTCTGTCATGCGTTTTCATTCCGGGTTACAGTAATGTGGTCTGCGAGGTCGCGGCCTAAAGCTACTTCCGTATCGTGCACTTTCACCAGAACCGGTCCGCTGTTGAAGTTCTCCAGCATCTTGACTACGCTGCCGGGAGTAAAACCGAGTGAAAGACAACGCCCCAGCAGGTTGCGTTCTCCGGTATATTCTTTTAGTACACACGTATTTCCGGCATTCAGTTTACTGAGGGTGGTTTCTTCCTTAATAGTATCCCGCTGCCCGGCGCTGACCGGCTCTGCCAGCAGGGCCATCGCCAGGTCTGCGTTTATCTTTATTTTCCTGTTTCCGGCTTCCAATTCCAGAGAGCCGTCCTCGTTTTTTTTATGTATGGTCACTATTACCTGCGGCTTTAATCCCTTTTTTTCGATTGCTGCTAATAATCTGGAATCGCCCTCGTCAATAGCGGTAATATTCACTCGCTGCAAAGCCTGAAATCTGGTCAACGGCACGGCTTTTTCCTTTTTGATATTGCCTTTATTATCCGGGATGGCGTGGCCGTGCGGGCATGTATCTGTATCGCCGAGAATAACCGCTAACCGTTCTTCCACTTCCGGCACATCGAGGTGCTCCAATTTACAAGCCACCTCATGTACTTTGTCCCATTTCATCCCCAGCACATCGGTCAGGAATCTTTCCCATAACCGGTGACGGCGGATAACTCCCAGCGCCCGTTCCACCCCCAATTCGGTGAGCGTTGCCCCTTTACTTGATTTATAGTCGATCAGCCCTTTACTTTCCAGGTTTTTCAACATGTCTGTTACTGCGGGCTGCGATACACCCAGGTCTCTGGCTAAAAAAGAAGTAGACGCCGGATCTCCCTTGGTTTGTTCTTTATAAATGGCTTCAAGGTATTCTTCTGTACGTTCACTATCCATCTCACCCTCCGCTGTTAAGCTGCCTTAATTAAGCTATCTTAATTATCGCACGGCAAGACTTTTTCTGCAAGCCGAATTTGTAACTTGCCGTTGATAACTAAAGGGTGAGAACAGATTCCTGCCGGTTTTTCGAAGTTAGATATTGAAATTTGTTTGACTAATGGCTTCTGGATATCCGGATTTCACTTGCTATTGATATTTTCCCTTTTAAGGACTAGATTTAAGTTAGAAACAATATATTTATGGGAGTAAACATGAACTGGCAATTTCCGCGTGATTCGTTCTGTCCGCCTGATGATGACGACGATGATGATTGAAGACCATCACAGGGCGAATTTCGCTGCTTGAAATTTAACCGGTGGGCGAGTAGCATAGGTAAATGGAACTATATTACTCGAAAAACGAGAAAATAGTTATAAGGAGGGAGTTACTCACATGCAAACATGGGTTATCGTTGTTATCATAGCCGCTATTCTCCTGGTTATCTGGCTCCTGACACAGGCCATTCATACCGTCAGACCGACCAGCCGTGGTCTTATCGAGCGTTTCGGTAAGTATAACCGTTTTGCCAACCCCGGTATTATTTTTCTGATCCCGTTTATTGAGAAACTGGTAGTCGTCAATATCACCGAGAATATGATCGATGCCGGATTACAGGAAATTATTACCAGCGACAGCCTGAATGCCCAGGTGGATGCTCAGGTTTATTTTAAAGTCCGCTCGGATGAAGATAGTGTCAAGGCATCCCAATATAACGTGTACAACTATATGCGGCAGATCGTGGCGCTTGCCAGGACTACATTGAGAAATATCATCGGTACGATGACGCTAAAAGACGCCAACAGCGAGCGCGGTAAGATCAACAGCGCGCTGTATAATAACCTGGCCACTGAAACCAAGAGCTGGGGTCTGGAAATTGTCCGTACAGAATTGAAAGAAATTAACCCTCCGACCGATGTTCAGGAAACCATGAACAAAGTGGTCAAGGCCAGCAACGAAAAAATCGCTGCTATTGACTTTGCCACAGCCCGCGAAACACAGGCGGACGGCGAAAGACGTGCTGCCATCAAAGTTGCTGAAGGGCAAAGACAGGCCGCCATCTTACAGGCTGAAGGCCAGCGGCAGGCCAAAGTCCTCGTTGCCGACGGTGAAGCCCAGGCCATTAAACTGGTCAACGAATCGGCCGATCTTTACTTTAAAGGTAATGCTCAATTGCTCCGTCAATTACAGGCAGTAGAAACGTCGCTCACCAATAACTCCAAGATCGTAGTGCCGACCGATTCCTCACTCGTCAATGTTATCGGTGGACTCGCCGGCATCGATACACCACGTCCCTCTGCCATCCCTCCCCAGGCAATGAAATAGACTTTAATCACTAAATATAATAAAAATAAAAAGCGAGGGCCTTAGTGCCCTCGCTTTTTATTATAGTATTGGGTATATAGGGAGTCCAAGAGGCTGGAACCCGAAGGTACTTTGCGGAGTTATTCGGAGCAAATGTATAGGATCATTTCGAAGTAAAGTATAAGAGTAATTCGGAGTCAACGAAGGCATTAAGCCCTTCTTAAGTAAAAAATTGCCTTATTCTTGCCAGAGAGGGGCGAGGAGTGAGTCGCTTAGATTATGATTGGGTTCGAGTAAATATCCATAGACTGATAATTTATTATCTTGTTGAAAGTATTAGTTTCTTCAAACTCGATCATTGAATTCAAAACTGAAAACTGATAGCTGACTGCTCTACAATCATTGACCCTGCTGCCTTCCCCAAGCTATTATTGGACTTATGCTTGGTGTAATTATTGCCCTTACCGCTTCCCTGGCCTGGGCCGGCAGCAGTATTTTTGTTAAATACCTGTCTTCCCGCATTGATTCCCTTTCCATTAATACCATGCGGTTGTGGACTGGCGCACTGGTACTGATTTCGATTGTTTTTCTTACCGGTAGAGGCGCCGATATCCTGCATACTCCGATCGTACCGCTGATCTTTGTTATTCTGTCAGGGATATCATCCAATGCCATCGGAGATACTATTTACATCCAGAGCCTCTTGTATCTTGATGTTTCCGTCGCCTATCCAATTTCCCAGTCTGCTTTTCCTGTATTGACGCTGCTCACCGCCATTTTCTTCCTCAACGAGACTTTTACCTGGTTTAACATCCTGGGCGCGGTGTGCGTGATCGCCGGTATTCTGATTATCGTCAGGAACAATAAAACAAAAGTGACGAAAAAAACTACCACCAAAGGCGTCATTTTGTCACTCGTCGCAGCGGTGCTCTGGACAGTCGGTTCGGTCACATTGAAAATCGGACTTAATCAGGTGGATACTATTTTAGCAGCCGCTATCCGTGTTACTACCTCGGCTTTAATTCTCACTGGTGTTACATTGGTCAGCAATACACCGAACAAGTTACGGTTGAAAACCTACGGCACGCGTAATTTAATATTTGTTGCTTGCGCGGGCGTTCTGACTTATACCATCGGCGCCTTGGGCTATGTCACCGCGATTCATCTTATCGGCGCCGGTAAAACAGTGCTGCTCTCCGCTTCCGCGCCTGTCTTTGTATTGCCGTTGTCGGTGTTTATTCTCAAAGAACGCCTTTCCCCACTGGCGCTCACCGGGGTTTTTATCGCGGTCGCTGGAATCTGTCTCGTTGCTTTGTGAAATCAAATTTAGTAATATATTCCTTCAAAATTCAGCCGGATATGCTATGTTAGATATATAAAGCGGTAGTTAACAGTTACCCTGGATAGTATTGTGGCATCATTAATAAAGCCAGCATAAAAGGAGTTAACATGAAATCTTTACGCACCCTCGGATTAATTGTCCTTGCCTTGTTGCTCTTTATCGGGGGAATCGGAACTGGTGTTTTTATCGATAAGCAAAATGCCAAACCAAACCCCAATACGGTTACGGTTCAACCCGGTACGGCGGCTGATTTCCAGCTTATGAATGAGGCCTGGGGTTTGATTAAAAGTAATTATGTTGATCAGTCTGCAGTGAAACCAACCAATCTGACCTACGGCGCGATCGGCGGTATGGTAGATGCGTTGGGAGACACCGGGCACAGCACATTTCTTTCCCCGACAGAAGTACAGCAGGCCAATGACTCCAATCAGGGACAGTTGCAGGGCGTTGGATTACAGGTGCAGGCAAAAAATGGCAATGTTGTAGTTGTTGCCCCTATAGACGGCTCTCCGGCACAAAAGGCCGGAATTGTTTCCGGTGATATTATCACGCAAGTTGACGGTAAACCGGTTACTGATGTTGTTACAGCTGTTACATTAATTCGCGGCACTGCGGGCACATCGGTAACTCTTACCATTCTGGATGCTGCCGGCAACACCAAAACTGTCCCGCTCGTCCGGGCTGTTATCAACCTGGTCAATGTCGCCTGGAATATGTTACCCGGTACGACGATTGCCCATCTCAGACTGGCTAGTTTCGCCGCGAATGTAACCGGCGAACTGGATACCGCATTGTCAGCAATCAAGGCACAAGGCGCTACCGGCATTATCCTGGACCTGCGCGACAATCCCGGCGGTCTTCTCGACCAGGCTGTTGCGGTCACCAGCCGCTTCATCAGCAAAGGCAATGTGATCCAGGAAAAAGACATAAACGGAAAAATAACAACCATTCCGGTTTTAAAGGGCATTCCCGTCACGAATACGTCGATGGTCATCCTTGTTAATCAGGGAACAGCTTCTGCGGCCGAGATTGTTGTCGGAGCTTTGGAGGATGCGGGACGCGCCAGGAGCATCGGTGAGACAACTTTTGGTACCGGCACTGTGCTGGTGCAATTCCCCCTTAGCGACCACTCTGCGCTGGTTCTGGCGATTCAGGAATGGCTTACTCCGTCCGGTAAGACGATATGGCATACGGGGTTGACCCCGGATACGGTCGTCGCTCTGCCGACCGGTGTGACTCCCTTATTCCCGCAAGCCGAAAAAGGAATGACACAAGCGCAAATCCAATCCAGCGGCGACCCACAGCTGCTGGCCGCGCTCAAAGCCTTCCCATAGTCAATAATCGTTAGTTTAGGTCTAATAGTAATTTAAATAATGACATAATAGGCATGGTCAAAAATCGGCGCTTCCGCGCTGTAGATGGCTGAGCGCTTTGATGCTTTCGCCGGGCTTAAATTTGTCCAGGCCGATCAGCAGGTGTTTAGACAGTTGTCTCCCGACTCTGCCGTAAGTGGCGGCCTCGCTGGCGACAGTCAAAAAACACGGAGCCCTGCATGCCGTGGTGGCCTTCGGCATCAACTTTATGCTATAACCGTCATGATGTTCAATATCTTTGATCGATAATATATAATCTTTTCCGGCTTCTTCCGTGTTTTTTACTTCTTCGCGGTACGTTTTTTCACTTCTACTTTTTCATGCGCCGGTCCGTTTGGTTTCCAGGTTGTCCAGACCGCATCGCCCATCTTGGCAGCTTCGTTACAGGCGCTGACGCGTAGCACTTTGGCCTGGGTTTTGCCGACGTTGGTGATGGAATGTTTGATGTTCGAAGGACAATAAAGCAGGCTGTCGTGCCCGACGATCCTGACCGTATCGCCGATGACTGCCTTGATCTTGCCGGATATCACATAATAGGCATGGTCGAAGATCGGCACATCGTCGGCGTAGACATGGTAATGTTCTTCAATGCCGCCCCCGGGATTAAAGGTGCCTAAACCCATCATTATGTGGATGGCATTTTCTTTATCGGTCAGCTTGCCTTTATGCGTGGTCGGGTTAAGGAAGCTGTTAACATGTCCGTTATAATGATTCGTGTTCATGCCGTACTCATGTGTTTCCAATTCATTAATTGATACAACAAATCCCTTCCCGTAGTCTGCCATTTTTCACTCCTGCTTCTGATTATTTAAGTATTACAGACGATTATAATTGAATCTCCAGTCAAAATCTATTACGGGACGTATTTTTCTTCCAGGTCGTGCCAGAATTTATGTCCCCTGAGTTTGTCCGAAATCTCCCTGCCCTGTGTTCCCTGGCGGGCATTCGGGCCGCAGTCATAGAGTTCCTGGTATATAGTAAATAAAGTTTCTTTCACCGCGCCTGATGGTGAGGCATCCGGCATGCACATTTTCGCGCCGATATCCTCGTAATCTTGAATTGAAAAGCCGTCTCCCATGCCCCAGATCCAGACATCCGGCGCGCCGATCTGTTTAAAAAGTTTACTCAGGGTCTCTTTGTCCCTGCGTCCGTATTTAGACTCCGGCGGACGCTGGTGCGGCACGATCACATCCACGCCCAGTTTGACGAGCGCTTTAGCCCGCGCGACTACTTCTTCATCGCCCATCAACGCTCCGGCATCGATTCTGGCAAAGATCAGAAAATCTTTATCCATACCGTTTCGTGCTTCGATAATGGCGCCCATCTTGCCCAGATATTCCGCGCGCGGCAGCACTTCCAGCATGTTGTGCGGAACTCTGGCCGGGATGACCGGCTTGCGGTCGCTGAGATACATTGCGGCAGCGCCGGCCCGGATCAACTCCTCCGCGGTGCGAAAGGCGCCTAATGCTCCGCCGAATCCGTCATCGACATTGACGATAAGCGGTACATTGACCGAATTCGCGATACATTTGGCCCAATAAACTACTTCGGTAGAGGTGGCCAGGCCGATTCCCGGTAAACCAAGTTGCGCGTCACTGGCAGCGCTGACGGCCATGAACAGCGCTTTAAATCCCACTGTTTCGGCGATGCGGGCAGACATGGCGTCATATACCACCGGCAAACTGACAAAGCCGGGCTTTTTTAACAGATTACGAAGCATGGTTGTTTTTTTCATGTATTCCTCTTTGTTTGATATTTATTTTGGCATGGTTGTTAACAAAAATATATTCGGAAGAGTTAAGGCGCAGTCCTTAACCCTTCCGATGAATAACCTTTTAACAATCGGTTGCTTTTTCGTTATGTCGCTAATGCCCTGATGCTTTCTTGACACCCTGGTCTACCCAATACCTGGCTTCATAAAAGCTTAAATTGACCGGAGTGGAGCCGGTCGATTGGGCTTGAGCGTTAAAGCCTTTTACCCATGGTTGGCAGAGGCTCCAGGTATTTACGGTCAGCAGGGATACCGTGAGATGCTGGCGGGCGATATATTCGTTGGCATTTTCCAGTGTTTTTGCCAGATCATCCGGATTAGTTGCTGCCAGACCTGTGTTGTAATACCCGTCAATGGTCGGGTCGCTCACGCCAATATAATTATAAACAACTCCTGTCCTGAAGCGATTCAACTGCGCGACGGCGGTTTGGGTTTGTCCCAGTGTCCCGGTAGTGCGTTGTGCCAGCGCATCCTGCTTATGGTTGGTCATCACAAAAGATGCCCAGGAACTGGTATCCATCGGTCTGATTTCCATATCTACGCCAATCGCTAAGAAATATGACTTGATTGCCTGTAATAAATCCTGGTCGGCAGCGCTGTCGACGACAATGTCAGTCTTAAAACCACTTGGGAAACCGGCATCGGCCAGCAGCTTTTTAGCGGCGGTCGGGTTATATGTATAGGTATCTTTTAAATCCTGCGGCCAGGCCGAGTAGGGGAATCCCCCGCCGTTCTGATAAATCGAAGTCAGAGAAGAAGGAGACGGACTAACAAGGTTATTGTAGTAATTGGCTGCTAAGCCCGGCAGGTCGATTGCCATCTGCAATGCCTCGCGTACTCTGATATCTTTGTACGGCGCCATATCGTTGCGCGGATCGATGGTAGTGGCGGAGTTTGCCGGGACAGGTACCTGTAATATTGCCGGATTTGATTTCTGCACCAGTAGCGCTGTGGCGGAAGTAACTGAATCGATTAAGTCAATTTTACCGGTGCGTACGGCTGCTAAAGCTGTTGCATTGTCCGGAATTACCAGAATCTTCAGGGAATCGGCGTAGGGGAGTTTATTCTGGGGATAACGCTCGTCATAACCCCAGTATGCCGGGTTCTTTACCATTGTTGCCGAACCGCTGGAGACCACGTCAGTCAAAATGAAGGGGCCGGTACCGATGGCATGGTGCCAGTCATTGGCGTCGCCCCATTGATTCACCACATCGGATGCTTCAATACACTGAGTGGAGCTGACTCCCTGGATGGTAATCAGGTTTTGTGCAGCGTTCGCCACATTGAATTTGAAAACGACGGTATATTTATCCGTGGATGCCACTGATGTCATGGTTGTACTGGCCACATACGGGCTGGGTTTAGTAAAACCGGCGCCGATGCCGTAAAGGCGTCCATAATGGTACACCACGTCAGTGGCGGTCAACTCGCGGCCGTTAACCGGCGCGATGTTCTGCCAGTGGATGCCCTGACGGATGTGGACGACCAGAGTGCTCTGGTCGGAAAATTCCCAACTTTCGGCCAGACGGCCTTTGACAAATTTGGGGTCCAGGATCGTTAGTTTATAGTCAAATACGGCCGGGTCTAATGTCCAATCAGGTTCGAACAGTGTCTCCATCCAGCCACCCATAATGTTGGCCAGCTGTGAAGCGAAATACGGGTCAAAATTCGTAATGTTGCTGGTAGTGCGAAGTGAGATTTCGCCACCGTACTGGGGCGTGCCTAGCTTGTCCCACCAGTTGCCGGTAGCCGAAGTGGGGGTCGTGGCTGGTTTGGTGGTGGAGGTTGTGACAGATGCAGATGTCGTTTTCGAGGTTGTCGTGACAACCGGCGCAGAAGACGTCGTGGTTGTTGTTGTCGACGTCGTCGTGCATGATGCCAAAATCACAGAGGTCACGATCAAACACGTGAGTATAATCCAGATTAGTCCTCTTTTCATTATTCTCCTTAATGTTGTCATATGTTGTCCGGTATTAATGAACTTTAATGCCCCATGGACTTTTTCAGGTTCTGGTCTACCCAGAAACTGGCCTCATAAGTGTAGGCATAAAACGGACCGTTGCTGCCGGCGGTGGCGCCATATTGCCCGTTGAAGCCTTTAAGCCAGGGCTGCCCGATGTAGAAAATGGTCGGCTGCAGCAGGCTGATGGCAAAATGATGCTGAACGACATATTTATTGGCGTCGGTGACGATGGTTTTAACTTCATCGGTGGAAGTGGCGGCCAGCGCATTGTTATAGAAAGCGTCAACGGCAGGGTCACTGACCACACATACGTTCTGTGATGAATTTGTAAAGAACTTGGTCAGTTGCCGGATGGGGTAGAACGTCACTCCGAGCGAGCCGGTCGTGCGGTAGGCGAATGCGTCGTTCTTGTGGCCGCTGGTAACAAACGCGGTAAATGCGGTGTGAGTCATAACGTTGATCGTCATGTCAACACCAACCTTGGCGAAGTAGGATTGGACCACCTGCAGCAGGTCTAGATCCGCGAGGTTATCTGCGGCGCAGTTAGTCTTGAAGCCAGACGGGAAACCGGCAGCGGCCAGTAACTGTTTCGCCCCGGTCGGATTGTAGGCGTACTCGTCTTTGAGAGATTGCGGCCATTGACTGTACGGGAATCCCCACCCTTTGAGGTAGTTCGAGGTCAATGGCAGCGGAGACGGATCGGCGCTGCCGACATAATAAGTTTGCGCGAGCTCCGGCAGGTTGAGCGACATTTGTAATGCCTGCCGCACTCTGACGTCATTGAAAGGCGCCTTGTCATTGCGTGGGTCTAGTGTCAAACCGTTGCCCAGCGGGACGGGTATCTGATTTATTTCGGGATTTGTTTTTTTCATTGCCTGCGAATCCGGCAAAGAAAGCGAGTCCATCAGGTCGATTTTACCGGTGCGCACTCCTGCCAGCGCAGTGGAGTTGTCAGGAATGATCAGGCAATTCATATTGTCGGCGTATGGTAATTTGTTCTGAGGATACCGGTCGTCGTATCCCCAGTAATTGGGGTTTTTCACCATGGTTGCGGAACTACCGGAAATATAATCTTTCAAAATAAACGGGCCGGTGCCGATAGAATGATGCCAGTCGCTGAGATCTGTCCATTGTTTGACGGCGTCAGGACACTCGATAGTGCAATCGCAACCGGGAGCCTGCATGTTCTGTAAGATAAACTCCGGGTTGGCGGCGGAGAATTTCATGGCGACAGTATATTTATCGGTGGCGGTGACAGACGTCAGGTAATTAAGCCAGAGGTCAGTTTTAAAATAGGCATTGGGAGCAGTATAACCGCTGCCCAGTCCGTTCATCCGGTTAAAATGAAATACGACATCATCGGCGACAAATTCGCGTCCGTTGGCCGGCGGGATGTCCTGCCAGTGAATGCCCTGGCGTAAATGGAGGATGAGGGTGGCAGGGACGGTAAACTCCCAGCTCGTTAACAGGTTCCCTTTCGTATATTCCCCGGATACGTAGCTCAACTGGAAGTTTTGTACCGCCGGGTCTACTTTCCAGTCCGGTTTGAACAGTCCTTCCATCCATATCCAATATAAGGCCATTGATGCGGTGCCCTGGTTGGGGTCAAAGAACAGGGGATCGGTGGAGACGCTAATGCTGATTTCCCCGCCGTACTGGGGCTTGCCGAGCGAGTCCCACCAGTTACCGGCAGTAGTGGCGCTGGTGGTAGCGGTCGGTTTGGTGGTGGACGTGGTTACCGGTGCAGCCGTCGACGTCGAGGTGGTGGTGACAGCCGGTTTAACGGATGTGGTAGTCACTTGCGAAGTTGTCGATGTCGTGCAAGATGCCAGAATCAGAGATGCCAGGATCAAACAAGTGAGTGCAATCCAGATTATTCCTTTTTTCATTTCAATCTCCTTTATTATTCGGGGAATGTTGGAATCTTTAATAAAGTCACATGGCGTAAATATCCGGATAATCGTTTCTTATCCGATATTTCATCCTATAGGAATTCTTAATAGATTTCTTAATAGAAATCCGAGAGTACCATGCAGTATATCATCGGTTTTTAAGTTTGTCAAACAAAAGTCGGGAGTGAATAGTAAGACTGCTTTATATGTAACCGGCTGAACAGCCAATAATCAAGGAAAATACGAAATCCCCGAAGGTATCGAAATACCAAATAAATTCCAAATTTAAACGCAAAATAATCGACACACATTATCTGTCGATTGACTTTCGGGGCGTAACGAATGGGGGCTGCGTCAGAGTAAAATGCGCGAATAAAATTCCGGCATTCCCTTGATACCAGGACTCAGGCGGAACAACGCTCCCGCGCGCGGGCCGTTTTTTGTCTTGCCGCCGCGGCTTGCCGTTGTGACGTACATATCGGTGAGAGTATCGCCGCCGAACGTAACGCTCGATACTTTACTGGCAGGAAAACGAATACGCTGCTCCTCGATGCCTTGCGGTGAATATCGGACCAGCGACCAGCCGTCCCACCGGGCCGACCAGATATGTCCTGCCGCGTCTACGGTCATACCGTCTGGAACGCCTTCTTCGGCAACAGATAATTTGAGAAATACCCGCTGATTGGCTAATGCTCCGGTTTCCCGGTTGTAATCGAAGATGTAGATTGTTTTTGCAACCGAATCGGTGTAATACATCTGCTTGCGGTCGAGCGTGAAACCCATACCGTTGGAACAGCCGATATTATAGAGAATCTTGTGTATCGAACCGTCGGTATCCAGACAGTAAAGCCTGCCCGGGATACCTTTATCCGAGTAAGTGCCGCAGAAGACACGGCCTTCCGGGTCCGCGATCACATCATTAAAACGCAATTTACGTTCCTCCGGAATTTCTTTAATGACACTGGTAATTTTCCCATTACGCCAGAGAACCACCTCTCCTTTTGTGCGGAAAAGGAGCAGCGCGCCGTCTTGCTGAATAGTGAATCCGCCCACAGGTATATCTTCATAACACATTTCGGATTTGCGAGTCGCGGGGTCGAAACGGAATATCCGGCCTCTATCGATGTCGACCCAATACAGCTTCTTTTCTTGGGGGTGCCAGAGTGGGTTTTCTCCACATTCGTCCTGATAATCCGCGATCAATTCCGGTTCCATCGGGAGGCTCCTTCACACTGATTTAAATCGGGTAATAAAAAAGCCCCGCAGATTTCAGTCCGCGGGGCTTTTGCTTAATTATATTATTCCGTGCGCAGGGCTTTGATTGGTTCCAGGCGGGAGGCATTCCAGGCCGGGTAAAATCCGAAGAAAAGTCCGATTCCCACGGACACGGAAACTGCCAGAATAATTGAGGAACTGGTAATGACTGTCGTAAAAAGCCCTGTACGGTTGATAATAAGCGCCCCGCCTACGCCAAAAATCACCCCGATAATGCCGCCGCTAAATGTCAAGAAAATGGCTTCGACGAGGAATTGACTCCAGATATCGCTTTCTTTAGCGCCTAACGCTTTGCGGATACCGATTTCGCGGGTTCTTTCCAATACCGAGACAAGCATGATGTTCATCACACCGATACCGCCGACCAGCAGTGAAATAGCGGCGATCGCACCCAGCAGCAGGGTCAATTGGCCGGTAATGGAGTTTACGCTGGCTAGTAATGCCTCAACTGAGGTAATCTGAAAATCAGCTTTGGTTGGATCGGTAATGGCGTGGCGGTCAAGTAGCAGCGCAGTAATATCATTGGTGACCTGGGTAGCATATTTCACGTCTGTTTCCATGATGCCGATTGTTCTCACGACATGGTCGCCGTTTTTCGTCAGTGATTGTCCGCCCAGTAATTGCAAAGTGGTGAACGGCGTAATGATCGAGTTATCCGTCGAGCCTGCAATTGACTGGCCGCTGGATTGCATGACGCCGGTCACATTTAAAATATAGTTACCGGCCCGGATCTGTTGACCCAGAGGGTCTGAATCAGGGAAAAGCGTAGTGGCAACAGTGGCGCCGATGACGGCGATGCGGGCATTACTGTTATAATCGTCAGCGGTGATGAAATCGCCTTCGGCCATTTTTACACCGTAAACAGTGGCATAATCCGGGGTCACACCGGTGACGGTGGCACGCATGTTCTGGTTACCTGCAATGGCCTGTACGGTAGTAGTGGATGAGGGGGCAACCGCCTGGACATTAGCAACATTGGCGGCAATCGCATTGGCGTCTTCCAGAGTTAAAGTATTTGCGCTGCCGAAGGCCGTGCGTACTCCGGATGTTTGTGTGAATCCCGGGCTGATGAAAAGGGTATTGGCGCCCAGACTGGAAATACGGGAAACAACTGACTCAGTGGTGCCTTTACCGACGGCGAGCAAAATAATAACGGCGGTAACCCCGATAACAATGCCCAACATCGTCAAAAGACTGCGCAGTTTATGAGTAGAAATTCCTCCCCAGACCGCCCCCAGTAATCCAACTAGTTTCTTCATAAGTTTTCCTCCGCGATAATCTGACCATCCTTGATGTGGATGATCCGCTGGCAGCGGTGGGCAACGGTGGCATCATGGGTGACAATAATTAAGGTAGTTCCCCTTTCGGCATGTAACGAAAGGAGAATTGACATTACTTCTTCGCCGGAACTGCTGTCCAGTTGGCCGGTCGGTTCGTCGCATAAAAAGAGCGCGGGGTCTTTGACAATGGCGCGGGCAATGGCCACACGCTGCTGTTCGCCGCCGGAAAGTTCCAGCGGACGGTGATGCAGACGTTTGTCTAGTCCAACCTTGCCGAGTGCTTCGATGGCGGCTTTCCGGTTAACCCCGCCGGCATAGGTCATCCCCAGTTCCACGTTAGCCAGCGCAGTAATGCGGGAAAGCAGGTTAAATGTCTGAAAAATAAACCCGATACTCTTTCCGCGTATTGCTGCCAGTTCGCTGCTTTTCAGACGGCTGACCTCTTTATCTTCGAAGTAATATTTCCCGGTGCTCGGTCTATCCAGGCAGCCGACAATATTCAGCATTGTGGTTTTACCGGAACCGGAGGCACCCATGATTGCTACCAGCTCGCCTTTCTTGACCTGCAGGTTGATACCTTTCAGCACCACCAGGTCGCGTTTGCCCATCTTATACGACTTGGTGATATTCTCAAGCGTAATCATGTTATTCGGGGCTATCATCTCAAAATGCCCCCTCCACCGATGCCCGGAATTCCGCCGGGCCGGCTCGTTGTAGTGGTAGTGCCGACAGAGAGACCGGTCTTGGTGATGAGTATCGTTTCTCCGCCGTTTAATCCTGTAAGTATTTGAGTATTTTGATAGTCCTTTAAGCCTGTAGTGACTTCTGTTTGTGTCGGCGTGCCGCTGCTGGACTTAACCTGTACATAGCTTTTGCCGCTGACGACTTTAATCGCCTGGTTGGGGACCACGACTACGTTCACTGCTTGTTTTTCAATCAGATTTACGGTCAGAGACAAGCCCTGGCGGAGTTGTGTAGCTGTGGCTGCGGCGGCGGCCTGTCTGGCGGCCTGCGCCTGCTGGAGTTGGGCAATCTGATCCGGTGTTAAACTACCTGTCCCGCCTGCACCCGGGGTGCCTGTGGGGAATGTTCCGGTGCCTGTTCTGCGGGTACCGGTGGTAGTAGTGGTCGTCCCTGATTGACTGGCTGGTGTTGTGGCCGCGGTAGTATCGGTCTGACCGGTCGCAGGTGTAGTGGTAGTTGTTCCCGTGCCGGTACCCGGTCCGGTGCCATTTCCAGCCCCGCCTCCTGTCCTTGTCCCTGTACCGGTTGCGGGTGCTACACCCAGAATGGTAGCGGTAACCGCGTAGTTCACAACGCCGGATTGTACCGTGGCTGTGGGGGAGATATCGGTAACGCGGGCTGAAAGGGTGACACCGGGCAGCCCGGTGGCCGTCACAGTAGCCATCGTCCCGAGGCTGATATTCTGAATATCTGTTTCATTGACCAGCATATTAGCTTCGAATTTGCTGGTATCAGCGATAACCATGGCGGTGGCGCCGGCTTTAATGGCGCCGGATGAGTTAACGCTCAAGCCGACCCCGGCCTGGACGTTAACGGTAGTAATTGCACCGTCGAAAGGTGCAACGATCTGAGTACTGGCGGCGTTGGCGGTGTTTAGATTGGTTTGTGCGGTGTTCACTGCCGTTTGTGCGGTTGCCACATCCTGCTGCGAGTTGGTGACGGATTGATTAGCGTTATCGACGGCAGCTTGATATCCCACCAGCGTATTCTGGTCCTGGGTAATTTTCAACTGATCCAGAGCTAATTGCGTCTGTGCTGCCGTGATCTGCAAAGCAGCTGTGGTGGTTAAAGTGGTGGCTGTGCTGTTTAAAACCTGTTTCAGGTTTAAGTTCGCTTGTGCCAAAACAACTTTAAGCTGGTTAATATAAGTGGTAAGGAATGAAGCCGAACCGTTATCGCCCTGTGCCTGGGCGACCTGCAGCGCAGCTTGTGCTGATTCCAAATTGTTCTGAGCCGAATCGACGGCGTTCTGCGCCGTTTGCACGGCCGTTAAGTTAGTAAGACTATTCTGGTCGGAGGCCAGCTTATTCTGGTCCGACTGGATATTAAGCTGTCCCTGGGTGATATTCAATTGGGCGGTGGTTACTGCCCGCTGGTTTGATGCCAGCGTACTTTGCGCGGTGGTCAGGGAGCGTTGCGAATTTTGTAACGCAGTGGTTAAGCTCTGTATGTAATTGTTCCAGGCAGTTGGGTCTAATGCGGCTAAAACCTGGCCTTTCTTGACCAGATCCCCGACTTTCACATTGACCGTGCCGACGTTACCATCGGCGGCGAAAGAAAGATTCTCATAATCCGCGTAATCCATCGAACCGGTGGACGTGATGGAAACGGTGACCGTGCCTTTGCCGACGGTCACTTCCGATGTTGTTGTTACAGGGGTTGTCGTTTTTTTTGCGCAACCGGCCGCAAGCACGCCTACCAGTGTTAATGCCATAATCAGACCGAGAATTTTCGGAATTTTCATATGTACCTCACAAGTTTTCTTCTCAACTTATCTAACCAACGCTAATTATACTAAAGCAAAATGAACAGAACATGAACACTGAAATTAGTATAGCGAAAATATACTGAAAAGGAAATCTACGTCTTTTTAATCACAGCTTCAATATCTATCCGGGCCTGCTTTAAGACTTTTTGAATTTCTTTATATTGTTCGGGACGAAGGCGGCGCGGTGCCCGCCCTCCGCGCACAACGGTTCCGGCCAAATTACGTAATTCATCCAGCGTATCACGAACATCAGGTTCCAGCTTATTGGCAAAAGGCATCTCGCCGGGAGCCGGAAAGACATTCTCCATATTTTCTTTGTTTTCAGCTAAATATAGCTTGCCTTCGGCGGTGATTTCATAAATTTTTTTATTTCCGGCGGTATGTGAAACAACATACCCCATTTCCTCCAGCATTTGCAGGGTAGGGTAGATCGCGCCCGGGCTGGGCGTATAGAACCCATCTCCACGGGATTCGATGCCTTTCATGATTTCATACCCGTGCTGGGGTTTTTCCTGCAGCATTTCTAAAATCACAAATTTAACCGCGCCGCGGGCAAAAAAAGGCGGCTGCATACCGCCGGGACTAAATCTATGCCACATGTTTTCTCTCCATTTCAATTGATAGCGATATATCTTTATAGTATATCTTTACGATATATCTTATTGTAATATTTTGTCAAAGTGCCGATCGGATTTTCTCAGATATCGCAATGATTAAGTCCGAAGAAGACAATCGCGAATGGATGATGCGGGAATTAAAATGAGTGTTCCGGTTAAATCAAGCCCGCTCGTAGTTGTGGTGGGGAATTTAATCGTGATAATATAATTCAGTAAACTATTGGTTAGTTGAAGAGAACACTGAAGGAATTATTGATGAAAGTAACTACTAGAAAAATTTATTGCCCTAATTGTCTAAAACTGGTCATGGGCAGCGAAAAACTGGTTGATGACACCATCAAAGTAAGTTGCCCGATCTGCAAAGAGATTATCTGGGACTGGAACGGCACTTACTGGCACCAGGTCAGAAAATAGCTTGACCCTAAACCGGATAAACCGTATTGTTATAATTTGCAGTAATCCTGTCCGGATTCTCGCGGTAGTACCTTACCGCCCGCGGTAATGTGTTCAGGATGTCCTCTGCTGTCATTCCGTCGGGGCCGATCTTTTTAGCCGCCAGATCACCGGAAAGCCCGTGAATAAACACCCCGGCGCGCACTGCGTCTTCAATATTTAATCCCAGACAGAACATCGCCGCGATGGCGCCGTTTAAAACATCGCCGCTGCCGGCGGTGGCCATACCGGCCTTACCTTCGGTGTCACCTGAATTATTAATGAAAATCCGTCCGTCCGGGCAGCCGATCAACGAATGCGGACCTTTTAGTACGATATATGCCCTCATCATCTGGCAGGTAGCTTGCAGTACGCTTACCTTGTCTTTTTCGATATCATCTTTAGTCATGGCGGTCAACCGTGACATTTCACCCATATGCGGTGTTAAAACGGTTGGGGCTTGCCTTTTCCAGATAATCCCGGTATCGGCAGCGATTGCCGTGAGTCCGTCGCCGTCGATCAATAAAGGTTTTTGAATCTCTTTTACCAATATCCTGACCAGTTCCTGCGTCTCTTTGTCCAGTGACAATCCCGGACCAAGGATGACCATTTTCATTCTTTCCGTCAGCTTCAGAAGAGTGTCTTTGTTGGCCAGCGCAATACTGCCGGAGGCTGTTTCCTGTTGCGGCTGGATGACAAGTTCCCAGCTTTTCCTGGCGACCGATGGCGCCAGAGTTTTCGGACAAGCCAGATAGACGTAACCGCCGCCGGATTTCAGAAACGAATAGGCAGAAGCGTGCGGCGCCCAGTAGTAATTAGCTGCTCCGGCGATGACCAGCACCGGACCGTAATCCATTTTATTGGAATCAGCCTGCCTTTCCGGCAGACGCAGCGGTTCGGCTATCTCAACTTTTAATTCTGTAGATTCAAAAAGCGGGCCCGGGAAAGAGATGTGCGATACGAACAACTTGCCGCCGCGGCTGTAACCGGGATAGAGCAGGTTGCCCAGCTTGGGGAGCCCGAAGGTTATGGTGGCATCTGCTTGAATGGCGGCGCCCATTTCCCGTCCGTTATCGCCGTTGATACCTGATGGTATATCCACTGCGAAGACCTTTTTCCCGCAGGCATTTACAGCCTTGATCACCTGACTGAATAACCCTTCGACGTCACGGTCCAGGCCGGTGCCGAGTAAAGCATCGATCACAGCATCAACCGCGGCTAAATCGCTTTTGATCTGCCGGGCAGAAGTGATAACTTTAACGGGGATGGGAAAGCGGTCAAGGATTTCCAGGTTCTTTTTTGCAGCAGCATGATATATTTCCCTGGCCGCCAGCAGAAAGACGTTCACTGAGCCGCCGGCGGAATGGAGTTTTCTGGCAATGACAAAGCCGTCACCGCCGTTATTACCGGATCCGCAGAGAATGGCAAAATTTTTACCTGCGATGCCGAATTCCTGCCGGATGACTTCATAAACTGCGCCGCCGGCATTTTCCATCAGGATTTCCGGGGACAGACCGTATTCATCGGTGGCTTGCTTATCCATCCGCCGCAATTCTTCCGTGCGACATATCTTCATGGCATCGTCCTCCTTTGGCACAGGGAAAGAGATTAATAAGTATTTTAGCACGGTTCAGCTAAGAGAAAATAAACAAATATCAATAACCAATATACAAATAAATCCGAAACGCCAAACTCGTTACATGGGTAAGATAATAGTAGAAATTTTCACTCTCCCTAATCCCTCGCTATTAAGGAGAGAGAAACAGTCCTGTTTTAGACGCACGATCAGCTGGAGACAACGCGATCGCGGCCTTCCTGTTTGGCTTTATAGAGAGCGGTATCTGCCACGCGCAGCAGTTCGTCCATTCTGGTGCCGTTATCCGGATAGGCGGCGACGCCCATGGACATGGTAATGGTGCCGAGGATCTGTCCCTGGAAAACCATCTCCATCTTCTTGATCTCCTCGCGTAAACTATCGGCGCGTTTGATCGTATCGGTCAGTGAGGTTTCGGGGAGAATGATCAGGAATTCTTCGCCGCCGTAACGGCAGGCGATATCCGAACCGCGGAACTTATCGTTGAAGAGTTTGCCGATCTGGCTGATAATTTTGTCGCCCGCAGCATGACCGTAAACATCATTGAATTTCTTGAAATGGTCGAGGTCGCCCATGATAATGCCGATGGGGGTGTTTTTCCGCACGGCGCGGGTAATTTCACGCAGCAGTGATTCTTCCATAAAACGCCGGTTGTATAACCCGGTCTGGGGGTCTTGAATCGATTGCCGGGAGAGGCTTTCGCTCAGTTTCACATTGGCGATGGAGAGCGAGAGGTATTCAGATAAAGTTGTAGCCATTTGCCGCAGATCGGCGATTTCCTGAATTCCCGAACCGTTGGTGCTGAAGGCATTCTTGAGGTGGAGTAGACCCAGAATGTCGCCTTTGGCCATTAACGGTAAACAGACATAAGGCGCCGGAGGGGTGTTAATCAGGTGCGGGCAAATCGGCCCGATTTTAGGATCCTCCACGACATGCGCCCGTCCGCGTCTTAATCCCCAGCAGGCGTCCGGCGGGAAGACATTATTCTCAGGGCTGGCCGGGAAATTGCCCCAGGTCACGACTGATTCCAGGTCGGAGCGGGAATTACTTAGCAGGAACAATGCGCCTTGTGATGTCGGGAACAACTTTTTCATAAAACCCATGATGATGGGGGCGGTTTCTTCCATCTTTGAGCAAGCCTGCAGCATATCCCGCATTTCGGTCAGGATGGCGCTTTGCCTCTGTTGTTCTTCGAGTCGTTTCACGATCGAGGTCAGCTGCGCATTTGCTTGTTTTGTTTCCTGTTCCAGCCGTTTCATTTCGGTGATGTCCCTGCCGATGCCGAGGAAGTAGAGGAACTTGCCGTTAGCATTGAGCACAGAATTACCGGTGCCGTTATGCCAGCGCCATTCGCCTGAAGCATGACGGACGCGATATTCGGTGCCGCCGGGAGTCTGGTGTCCATCCACGATATTATGCCGGACGGCGGCTTGGACGTTTTTCACATCATCCGGATGGACGATCGATTGAAAAAGACGGCCGACGAGGTCCTCGGGATTATAGCCGAGGATTTTTTTTGCGGAGGGCGAGACGTAGATGAAATTCCCGTCAGCATTGAGCGTAAAGATAATATCGATGCTGTTTTCTACGATTAACCGGTATTTCGCTTCGCTCTCATGCTGCGCTTCTTCGGCCAGTTTACGCTCGGTGATATCGTTATACAGGGTTTGGTTTTGCTGCTTGCCGTCCCAGAAAACCTGCTTCATGGAAACATCCAGGTGTCTAACCATACCGTCTTTGCGGATGATATCGATGTCCACCTGTTTGGGCATTGGTTCGCCGCGCAACAGTTTTTCATGCCTCTCGACCCAGGCAGCATGATCTTCTGGAGCGTAATGTTCCGGCGGGGGGCTTGCTTTTATTTCATCCATGTTTTTATAGCCGAATATATCCATGAATGATTGGTTTACATAACGGGTGTTATCACGATTATCGGAGATACGGATCCCGATTGACGAACTGTCCATGGAACTGCGGAAGTTTTGTTCCGAAAGTTTCAATGCGTCTTCCGCCCGCGTCCGTTCGGTGGCGTCAGTAAAGAAACCGATGTTGCAGGCTCTGCCGTCGATAACGGCTTTGGTTGCGCTGATATCTGCGTAAATCACTGTACCGTCTTTCTTCAAACAGGGGAGGGTTATCATGAACTTTTCCCCTTTTGCTTGAGCGGTAAACTCTGCTTTGACTTGGTCAGACATATTTTTAGGATGAATCTCGGTGATATTCATGTTTATTAATTCATCCCGTGTATAGCCCAGCATTTTACAAATGGCCGGATTGGCGTATTTTTGTTGCTGGGTTTCGATATCGGCTATTAATATCCCGTTGGCCGCTGATTCAAACAGAGTTTTATATCTTTCTTCTGACAGCTTTAATTCAGCTTCTGCATTCTTACGTTCGGTAACATCACGGACAACTACCATGGTGGCAGTTTTGCCTTTGAAAACGATATTCTGCGCCCTGGTTTCCACGGGAATTTTCTTACCGCCAGCGGCTATGAGTTCTATTTCCAGTGCGTTGGGCTCTCCGTCGACAAGTTTCATATCGTAGTTTTCTTTTAATACCCGCTGGCCATCCGGAGTAACTATTTCCAGGAATTGTTTACCGAGGATCTCATCCTCAGAATATCCCAACATCCTGAACATTTTCCGGTTGCAAAATTCAATGACGTGCGAATAAAGAATGACAATGCCGTCGGCGTTTTTTTCAATTAGCGAAAAATAATTTTCTTGCGCTGTTTTTAATGCGATCTCTACTTGCGTGAGTTCAGCGGCGCAATTATCAGGCATGCTTTGCCCCGTCTTGCCTGGTGTCTCGGCCGATTTTGTGCTGGATCTGGCGGGTTTCGTCATTTTCTCCTCCTTGAAAGGACCCTGAGCCGTCTATTTTCGCAATATTTTCCAGTTACTAACCCTGGTGATATTAATATAAACCGCGCTCCGGAATCCTGAAATGAGGGTGTACCATATTCATTAGTGTATTCATTAATTAAATTATACACGCATTTTGGTATGGTAAGTTTATTACCGGCACATGTATTTGTCAAGTTGTTCGAGGGTGAATAAAACAAATCAGACAAAAGTACTATGCCCTGTAAAATCATAATATCGAAATCCTTGTAAATATATGAATAGCAATGCAGAGGATTAGAAATGAAATGGGTTTTTCGGGTTGCGACCGGAAGGGGAAAAGCAAGACAATGCTCTTAAGAAATTCTTAAAACTGCCGCGGCCCGGATGTTGCCCTGTTTCAGTAACAGCAGCGCTTCGTTAGCCTGACTTAAATCAAATTCCTGTACTTCGGAGATAATGGGGATCTTCGCGGCCAGCGGGAGAAATTCTTCTGCGTCCTTGCGGGTAATATTGGCGACGCTTTTTATCTCTTTCTCATCCCATAAAAAACGGGAATAATCCATCGGTGGGATTATTGTGTTCTTGCGAATAACAGCAATGACCAGCCTGCCGCCCTTTTCCAGGGCATTAAGCGCCAGAGGAATGGTCTCTCCAGCCGGCGTAAAGTCAATGGCGCAGTCTACTTTCTGCGGGGGCACGTCTTCAGAGGTCCCGGTCCAATCGGCGCCCAGTGATTGAGCGAAGCGGCGGTGTTCCGTGCCGCGGGTGAAAACAAAAACCTTGCAGCCCTGGTATTTGGCCAATTGGATCACAATGTGGGCAGAAGCGCCGAAACCGAACAGTCCGAGGGTTTGTCCTTTTTTTATACCGGAAAGCCGCAGGTCGCGGTAACCGATAGCCCCGGCGCACAGCAGCGGTGCGGACTGGGCATCGGTGAAAATCTGGGGAATCGGATAGGCAAATTTTTCATTTATTACGGTGTATTCGGCATAACCGCCGTCGGCCTGGCAGCCGGTGCCAATAAAATCCGCACAGAGGTTTTCTTTGCCTTCCAGACAGAAATGGCATTTGCCGCATGCGGAGTGAATCCAGGCGATACCGACTCTATCACCGGTTTTGAATCTGCGGGAGCCCTTGCCGGAAGCGGTAACGGTACCCACGATCTGGTGCCCGGGTATAACCGGCAGTTTAGTAAGAAGTCTGCCCTCGATCTCGTCCAGTTCGGTATGGCAGACACCGCAAACGGCGACCTTGACCAGTATTTCGCCGTCTTTGGGTTGCGGAACCGGTACATCGACGCGCTGAAGAGGTTTTTCTTCGACCGGAGCAATTTTATTAAGAACCTGGGCTTTCAATTTGTCACCTGATTTATATGGAAAGTAAGAATATTATAGCAAAACGCAATAGCAGCGGAGATCGGAGTTATGTTTTAAGATTGACAAAATCTAATAATTTGGATATTGTTTCACTAATAAGACTAACGGCAATATCGAGAAATAAAACTTGAGAAAATTTGTAATTATTATTCCTGCTATCGTGTTTTGGGCGATCATAGCTATTTCACTGGTTGTGTTTGCCGGCATAGGAATATCGATGCTGTATTTTCTGCTCAGCTATATTATTTTTGCGGTGATAATCCGTAACCCGGCAATTCTTGAACGCGTTAGGGGCGAGAAATACACTGAGGAACAAAGAGCCCATTTATCAGAAATTACAAATTCGAATAATTACAGGATATTATTTATAGGTATCTTGGTAATTTTTGTTATTTTAACGGTAATATTGCTGTTTAATAACTACCGGATGATTGATTTCATCGGTAATTGATCTTTATAACGACCTTTACAACGAAAATCGGTATCCGGAGTCACAAGATCCCTCTTGCAGGCCTTCTCTTGGAGGGGGCTTAAAAGATACCCTCATCCAAGCTTCTCCCCTGAAGGGACAAGGAAGAGTCTTTATGCCACTAGACTGTCGTTTTCCCGACCGCGTCATAGAAAGCACGCCAGAAGGGATCGACAATGGGGTGCTTGAGCTTCTTTTCTTTGCCGTTCTCGACGAGAATCATGCCATTCTTCGCTTCAACCAATTCCCCGACGACGGAGGATTTAATGCTTTTCTTTGCCAGGGCTTTGACCACCGCTTCGGCTTTCTGCGGACGGCAGGATGCGATGAGGGTACCTTCGCTGATCGAAGCATAAGAATCGATACCGAAATAGTCGCAGATCTCCGGCACGCATTCCTCGACGACGATGTCTTCTTTGACTATGCGTACGCCGAGACCGGCTGCCTGCGCTACTTCGTACAGGCCGCCCCAGATGCCGCATTCGGTGGCATCATGCATGGACGTAATCCCGTTTTCCCGGACGCCGACTTTAACAGCGGTCATGGCGTCTTCCACTACAGACATTTTGTAGAACAGTTTTTGCGCTTTTTTACTGAAGGTCTTGCCGAACTTTTTCTCCAACAAAGCAGGGAACATTGTAGCGAAAATACCGGAGGCTTCGATTGCCGGGCCTTTGCTGATAATGATCTTATCGCCGGCTTTGGCCAGGCGCGGCGTGACATATTCGTCCAGTTCACCCACGCCGATAATTGTTGCTCCGCCGACCATTGGATAATTACAGTTTTCGTAGCGGGCGGTGTGTCCGGTGATCACAGTGACGCCCAATCTTTCGCACTCTTTGTGAATAGTATCCCACATAATGAGCAGCTGTTCTTTCGTCATGTCCATAGGGAGGTTCAAATCGATGGAGAGGTATTTCGGTTTCAGGCCGCTGGTCACGGAATCGGACAATATAATGTGAATAGCAAACCAGGCTGCGCGTTCCCAGCCGTATTGCGGCACGATGAACACCGGGTCGGTAGTAAAAGAAACGGCTTTATCGCCGATCTGCACGATGCCGACATCCACGCCGTGCTGAGGCCCGACAATAATATCTTTGCTCTTCGCTCCCAGGCGGGGAAAGATCACTTCGGTAAATATTTCCGGTGAAATTTTGCCGATTTCCGGCATTTCCGCACCGGGTGTTGTTTGCTTTTTCTGTCCTTTCATGTTGCTCCTTTGGTTGAATAGTGAGTTCATATTCCTGAATTTTAAGTTGCCGGTTACGGGTTCAATATTGATATTATATCAAAAAGAAAATATGGGTAATTATTAACGAGCAAATCCCTCCCGGAGAGATAATGTCAGGCTGTTTCATCCTTTCCCGCTCAGGCCTTTGCCCTGGCTTAACCAGACCGCGGTTTTAATTGCTTCGGCGATACTTTCCGCGTTGGCAATGCCTTTACCGGCGATATCGAATGCAGTGCCGTGGTCGACAGAAGTTCGCAGGAAAGGCAAGCCTAACGCGACGCTGACACTCTTTGCAAAGCCGTACACCTTGACTGGAATATGCCCCTGATCGTGGTACATCACCAGCACTGCGTCGAATTCACCGTTAATCGCGCGGTTAAATATAGAATCGGCGGGGAACGGCCCTCGGGCATCGATGCCTAGGCCGATGGCTGCTTGCACGGCCGGCGCGATTTCGTCGATTTCTTCGCGGCCGAACATCCCGTTTTCACCGCCGTGGGGATTGAGCGCCGCCACGCCGATGATTGGTTGGCCGAAGCCCCATTGTCGGAAAGAGGCATCGGTCAGTTTGAGTCGCTCCAGGATAAAATCCTTTTTCACCTTGTCGCAGGCATCCCGCAGCGAATAATGGGTGGTAAGGTGAACACACCGTAGATTGCCTGTAGCGAGCATAGTGGCGTATGTTTTTGTTTTAGTGACCTGCGCCAGGTATTCGAGGTGCCCCAGCCCTGTATAACCTGCCAGCATTGTAGCTTCTTTGTTGATGGGGGCATTGACCATGGCGGTGATTTCTTTGTTCAAGGCCAATTGCAGAGCCGTTTCCAGGTATAACATCGAGGCTTTTCCGCACTCTGCTGAGACCTGCCCGATCTTGACTTTGTCCCACTCCGGGATATGCATATCCAGAACATCGATTCTGCCGGATTTACCGGCGGCATCAGCGGCCTGTGCCACCGGATTCATAATAAAATGATTTTTAACGAGTTTTGTGGCCGCTTTAAGAGTATTACTTTCACCGATGACCAGCGGCCTGCACATACGATAAATTGACTGGTCAGTCAGCGCTTTGACGACTACCTCCGGCCCGATACCGGCCGGGTCACCGATGGTGATGGCGATAATCGGTCTTTTTTCAATGGTCATTTGTGCGCCTCCGTTTGCTGAAAACACTCTATTAGCCTGCCTGCTGGCATTTTATTTTTATACTAATTACAATTATAGCCTCTTCCATATGGAAAGAGGCTATAATTTTTCAATATTATATCAAATCGGTTTTTTTAGAGCACCTAGAATTCGATGGTGGCTTTACATTCATCGGCGTCTACTGATTCGATGGCAAAGCCGAGACTGCGGGCCAGACCGACCATCTTGGCGTTATCTTTCAGAATGACGCCGTACATGCTCTTCAACCCTTTTTCCATGGCAATCCCGATCAGCATATCGGTGAGTTTATGGCCGAGGCCGATATCCTGAAAATCGTCGGTAACCAGGGTCGCGAACTCGCCGTTCAGGGTGCCTGGCTGGAAGACCAGTCTGCCGACGCCGACATTCCTGCGCTTGCCATTTGTATTCGCTTCGGCAATGATCGCGATTTCACGCCCGTAATCGATATTGCAGAAACGGCTGAGCATATCGTGAGAGATGTCCTTGATGATATAGAAGAAGCGGAAGCGGGATGATTCTGGGGAGAGCCCGGCGATCAGTTCGTGTTCCAGCGGTTCATCTTCCGGTCTGATGGGTCGGAGTAAGATCGACCGCCCGTCTCGGCAAGTCCATTGTTGTACATAGCGCGTGGGATAAGGCGAAATGATCAGGTGCGAAAACTCGCCTGTGTCATTTTTCACGGCTTTCTCATCGATGATAATGCGCGCGTCCAATGCGATAACTCGGTCTCCGCTGACCACCAGCGGGTTGATATCCAGTTCCTTGATCTCGGGAAAATCGACGATCATGTTGGAAAGCCGGATCAGTGTTTCATCGAGCAATCTGAGGTTAACCGCCGGTTTCTTGCGGAAGCCTTTGGAGAGCATTTCATATATATTGGTTTTCGAGATCAACATCCGGGCCAGTCTCTGGTTAAGCGGGGGCAGGCCAACGGCAACATCTTTAAAATACTCGGTCTCGGTGCCGCCCTGTCCGAAAATAATAACCGGGCCCAATGTCGGGTCCTTTTTACTGCCGATAATCAATTCATAATCGTACGTGGTGATCATCTGCTGGATGGTCACACCTTCGATCCGGGCTTCGGGGAATTGCTCTTTGATGGTGGTAACCATTTCGGTAAATGCTTTGCGCACTTCTTCCGGGGACTTCAAGTTGAGCGCTACACCGCCGACATCTGATTTATGCGAGATATCCGGGGACTGTATTTTCATCACGACCGGATAGCCCAGACCCGATGCCGAACTGGCCGCCGCATTGGCGTCCGAGGCAAAATGGGGGAGAGTAACATTGATGCGGTAGGTATTAAGGAATTTCTTGGAGTCGTCTTCACTTAAAGTCAGTTTCCCGGCGCGGACAGCATTGCGGATAAGCAATTTGAGATGATTCTTGGGTGTGCCCATATCCAGCGGCACATCTTCCGGTGTTTCGTAGAGATTTTCCAGGTTCCGCGCGTAGTGGTACATGTACATGTAGGTTTTAATTGCTTCTTCAGGGAACTCATAGGTGGGGACTTTATTATCATAGAATACCTGACGGGCTTTTTCGACTTCTTTACTACCCATCATGGCAGTCAGAATCGGTTTGGTGCTCTTCTTGGCGGTTTTAGAGATTGCTTTTGCCAGATCTACAGAAGTAGCAACACCCTGCGGCGTGTAAATAATTACAATGCCATGTACCGCCGGGTCCTTTATTACTATATCGATGGCGCTGACATAACGCTCGACGCTGGCATCTCCCAGGATATCGATCGGGTTGGATTTGCTCCAGTAAGTGGGCAAGACCTGATTCAGTTCGTCCATGGTTTGTTGACTCAGGGTGGCCAGTTTGCCGCCTCTGCCGATGAGTGCATCGGTAGTCAGGACGGCCGGTCCGCCGGCATTAGTGATGATCGCCAAATTTTGCCCTTTGGGTAAAACTGCGGTATCTAGAATGGAGGCGCAATCAAACAGGTCGCCGATTTGCTCAACGCGTACTACGCCGGCCCGGTCGAACACAGCATTGTAATAAGCATCATCCCCAACCATGGCGCCGGTGTGGGATTTGGCAGCTTCCCGGCTTTCCTGGAATTTACCGGCCTTTATCACGATAATCGGCTTATTACGGGCAAAACCCCGGACCGCGCTCATGAATTTCCGCGCATTTTCCAGGGTATTACCAAGGGATTCAAGATAAATAATAATGCTCTTGGTTTGCGGGTCGACGCCGAAGAAGTCGATCAAGTCACCGAAATCAATATCCAGCATCGATCCTAATGAAACGAAAGCGCTGAATCCAATATCTCTGCTGACCGCCCAGTCCAGGACGGAGGTGCCGAGCGCGCCGCTCTGGGACAGGAAAGCGATTTTCCCCGGTTTTGTGCCCTTGCGGGCGAAGGTCGCATTCAGTCCGGTGCCGGGACGGATTGCCCCGAGGCAGTTCGGCCCCATAATGCGCATGCCGTACTTTCTGGCATATTCCATGATCTGTGTTTCGCGGTCCTGGCCTTTTTCCCCGGCTTCTTTAAATCCGGATGAGATAATCAGTACGGCTTTGATGCCCATTATGCCGCATTCTTCCACGATCGAGGCAACTGATTCAGCTCCGGTCGCAATAATAGCCAGTTCCGGAACTTCCGGCAGGGCGGACAGTTTGGGATAACATTTGGTATCCATCAACTGTTCGTGTTTAGGGTGTACTATATATATATTACGCGAATCTTGCGATGAGAGCAGATTTTTCAGAGTGACCTGGCCCACGGTGCCGGGCCGGTCGGTGGCTCCAAATAAAACCACACTTTTCGGGTCAAAAAACAGATTAATTGTGTCCATCTACCATCCTTAGCTTTGAGCAGGGTTTACATATTCATGACATCAATAACCCACTATTATATAATAAGACTCACCCCTTGAAATGACAACTCCCATTTTCCTGTTGCATCCGGTTGTGCCTGCGTGATATGCTAGCTTAACTGCGTTTGCCGGTTTTTCCGGCTTTACCGGACAGCTGTGAAGCGAATAAAATAACAAGAATGGGCAGTGTAGATGACTCATAATTGGAAATTTCCGCCAGATTATTATCAGCATTCGCAGGAAATGCTGGAAACCGCCCTCGATGTAATTCCGGCATACCGCTCATGGCGGGTATTTGACCCCGGCAAGAATTATCCTCTGGATGCGCGCTACCAGGTTATGCCGGCTTTAACCAAGAAAGATATCCGCCAGTTTTTTCCTGAGGGACTACTGCCGCCCGGTAAAAACATTCAAAACGGGTTGGAAAGCGGCGCAATCTCGTTTGTGAATACCAGTGGCACGACGGATGACAAAGTCACTAATATCTGGAATCAGAAGTGGTGGGATGTTTCGGAAAAAGCTTCTTGGAAGCTGAATGCGCATGCCGCTCGCCTGGCAACCGGCAGCCATCCCGAGGCCATTCTGGTCAATCCGTTGAATGTCGGCATTGCATCTGACACCGTCGACCTGCCGCTGGCGGAGCGTCGCTTGGCCAGATTCCTGTATATGAGTGAAAGGACGAGCTATTCCACGTGGACAAATCAGCACATGGACAGAATGATCCGCGAACTGGCGATTTTCCAGCCTGTGATTCTGGAAGCGAATCCGTCGTTATTGGCAAAATTATGCCGTTATATTGATGAAAGCAAACAAAAGGTATTCCAGCCCGGATTGATTGTTTTAACCTACGAAAACCCGACCAATTTCCATTACCGGCAGATCCGGCGGGTGTTTAATTGCCCGACCGCCAGTTCTTACGGTACCACCGAGACCGGGTATGTCTTTATGCAGTGTGAAGATGGCAAATTCCATCAGAATACCGAATTCTGCCGGGTGGATTTTCAGCCGTTGAAAAAAGAACACGGCGGTCCTTTGCTGGGCCGCATACTGGTCACTCCCTTTCATAATGAGTGGTATCACCTGGTGCGCTTCGATGTGGGCGATCTTGTGCGGCTGGACGAAACGGATAAATGTGGCTGCGGTAGAGATATCGGGATGATTGTATCTGCCACCGAGGGGCGGTTTGCCAATGTGACCTTAACCTGCTCGGGCAAACTGGTATCCTCCCGCGAACTGGATAATAATTTAAGCGTTCTGGATGGCATCGATGAATACAAACTGGAGCAGACCAAACCGGACAGTTACGAGTTGCACATCGCCAGCCGGGAACAGGATAAACAAAAGCTGGGGGAAACGGCGGTGGCAATATTAAAAGGACTCTACGGCAGTGCCGCGAATATCACAATACTGCATGAGAGAATAATTGCCCCGGAAGTCTCCGGCAAATACCGGATCTCCAAAACACTATTCCCCTTAAAAATAGAGGATTATCTGGAAGAAAATCCTCTTAATACACAAAGATAATTGAGGTTAAGCAAAAATGAGCGGTTTACAACCTGTTTATCTGTTAGCGGGAGGGAGACCCCGCAATGCCCAAACTTTTAATCCACTGTTGCAGGCGGTGCTAAAGGAAAGCGGTAAAGAACATCCCACTATCGCCTATGTCGGCGCGGCCAGTGATGAAAACAAGGCTTTTTATCTGATGATGGCGGCGATGTTGAAAGGTGCGGGTGCGGGCAAGATTAGACATGCCGTACTTGCTCCGGCCAAAGCGGATGTCAAAAAGGCCAGGGAGATTCTGGAAACATCGGATATCGTATATATCAGCGGCGGCGATGTGGAACATGGGATGCAGGTGGTGCAGGAGAAGAACATCGCCGATTATCTGGTCGGGCTTTATAAACAGGGCAAGCCGTTTTTCGGGGTGTCTGCCGGGAGTATCATGCTGGCCAAAGAGTGGATCCGCTGGCGCGACCCTGATGACGATGCCACTGCGGAAATTTTCCCCTGCCTGGGCATCGCGCCGGTGATCTGCGACACCCACGGTGAAGCAGATGGTTGGGAAGAATTACAGGCATTAATGGCGCTGGAAAAAGACGGCACGATCGGCTGCGGTATTGTATCCGGCACGGCGATTAAAGTTTTCCCCGACGGCAAGATTGAGGCGTTTGGCGGCGCAATTCACCCGTATTTAAAAAAGAATGGAAAAGTGGAAAGAATCGGAGATATTTTACCGGTAGTTTAGAATAGGTTATCGAAACACTAAACAAATACAAAATGAAAATTCCAAAATTAACAGGACTTTTATCCAGATTCTTTCGTTCGCCAAAATAAGCGTAACAAAAGGAGCTGCTTTTGAAAGCAGCCTCTTAAATTTTAAGCGTAATAATTTTGTTCTTACTTCGCCGGTAAATCTATCTTGGATTTCTTCAGGGCTTCATCAATGAGAGCGGCGGTTACCGCATCCGGTTCCACTAACGGCAGACGCGGTTCGCCGACATTAAATCCGATTTTATTCAAGGCATATTTTACCGGCTGCGGATTGGAAACCAGGAACAATGAAGTGAACAGCGGTAAAAGTTGCATGTGTATTTCTGCTGCTTTCCTGGTATCGCCATTCACAAAGCTGTAGATCATGTCGTGCATCTGTTTACCGGCCAGGTGGGAGGCTACACTGATCACGCCGTGACCGCCGATAGATAGCATCGGCAGTGTGTCACCGTCGTCACCGCTCCAGACAAGAAAACCTTTTTTAGCGCCCTGGATAATTTTAGCAACCTGGATTAAATCGCCGCTGCCTTCTTTAATACCGATGATGTTCGGGATTTTGCTCAGCCTGATCGTCGTCTCCGCGCTCATGTTAGTGATCGTGCGGATGGGCAGATTATAAAGGATGCAGGGCAATTTCGTGCTTTCTGCAATCGTCTTGAAATGTTGATAGAGTCCTTCTTGTGTCGGTTTATTGTAATAAGGCACTACCAGTAAACAGGCATCCACACCGATCTTCTCGGCGTCTTGTGTTGATTCCACCGCCTCGGCGGTGCTGTTGCTGCCGGTGTTGGCGATGATCGAGCCTTTATTGCCGACGGCTTTCTTCACTTCTTGAAACAATGGTATTTCTTCTTCCTTATGCAGCAGGGTGGGAGACTCTCCGGTGGTGCCGGCCAGAACCAGCCCTTCGCTACCGGATTTTATTAACGCTAAAGCCAGTTTCTTTGCCTGGTCGTAATCCACTTCCCCTTTTTTATCAAAAGGTGTAACCATTGCCGTGATCAGTCTGCCGAGTTCTTTCATGTCCTAACCTTTGGGAAGAAACCATTCCCTTTTCATCATTTCTTGCGCGATTTGTACCGCATTTAATGCCGCGCCTTTTCTAATATTATCAGCNNCACATTGCCAAGCCGTTTTTATGCGAGGTATCCTGGCGTAACCTTCCGACATAGCAATCATTGGTCCCGGCGACGGCCCAGGGCTGCGGGTAGAGGCTGACCGTAGTGTCATCCAGCACCCTGACTCCGGGAGAATTTGAAAGTATCTGGCGCGCTTCTTCCGGCGAAATGGTATGGGTGAATTCCACGTGCACCGCCTGGCTGTGGCCGATAAATACCGGTACCCAGACGCAGGTGGCGGAAATTGCCATTTCCGGCGCGCGCATGATCCTGCGGGTTTCTTCCAGTATTTTCCGTTCTTCCCGTGTTTCGCCGCTATCAAGAAAAACATCTGCTTCGGGCAGCAGGTTAAACGCGATTTGGTGCGTAAATACTTTTGTGACGGCGGTTTGCCCATCAAGTACCTGTTTCGTCTGATTAGTTAATTCCTCGACCGCCGGTGAATCCTTCCCGGAAACTGATTGATAGGTATCGACGATAATCCGTTTGATGGGATTTAGCTTGTGCAACGGATATAAAATTACTGCTAATTGAATTGTGGAGCAGTTAGGAGTGGAGATAATGCCCTTGTGCAATTTTGCTTCTTCCAGGTTAACTTCCGTCACGACCATCGGGACTTCCTTATTCGTGCGGAAAGCGCTGCTGGTATCGATCACCGTGGCGCCGGATTGTGCCGCCAGCGGTGCATAATAACGGCTCACTTCCGGCCCAGATGAGAAAAAGGCGATGTCTATTCCGTGGAAAGAATTCGCGGCTATTTCCTGCACTGCGGTTTCGTGGTGTTTCACGAAAAGTTTTCTGTCGGCTGGAAGATGGTCCGAGGTAAAAAGCTTGATCGTGTTCACCGGGAAATTATGTTCGTCAAGAATCTTGATAAATTCCTGTCCGACAATACCAGCGGCGCCAACGACGGCCACATTGTAAAGTTTCATGCTGTTTATCCTTCCAGACCGAGGATAGGAGCAAGCCCGTTAGTCAGTCCATGCCGGCTGCCGACAGCTTTAATAGCTATTATCACGCCCGGCATGTAACATTCGCGGTCGATGCTGTCGTGACGAATGGTCAGTGTTTGCCCGGCAGCGCCGAAGATGACTTCCTGGTGCGCCATCAGACCGGGCAGGCGGACGCTGTGAATGGCAATGCCATCATCCAGCAGTCCACGACTGCGCTGAGGTTCGCCTTTTTCCACCGGCGGACGGCTGAAGGGTTTACCTTTGGCGGCAACCATTGCTTTTGCGGTAGTCAGGGCGGTGCCGGATGGCGCGTCTATTTTCATATTGTGGTGTAATTCAATTATTTCGGCGTTGTCAAAATATTTAGCAGCGATCCTGGCCAGGTGTATCATAATGACGGCGCCGATGGTGAAATTGGATGACATAATAATACCGACATCATGAGTTTCGGCGAGTTTTTTGATCTCATCGACATCAGCAATAGTAAAACCTGTAGTGCCGATGACCATGTTGACTTTGCGTTTGGCCGCAATACGAATGGCCGGTAAAGAGGCTTGGGCAACGGTAAAATCTACCATTACATCGGGTTTTTCATCCGCGAGAATGCTTTCAAGGTCGGAGGACAGGGGCACTTCCCCGGAGTCGTCAGGTAACTGGAGACGGTCGCCGACAACTTCGATATCGACAGCGCCGACACAGCGGGTCTCCGGTTCCTGGCAAACAGCATTAATTACCGTTTTGCCCATTTTACCCATTGCGCCATGAACAACCACGGTAATCGGTTTCATTTTATCCGCCTTTACTCCTACTGATTAGGGTTTCTGGGAGCCGAAGGGCGCGGGGGATAATCCCGGCGCGGAGGACGGTCAAAACGCCGTGGGGCTTCTCTTCTTTCATCGCTCTGCGGTCTGGGAGTGGTTTCAAAAATAGCCTTGCGGGAAAGGGCGATCTTGCCGTCTTCATTACGGATAACTTTAGCGGTGATCTCGTCACCGACTTTAACTTCATCCTCGATCTGGGCCACCCTGTGGTCGGCCAGTTCGCTGATGTGGATCATGCCTTCTTTACCGGGTAGTATTTCCACAAATGCGCCGAAAGGAAGCAGCCGGGTTACTTTGCCGGTATATACGGTGCCGACTTCGATTTCTTTGGTCAAACCTTCGACGATTTCAATCGCGCGTTTGGCGGATGCTTCATCGGACGAGCCGATAATGACCGTGCCGTCGTCTTCGATGTCAATGGTGGCCTTGGTCTGTTCTGTAATAGCACGGATGGTCTTGCCGCCGCTGCCGATGACCGCGCCGATCTTCTCGACATCGATCTTCATCTTGTACATGCGCGGGGCGTAACGGCTGACTTCCGCGCGCGGGGCGGCGAGCGTCGCCATCATCACATCCAGAATCTTCAACTTGGTGACACGCGCATTTTCCAGGATTTCCGGGAAGATCGAGAACGGCAAACCCTTCAATTTTGTATCCATCTGAATGGCGGTAATACCGTCTTTGGTTCCCGCCACTTTGAAGTCCATGTCGCCGTAATTATCTTCGATGCCTTCAATATCGGTCAGCAAAACGTATTTACCTTCACCGCTGATTAAACCGACAGAGATACCCGCGACAGGCTTTTTCATCGGGATACCGGCATCCATCAGGGCTAGTGTCGCAGCACAGGTGCTGGCCATTGACGTGCTGCCGTTGGAACTCAGCACTTCGGAAACGAGACGGATGGTATAC
Organism: Dehalococcoidia bacterium; assembly: GCA_003162335.1. Lineage (GTDB taxonomy): Bacteria > Chloroflexota > Dehalococcoidia > Dehalococcoidales > Fen-1064 > Fen-1064. The sequence continues at coordinate 52,176 of PMMG01000083.1, forward strand.
GGGAAATCTTCCGATTTGGGCATGACAGGTATCAGCGCGCGTTCCGCTAATGCGCCGTGCCCGATTTCGCGGCGTCCCGGGTTGCCAATACGTTTCGCCTCGCCGGTGGCAAAAGGCGGCATATTATAATGATGCATAAA
>PMMG01000012.1:0-225 GCA_003162335.1 Dehalococcoidia bacterium
TAAGCGATAATATCAAAGGTATAGTCCATCCCGGATTTCCCTTTGAGTTTAACTTCACGTTCAATGCGGTAATTCAGGTTTTCCAATGCCTGAGTTAACTGACTTCTGGTTTCAAAAGTGGCCGAACCGGTAAACTGGATTTTCCGCGCGGGTTCTTCCGTCAACAATGTCTGAATTTCATCTGCGTTAACGATTTTCATCCGCTGATGCTGCGCTAAACGTTGC
>PMMG01000012.1:258-8423 GCA_003162335.1 Dehalococcoidia bacterium
GCCGCGCTTTTCAAGATATTTTTTAATAAAATCTTTCAGCGCCGAGGTCGTATTTAACGCCGCTGTAACCATTAGTCTTTCCAGTTCCTCGCGTGTGTACGGGTTAATATCAGCATAAGTATAATCAAATATATATAATAAGTCTAGAGTATTTTATAGTTCTTTAGTTTTTAATCAAATAGCCGATAGAACCCCCCGTAGTTGTTTTACTGCGGAAAGAGAAAATCTTATAAATCAAGGTGAATCCGTCACCATTGGTAGACAGTCTTATCTTGCCGGAGGTATCGCCTTCATGTAACAATCCGCTGGCCCAGCTGATGTGGAACGTATCCACATCTATCCCGGATTCGGTCGCCATTGCATTGGCGGTGGTGGGATGAGAAGAATCACCGGAAAAACCGTTCCACGGATTATTGGGATTGCCCGAAGTATTACCGAAATTGTAATAGGTTGAAGGGGGCACGAGAAAATTACTGCAATCAACACCATCCCAGAGCTTGGTATCAGTTGAGCTGCCCTGAGGGAAATAAGACACGTATTCCATATTATACGTGCTATCTAAATTGTGCATATCACCTTCACCTACGAATACCGTGATTTTACCGGCATCCGCAGTACTGGGCTCACCTGTGATCTGAGCAGGCACTAAAAAGCCGCTGGATGTCTGGTCGATTTGATTGGAACCGTGGAGGCCAGTACCGCCACTGGATACAGATGTCGGATTTTCATACAGGTATAGCTGGTGTCCGGTAGTGTCCGGACTGGAATAGACAATTAACAAAGACCAACCGGCATACGCCGCGGTGCACAATTCACCTGGGGTCATAACGCATTTATTACCTGCGTAAACGTCGCCTACAGTATATGTAGATTTACCATTGCCATAAATCTTCGGGGTAACCAGCAGGTTAACACCGTCGCTATTATTTTTTACCAGGTCGGTCACATCCACACGACAGGCATAATACCAACCATCTTGGGTCACCCCCCCGGAAATACAATGATCTGACCAGACCATATCGGTGGCAGGATTGGCGCTTAGCCGGGTCGTTACCGGCGCGTAGGAGCCGTCATTCCTTTGAATAGTAAACGTAACATTCCTGTCCTCATGCGCTGTCACAGAACCATCGGTGATGAGCAGATTGTCGATATACGCCCAATCATTTGCTCCGGCAACGCCGTTCAGAATGAACTTAATCTGGAATTGCGTGTTATAGCAGTTAGTAGGTATCTGGTATGAATAAGTCGGCATCCAGTTACCACCGGCGGGCGGGGGATTATTGCCGGTAAGGGATGTAGTCGGGCTACTCCAAGTAATGCCATTATACACCTCAAAAGTGATAGAGCCCTGTCCCGTAGCGTAAATATAAACATTATCAATATAATAATATTTAGTGCTTGAGGTCCCATTGATCTGGAACCTGATTTTAAAAGTACTGGTAAAAGCTATATTAGTTAAATTAATATCATAATTAGCGGCTGGGGTACCGGTGAAAAGGGATGTTGGAGTACTGGGCAACCAGGTAGATCCATTATCGGTAGAATATTGATAACTAAGTCCGTCACTACTCCCCACACTACCACTCTTAGTTGTATCCAGATGGACTCTCACGTTCCCTGTCGTACCCAGACTGCTAAGACTAATTGCGTTTTTAAGAGTGAGATACCTGGTGTTATTATCACCCCCGGTGTGTAGTGCCTTATATCTTCCGCCGCTACCGGAGTCAAAACTCCAATCACTGCCAGTTTGCGTCCAATTATTCGTTAAATCACCAGATGCGCTGGTATCGTCGTAGAATTTCTGTGTTTCTGCCAATGAAATAGCCTGATCCCATTGGAGATATGCCGTATCCCCCGCAGGAAGAGTATTGGTGCTCAAATCAATATTATATTTGGATGTTAAAGTGGCATTATTACCCTGTCCCTTGAACCGCTCATAATATTTGTTACTGGTGTCCGAATTGACATCAATGTTCCATGTGCCGGAGGTGACATTGAATTTACAATAATTGGAGTCTGTCGAAGTCAGGTTTCCGCAGTTATCCCACCAGATTCCATTAGCCGCATCCCCTACCCATCCCGACCAGTACAAATAAGCCAATTGTACCTGGGCACTGTCAGGAATATTGGTGCTGGCAGTGGTAAAATCTTCAGTGCTCCGTTGGAGTAATGTGTCGCGGTGGTTCTCAACAGGAAAAGTGTTCAGCATCAGGCTTTTCCCGCTGGCATAATAATCGCCGTTTAGCGCGGAATCCAGGTCGCGTAATTCCGTTTTAGTGGTGTAGGCTTCGATCGTGGTGCCGTCGCCGGTAATATTATTAGGGGCTTTGGCAAAAGATGACATTTTATATAATTTGATATCGGCGTTCCAGGCATAGTTATAAGAAAGGCCACAACTGGTGCCGTTTGTAGTCTTCATCCAGGCAATGATATTGGGTTTGAGGTTAAGGTTATCTTGAGGGGGTTTAAAATAAAATTGCGCGGTTAAAATATTGATTGTACCGGTGGTGGTGAGTGTATATTTGGCCGGAGCGTTTACCAGATCGTTCGGGAAATTGGTGAATTGCGGATTTGAAGGGAAATCCCAATTTTCCACCGTGCCGTTTGCCCACAAGATTTCGGTAGGTGGAGCAAGATGAAAAGGAGAGGTAGGCGACAGGTATTGAAAAGTGCTTTCACTGTTGGAATAGCCGTCACTGAAATAAGAACAACCCTGCGGGATCCAAACACCGATGGAATCTATGTTCAAATGCTGGGTGGTTTCACTGGCGCTGTTATAGCTGATTGAGAGTGTATATAGTGAAATATGTGTACTGCCGTCATGTGCGAGATAACCCGGTGAAGTCGTGCCGTTCACAATCAGCTGAGTTTGCTGGCTGATGGTTTGCGCTTCCGCTGCTCCCGGCTGCGGAATAATTGAAGTCGGGATAAACCATTGGTTTTTTATTGTGACCGCCGGCGTGACATTATTATCAGAAGTAACCCCGGTATCTTGCCATACGGTATTGTAGTCATAAGGACTATAGGCGGAAGGGTTCGTAAAACCGGTTAGTTTATCGTATTTAATTTGCCAGTTGGCATCCTGAATACCTGCATCTGCCGAGTATAATTCCGCGGTTTCCCGGTGGTAGGTTGTACTGGACTTGGTGCCGGACCCCATCAAACCCAGCATGGCTGTCAACAGCAAACTACCCAACGCAATCAAACAAAGCACCAGTATTAAGGCTTGCCCTTTCTCCCCTGAGCGTTTTCCCTTTTTTCTTGTCGACAAAAAATTGAACATTATCACACCTCTTTATTGAGCCGGTCTGGGACTGATTTGAAGATTACGTGTTACCGATTGTGTGCCATAATATATCGATGAAATCTGTAAACTCAACACTTTATTATTCCAATTGATGCCGCTAATCGATGTTTTTTGGGCAACGACAATAGCGGCTCCCGCGTTTACTTTCCTGGTTAAATTGCTGGTGGTTGAATCATAGATTACGGTCATCTGTGTGCTAACTTTAGCTACGTCATCCCATTGAGTCCATTGCATTTGGATATTATTAGCCCCGACCGTGATTTGCTGCGACATCTGCGCATCGCGCGAAATGCTATTGACAGCGCTTTCGACACGGGAGACAGAAGTTTGCCGGTTGATGCTGGTTGTGTTCATTTTGATCAATTGGTAACTGGCAGAGGTAATTCCAAGGGCTATAATGGAAGTAACCGCAATCGAGATTAATAATTCTATTAATGTAAAACCATTTTGTTTGCCCGTGTATTTACTTAACCTGCGTAATATCTTCATCTTGTTTTAAACCCTTCGAGATTGTAGGTTATCCCCGCTCCGGTAATGGTTATTACGATCTTCTGAATGTTATTATCGCGGACCGGGTTGAAATGATTCACATCCGAGCCCAAATACACAACATTAGTCGCTGAATAATGAGCTGGCATAATTATCGCGGAGGTATCATAGGATGTGGCCAGGGGATTGTAATCAATGTTCTTAATATATTCCAGCTGGGTTTCGGCCAGATTCTTGGCAGTTTCCCGCGCATCGGTTCTGAGTAGTACCGTATTGGTAGTGCCTAAACCGGTCAATAATGCTCCTGTAATCATCACCAGAAGCAGACTGGCAACCAGCGCCTCTACCAGGGTAAATCCTTTCTCACGATTTGAAAAGATCGTCTTGCTTAATTTGTACCATCTTTTTTTGAACATCTCAATTCACCACTTTGTTTAACGCACTTCTTGCTTTATGTAATTTCTCCGAATGAACGACATTCTAATTATNNATTATCTATCGATTCAAACACCCGTTTATGAAGATGCCCTGATTGTCGAGCCTTTTTTCGGGTCAACGTTCTTAGAGGGATTCTTACCGAGTACGATTTGAATTCTTTCCCTCTTATCGTCGCCTTGTCCTTCATCGGTCAGCTCATTGACTTTCTCCACCTGCGGTAATGTGCGCAACATTTCGGCTAAAGGTGAAGGTTCATTTAGAAAAACTCTGATCAATGGATTCGGAGTCTCGGGCAGAAGGTCGGTCGTCTTGACCTCCGGTAAACTTTCGAGACGCGCGATCAAATCCATGATTTTCTCAATATCCAATGGAGGCAATACCTCAACTTCCAACCATGGGATATGGTCGAGTAAAGCGCCTTTCTCACCCGGAGATAAAGTTTCAGCCGGCTTCGCGGCTTCCACCTGCGGTGTATGAGATGACTTGGCGTTGCTGCTAATATTACTGTTGTTACTAATATTGTTACTATTGGAATTGTTATTACTATTATGCAGAGACGGTTCAAATTTAGTGCCGAGTGTAAGAACCTGTTTTTTCAGGCCATCCAGATTGGCTATCAAATCACTCTGCAATTTTTGTGCCAGATTGGCCGCTTCTGACCGAATACCATCCAATTGCTCTTCACGTACTAATTTTGCCTGCCGATGAGCTTCTGCTCTGATCGATTCTGCGTCTTTGTCTGCAAGTGTTTTTGCTTCAGCTCTCTTCGCTTTTGTCAGCTGGTCAGCCTCCGCCTCCGCCTTTGCCCTGATTTTGTCAGCTTCTGCCTTAGCCTGTTCCGTGGTCTTTTTCATCATTGCCTGCGATAGATTATTCGCATCCATTACCGTTTTTTCAGCCAGCTCAGTTAATGCAGAAAGGTGTTCTTGACGCTTTACGAGCGCATCACGTTGATTAATGAGTTCCTCAACATAAGCACGTACTTCTTCTTCAGCCAGTCCGAGCTTCGTTTTCCGGAAAGAACGGTCTCCAATATGTAAGACTTCCTCTCCATTTACGTTCACGTTCGCGCCGTTTCCAATATTATTGTTGTTGCTGCTGTTGTGATTGTTATCGTTTTTTTGCATTTTACACCCCCAAAGTTTGACCACATTATTATGGCTGCATATCTAAATTTATAGGTACACAGCATGGGAGTAAATAGGTAAGTGGTATGATATCCGAATAGTTATTTAGTTTTGAGTCCTAGTACTGTTGTTTTACCCTCTGGGAACGTCACGCTCAAGGATTAGTCATTTCTAACCGGGCTTAAGCCATTGGTACTAATTACATCACATTTGCATAGTACTATTGTAGAGTTCACAAAGCTGGAGACCTCCTTTATGCTATATAAGGTAATTAAAAAGCATCTGAGTGAGGAGTAAATATGGAACTGGATAAATTACTGACATTAGTATTGGAAAAAAAGGCTTCGGACCTGCATCTGGATGTCGGTAGTTGTCCGGTTTTAAGGATTAACGGCCTATTAGTGCCGCAGGATAATATTCCGGTCTTTACCCGCCAGGATGTCCAGACTATCTTTGAACGTGTGACTACCATGGAACAGCGGGAAGAGTTCCAAAAAGAAATGGAGCTGGATTTTGCATACAGTTTCTTCGGATTAGCCCGCTTTAGAGTGAATGTACTCCGCCAACGTGGAACTCCCAGCCTCGCATTTAGATTAGTGCCAATTAAAATATCTACAATTGATGAGCTGGAATTACCGCAAATATGTAAAAAACTGATACTGAAAAAGTCCGGACTGATCTTGGTCACCGGATCCAGCGGCGCCGGTAAATCCACCACACAGAGCGCAATGATTGATTATCTGAATCAAAACGCCAGGCGGCATGTTATTACGATTGAAGACCCGATTGAATTTATCCATGCTAACAAAAAATGCGTGATCGTGCAGCGCGACCTCGGGGATGACACCAAGTCATTCGATACCGCCCTGGTTCATGCTTTACGCCATGATCCTGATGTCATCGTGTTAGGAGAAATGCGCGATCTGGATACAATATCTACAGCACTGCGCGCCGCAGAAACCGGCCATCTTGTCATCGGCACGCTGCATACCACTGACTGCGTCCGTACGATTAACCGTGTGATCGATATGTTCCCGCCTGCCCAGCAGCATCAAATCAGACAACAACTGGCTGAAACAATTGAGGCGGTGCTGTCACAGATTCTGGTAAATCGCACTTCCGGCGGGAGAATAGGTGTTTTTGAAGTCCTGTTAGGCACTGATGGGGTTAAAAACGTCATCCGGGAAAGCAAGAACCACGAATTATACAGTTTGATGCAACTCGGTGCCCAGTTGGGCATGCGGACAATGGATGATTCCCTCGGAGAACTGGTAGGCAGATGTGTGATTACCTTTGAAGAAGCCGTGACCAGATGCCTTCACCCGGACCAGTTGCGTAAAGTTTACGAATCATCCGGCGGAAAAGACATCGTATTAACCTCATCCGCCAGGAAAAACTAGCCCTTACTTATAATATTATATATACAATATATTGTAATATGTATATTATGCAATATTTCAGGGTCACAGCTGTATCTGTCACAGAAATTGAAAATCCCCTTGTTTAATCGTGAATTAACCCGAGTGGAGGTAAACATGTCCGGAAAGAAAATATTACTAGTTTTCTTATGCATTATTGTGCTGTCTGCAACACTCACAGGATGCACGTCCAAGAAGGATTATGACGCATTAAAAAAAGATTACGATGTAGCGACGGCAAATCTGACTTCAGCACAAAGAGAGTATGCTACCCTGCAGACTCAACTCGCTGCTTTACAGAAGGAATCTGATACCACAAAAGCCACGTTGCAGGCACAAATCGACAGCCAGACTGCCACGATTGCACAGGGCAGTAATGCTGCCGCTTCCCTGCAAAGTCAATTGAATACTGTTTTGGCAACCCAGGTAAAATTCGTCTATACCTTTAAATATGGGACACAGCAGCTCAGCTGGAATCTTTCCATACCGATGAGCGAATACCTGTATTACAAAAACAAAGCGAGAACCACCGGGAGTTCGGCATATACCGCAATGGTGATGGATAACCATGGTGATAGCCTGTTAAATGTTTTAGTTCAAAAGATTAAAGACTATACTCTCGCCAACAATCTAAAGAAAACAGACACTGTCGACCTGGTCGGTGCGTTTGTTCAGTCATTGCAGAATTCCAATCAGGATCCGGGCACGCCATATGACGACCGTGCGCTTTATCCCGTTGAAACGCTTTTTGAACAGGGCGGTGATTCTGAAGATTGCTCCATTCTGACCGCAGCTATGTTGCAGAGACTGGAATATAGCGTTGTTCTCTTTGTTTTTGATAATCCGCAGCATGTTGCAGTCGGCATCGATGTTCCGGCGCCTGGTAAACAAAGCTGGGAATATCAATCTGTAAAATATGTTTACCTTGAGACCACCGGCCATGGTTGGGTGCTGGGAAATTGCCCACTCGTTTATTCCACCCTGCAGCCCACGATTGTCCCGCTCAGCAAATAATTACTCGAGGCGAAATGCCAACTCTGTAACTATTAACGATACGAAAAGGAAAATGGTTACAGGGTTGGCATTTTTTGCCAAGTTGCCCTCTGCATTTTACCCCTGTTTTCCGCTTTTCTTGCTGGTATCCAATGCCAGAATTGTAATTTTTAATTGGAATTTATCTGGTGCTTGATTATTGGTTATTGAAATTCGGGTAGGGGGTTGGGTAAAGGAGCTGGGCTGGTGGGGAAGGAGGGACTTGAACCCTCACGCCTTGCGGCACAAGATCCTAAGTCTTGCCTGTCTGCCAATTCCAGCACTCCCCCGTGCGCTCAAGCCGTGTGCAGATAAATATACCACAAAAACGGAATAAACTTCCCACGACCTTAC
>PMMG01000124.1 GCA_003162335.1 Dehalococcoidia bacterium
TCCTCTACAAAGGGAGGTGATGAGCTAGCATGGTGCTGAAAGAGGGGTGGCAATAACCTGCTAAAGAAATATAAAGCTTAGTAGCATTTTATCGGGGCTACTATTTTGCACATTTTAGCGAAAAGTTCATCCTGCATTATCTTGCTTACTTTGACTACTATTCAGGTTTGACTATTGGAATAATAACAAATAACATATAAATACGGACAAAATTTAGTAGTCATAAGAGTCGATGTTAGGTGTAAAAATTGCGGAAACGAATTGAAATTTTTATTTATTTCATACTGTCGTTACTTGTAATTGGGGTCTTGGTGATCTTAATACGGAATATTAATATTCTGGCGTGAACCGGCAGTTTTACAGGTTGAACGACAGTGATTAACCCGGCTGTTCGAGACCTTTCTCTTCTTTAAATTGCATGCGATAAAATGAACTGTAAAGACCTTTCATTGCCATCAGTTGTTCATGTGTGCCTTTCTCCACAATTTGCCCGTGGTCGATGACCAAAATCTCATCGCATAATCTGATGGTCGAAAGCCGATGTGCGATGATTATCGACATCCTGTTTTCCAGAAGATTCTTTAAGGCATTCTGAATCACCAATTCTGTGTAGGGATCAATGCTGGAAGTCGCTTCATCCAGAATCAGAAGTTTCGGGTTCATCAGCAGGCTTCTAGCGAAACTGATGAGCTGCCGCTGACCGATAGAAACATTCGATGACCCTTCCTGCAGTTCGTAGTCGTATCCGCCGGGCAAACGCATGATAAAATCATGAGCCCCAACCATTTTGGCTGCCTGTATGACCTCATCATCAGAAGCATTTTTCTTCCCAAACCGGATATTATCCCTCACACTCATCGGAAACAGGAATGAATCCTGGAGCACGGTGCTCATGTGGGATCGGAGAGAAGCAGTGCTGATGTCCTTGAGGTCATAGCCGTTGACCAATATTCTCCCGCTCACGGGGTCATAGAAACGCTCCAGCAGGTTAATGATCGTACTTTTACCGGCACCGGTGGGACCTACAATGGCCAGTTTTTTCGAGCCCTCCAGACTGAGATTGATATTCTTGATGACTGGGTTTTGCGGGTCATAGCCGAAAGTGACGTTTTCAAATTTTACATCTTTAATCGTATCCAATATTACTGCCTTACCTGTTTTGGCATCCTTCACCTCAGCCTTGGTATCCAGCAGGTCGAAGATTCTTTCCAGCGCCGACATACCGGATTGGTACTGGTCGTATGCGGTCAATATGTCCGTCAGCGGGGTGAAATAGGAAAATTGGTATTCCAAAAAGGCGGCCAATAGACCGAGGCTGATAGCGCCATGAACTACTAGCACGGTGCCATAAGAGAGTATGAGCAATGTGCCGACAATACGCATGACCTGCACGAAGGGCAGGTAGATATTGGAAATAAAAATAGTACGCTTATAAGAATTAACGGTTTTGGTATTGATTTCATCAAATCCGCGGGCCGCATCATCCTCTTTGACGAAAGCCTTGATAATTTTCATCCCAGCAGTGTTTTCCTGCATCTTGGCGCCCAATCCGGCCAGATTTGTCAGGGTTCGGCGGTATTGTCTGCGCGACCATCCGCCGAGTAACCACAACAGGAGGACGGCAATGGGCAGAATAGAAACAGCGAGCAAAGCCAGCCGCCAGTNNTTTTCACCGACATATCTCATTTCATATGTCTGTATATATTGGAAAGCATAGTTAGCGCCGGTGACCAACACAAACAACGGCACCCACCATTCAAATGCGGCCAGATAAGATGATTTACCAGTCTGTGCAGCCGGTGTAATGATATTGTTGATAGCAATCATGTGAAGGTAAGGGGAAATCAGGCCGGTTAAGGCACTGCCGATGATCGCAACTGCCCCAATGGTCAGATTTTTCCGGTAAGGTTTGACATATTGATAAAATCGAACCCATAGAGTTCTTTCTGAACCTGAGCGTTTTTTAGTCTCCTCTGTTTTTGTGGAAAAGGTATTACGCTGTTCCATCGCTTAGCCCGCCTTTTCCGTCCACATTTTTTTCAAGGAGCTGTGTTTCATATATTTTCTTGTAGATCTGCCCTTTGGCCATTAATTCGGCATGAGTTCCGAACTCGACGATTGCACCGCGGTCAAGGACCATTATTCTATCGGCATTCTTGATCGTCGATAATCGTTGTGCGATGATGAAACAGGTTCGGCCTTTCAAAGCAGTGTCGATGGCTTCCTGTATTTCCTGCTCGGTCTTGGCGTCGACGAAAGATAGTGAATCGTCCAGAATCAAAATTCGGGGATTGGTAATCAACGCCCTTGCAATGGTTAGTCTCTGCTTCTGACCGCCGGACAAAGTGATACCGCGTTCACCTACCGGTGTATCGTATCCGTCCGGAAGTGATTCGATAAAATCATCGATTCTCGCTGATTTGGCCGCAGCTTTTACTTCATCTAAAGTCGCATCGCTTTTCCCGAAAGCAATGTTACTTTTGATCGTGCCGGAGAAAAGAAAGACATCCTGCAGGACAACGCCTACCTGGCGCCGCAGGGAACTTACATCAAATTTTTTGATATCTATACCATCAATGAGGATTTCTCCCGAATTGATGTCATAAAATCGGGGAATTAAGTACATTAGAGAAGTTTTTCCGGTTCCCGTGGCCCCTAGGATTGCAATTTTTTCGCCGGATTTGGCAATGAAGCTGATGTTCTGTAGAACCGGCTTACCTGTGACATAGCCAAAAGTGACGTTCCGGAATTCAACCTCTCCTTTTTCGATGGTGATATTTTTAGCATCCGGGGCGTTTTGAATGTCTCCGGGCAGATCAATGACATTAAACATTCTTTCGGCGGCCGATGTGGCATTGATCATGGCGCCGGAAAACATGGCAAAGTCTGTTAGAGGGCCGCTCATTCTCATCATGTACCTGGCATAGAGTAAAATACCGCCTAATGTTAATGCCGCACCTAGAATCAGGTTCGTGCCATAAACGTAGACCAAAGCGATCGCTAATGTGAGGAGATTCGGAGCCGTCGGCATGTACATGGATTGGATTCTACCTGCTCGTATAGCCAAATTCAGGAATTTATCGCCGATCTCCTCGTTGCCTTCAGTCATTTCGTCTTCCATCTGGAATATGCGGATGTTCTTCATCCCCAGTATATTTTGCTGCACATAAGCTCCGACTTTACCCAGGATGAGCTGCATTTTCCGGAATAGTGGCATCGTACTTTGAAATGATTTGGCCTGAAAATAGAAAATCAACGGCATGGGTAACAGCGCGAATAAGCACATTATGGGCTTGATGGAATACATTGCCCAAAAGATAAAACCGGTGGTAAAGACGATGTTGGTGACAACACTGAGCCATGTCCGCATAAAAGTGTCGACAAATTGCATATCCTGTGTTGCTCTGGAAGTAAGATCACCCACCGTGCTGTTATCCAGGAATGTGAAAGATTTCTCCTGGACGGATTGATAATATTCTTTACGCATATCGCCGATGACACTTTGTGCCATAATGCCGTTCAAATATCGGATAAAGAAATCACATATTGCGAAGCCAACGACGGCAAAGAGAATATTTCTGAGCAAACCGAGAAGCGGCGCCAGATTACCGGGGGTAATCACCTTATCGATAATCTGCGACGTGTATAGAGGTTCGAGGAGAAACAAAAAGGACCGCAGCGCTGCTAACGCTGTTATAAAAACGACGAGATGAATGTATGGTTTGTGGTACTTTAAAATCCGGCGGAAAACCCGTAACTGATTCAACAGATCTTTAGGCTTTTCCGGGATGGTATCGATATAATCGAGTATTGGTTTGGCGACACTCATAAAGTTAACTTTGGTTCTTTTCTTTCAAAATTAAAAAGATGAGAACACTATTATCGAAATTCTGTCTGAATGCGAAACGACGGTAAATTGTATCGAAGAAATATTCTTAGTAAAGCCCCTTTTACTTTGGCAATTTGAACCTAGTCAGTTTAGATGAGCTTTACATGAATTCTAGCATTATTGCTCCGGGATTGCATAAAAATGGGCCGCCGCGCGGCATTTATATCCGCTGTTAAGCTGCTTGCCGCGTGCTTAAACGAAAAGCAGGAGTTGACGACGATTATTCAAACTTATTTCGACACCAGATATGTCATAACGGCATGCTATTTGCCGGCTTGTTTTTTCTTAGATTCACCGCGTTTACTATGACCGAAGAGGCATCCTCAATGGAAGTACGTTCGGTATTTATTACCATGTCATAGTCTAATGGGTTTTCAGCATCAGCGTGGAAATATCTTCGAATGAATTCGTGATGATTACTGTCCGAGCGTTTTATCTGATTTTTAGCTTTCTCTTCGTCCAATTTCATCCTTTCCATAACTCGCTTCACCCGCAAATCCAAGGGAGCTACGACGAGGACGTGAAAAGCACCTGGAAAATCTTTAAGGATAAACTGACTACCTCGCCCCCTGATTACGATAGTCTGGCTTTTGGCTAACTCGATTATTACCCCTTTGAGAGTTTTCACGTAAAGCTTATCGTCAATCGGTATTTCCCACGGGTACATTTCGGTCGGCATATAAAAAATCTCTCCGTCACTTGAACCATAGTCCTCGGAAAGAGCCCCTCCCCCCATAGCTAGCGCCCTGGCAACTCGTCCGAAAATTGTCCTGGGAGGCGTTTCCTTTTTCAAAACTTCGATTTCGTATCGGTTTAACCTAGCAGCAACATCGGCGATTATCTTGCTGTCCACATAGTCGATTTGAAGTTCTTTTGCCACCATTGTGCCGATTTCCGGCGCGCCGCTTGCTTCCTGACCGCGAATTGTAATAACCGGCATTACAACCACTCCAAATATTAATTAATTTCTATTCGGTCCGACACTGTAATCAATGTCTTTATTATCAGTAATCTGCGAAGACACCGAAAACGGAGCAACATTGGCAGTACTCAAATCACTGGAATGAGTTGAATTAGGAGAAACCACTGTTAATGTTAAAGATGGGCTCGCTATCCCCGATAGGGTTGCAGTAATGTTGGTAGTTCCATTTGCCACCGCAGATACCAAACCGCCGGCAGATATTGTCGCAACGGCGGTATTAGAACTGGACCAATTTACTTGCGAAGTTGCGGCAGAATATGCGGTATCTGAGTATGTTACTACAGCCACAAATTGTGCTTTAGAACCAATACTCATTGTAGCAGGATAGTCCATATATTCCTTTATTGCTGGATTAAATATATCAAAAAATACCCTCAAAGCATTGGCTAAACTGGAATTAGACGCCATCGAAACCTTAATTGAGGCTAAAGTTACCCCAGATGTGGCTTCCGGATTTGGTACAGAAGTACATGCCGGTACCAGTGTTAGGGTTGCCGTCAATATAACTATAAAAAAATAGCCTATTAATCTGAATGACGCATTTTTCATGCAAATTGAGCCTTCAATTTATTTACAGTTTATCCGTTGATTATCAATCTCTACACCAATTATTATAGTCTAACCGTATTATTTCTGACCAGAAGTCGAAAAAAAGTCCAAATTGTAATAATTAACCACAAAAATGAAAATGTATTGTGCAGCTTCGGGGTACCATTGGACAAAAATAAGTATTTGTCGCAGAATGGAATAGGACGAAATTAAAAAATAAATTCCCCACTATTGCAAACAAGT
>PMMG01000155.1 GCA_003162335.1 Dehalococcoidia bacterium
CGTAAGGTCGTGGGAAATTTATAAGACATATAATACTTTTGGTTTTGCAAACCAATGACACTCATTCTAAATGATTCTCCAGTTGAATGAAAAGAATTTGCTAAATAATGCTCGAAGCCGCAGCTAATTGAGGCCGTTGTTTAACGTTGCTCACCAGTTAAGCAACTTTTTTCATAAAACAGGCATCGTAAGGACAGGCAACAACGCATGAACCGCAGCTGTTGCAATGGCTCTCATCAACAATCGGAAATCTACCCCCGGTGTCCATATGCCTGCATAAGCCAGCCATACCCGGCAGGTCGCAGCACACCCCGCAACCTGCGCATTTGGCATTGTCTGTTGCCCCGATGTAGGTTACATTTTCTTTCCCTGCAATATATTCCTGTCCGCCAAAATATTGCTCATGGATGCCTATAAATTCTTTAACATTTTTATAACCCTGGTCTTGTAGGAATTCATGCAAAAAATGCACATTCTGCCGCATGACATCCAGGCCTCGAGTTAATACCGCATTAACCTGTGCAGTGGTACTGGCACCAAGCATCAAGCACTCGATGACATTTTCAGGAGTCGTGATTCCTCCCACGGCTAATACTTCCATATTGGGAACATAATGCCTGAGCGCGGCGATGGCCAGATATTGCTGTGGCAATACATAAGGCCCCTGGATACCGGTCACCGAATTTCGATCCCAGCCGTCGACTAAAGATTTCCCTCGGTTGTAAATATCCGGCGGTATTACGGCACAGCCGCTGTTCATTGTCGTAATAAATTTTACGCCGACTTTTTCATACATACGGGCTGTTTCAATAATTAGAGGAAACGTACATATTTCCGGTGCAAATTTAATACCGACCGGCACATGTACGCTTTGTATTACTGCTTTGGCGATTACATCTCCCACACCCAGAGTTGACATCGCCATGTGCGCGCCGGCCATGTTATGGGCCGGCCAACTGCGCTCCGCGCACCATTTGGGGTAATCTTCGTTGAAGCAACTCACCGGGCAGGTATTGTTCAAATCGATCAGTTCTGCGCCAAGTTCTTCCGCCAGTTTTGCCGATTCGACGAAGTCTTCGGGTACTGCCCCCAACCCGGAAATTGTAAATACCAGCGGTACGTTAGATGGTTTTTTCGCTTTTACGATGCTGATGATTCTTTTTAGCCGTTCTTTCTTTTTTTCTCTTTCAGTGGGAGAAGTTGGCCAGACTGCCGTACCGCTAGCTCCGCCTCCGCTGCCGATCGGGCGTCCGTGTCCCATCATGGTCGTGCCCAGATAACCGCCTGGTCCTTCCCAAGAAAAGAGAAATTTCGGGTAAGTAGGCGGTGGTAAACCTTCCCTGACCCAGCGCGGCTTGTTTTCCTCTTCCGCCAATTTTCTCGATTTTTCTTCGATGGTTTTTCTGACTTCCGCGGGAGCAACTCCCTGGATATTACAGATTGATAGCCAACCTACTCCCGCCTCCACCCAGCGCAGGTATTCGGCGGCCTGTTCTTCCGGAGTCATTTTCCAGGCTTCGCCTCCGAAACCGAACATTTCGCCGACCGCGAACGGGGCTCTCATTTTCACCCCGCAAAGTTCTGTTTCCAGACCTTCAAATTCTTCAGGTGTAACCGGTTTGGCATTGATCGGCGCCGGCTTTTTCCGGTTGCGCAAAGGCTTACTTGGTTGGTCGACCATTTCAATTTCCTTTTATTTTCCAAACAGTGGTGGAAATCAGTATCTAGCTGAGATTGTAGTTTACCTGAAATTCCTTTGCGAGGTCTTTCAGAGACTTGATCACCTCTTCGTCCAGCGGAATGCCATTTTTACGGCGTTCCTGTTCGAGCTCCCACTCCAGTTCGCCGGGGATGGTAATTCTGTCAACGCCTTTCGCCTTCGGCAGGCCGTGGTAGACCGAAATCATGTGGTCCATGCTCTTTTTAAATTCTTCCGGCGGCAAAAATCCCGCAATATTAACGGCGCAGAAAAAATGGGTGCACTCCGAGCCGTGGCCTGGCTGTTTTCTGATTTCAGGAATGGACATGGAACCTGCCAGGATGCTGCAGAGCACATCCACCATGATATTCAAACCAAAGCCTTTATAGACGCCTAATTCTGGTGTGCTGCCGAGCAGGACGATCGAACCCTTTTTAGGAAATTCTTCTTTCGGGTCTGTGATGGGGTTTCCCTCTGCGTCAATCTCCCATCCCAACGGCAGTTTTTGTTCGGTTCTTAACGCTATTTCGATTTTTCCGTGAGCGACAATGGGGGTGGCCATATCGAGACAAAACGGGAACTCCACATCGGAAGGCGCGGCGAAACTCATGGCATTCATGCCGGTAACGGGGCCTGCTGCCCCGGGTGCGCCGGCCCGAATACCACCGGTAGTACTGGCAAAACCGATCATATTTTCTTTGACAGGTAAAAGGGAATAAGCAGAGCAAGCCCCAAAGTGAGTAGTATTGCGCACCGCGACACAGCCAATGCCGGTGATTTTCGCTCTCTTCATTGCTTCCTGCATTGCCCGGTTCCCCACCACAAATCCCAGCCCGCGGTCGCCGTCGATGACAGCAGTGGCAGGGGCGCCGCTGGATATTTTTATACCGGGTTTCGGGTTGATCAAACCATCTTTGATTCCCTTAACGTACATTGTGCTTAAATGCGCTACTCCGTGGGACGCGATGCCGCGCAGGTCTGTATTCACAAGCAGGTTCGCGGTAGTATTTGCATCTTTTCTGGGGATACCTGCCTTTTCCAGTATCCCGGTGGAAAATTCTACCAGTTTCCGTGGATTGACATTAGTGTATTTTACAGACAAGATCTTCCTCCAGCAATTATTTATATCTGTGATAATTCTACTACGAACCCGTGTCCTGTACTACCTGCAATTCCGCTGCAGTTGCTATCGCGGAGGGACCTAATCTACTGATGGAAGGGGTCAATACAAGTCCTTCTGGATGCTGCCATTTTAATATGCAAGGTTTGGCAGTTTCCGGCACTTTACCCCCCGCCTCAATATTGTTCAATATTACCATTTTATAAAATTCGATATCGAATATTATAACAGNNTTTTTCATGATATTAATTCCTTTAGATTATTTACCGGTAACAGGATTTTTATAATGGTATGGAAATATATAACCCGATGGATAGTGCTGGAAATGCGTATACGGGCTGGGCACAGGCCGGTTTTTAGCTGGAGGATTAGAGATATACGGCGTTTTCACCCACCCTTCATCCAGAGGACTGCTAATAATATCATTGAAAAACAGCTTCTTAACATTTCCTAAAAACGATATCAAAACCCTTGACAAGTGGTTGCGCACGATATAACATCACTTTAGCTTTATCTTAAATAAGAAATAAATACAAGGATACATTCATTCTTGCCGTTAAAGACCGTAAGGAGGTGACAATATTCGCTGAGATAAGCTGCAGAATTTATGCATATTCAAATCGAAAAAGCCGGCCAAATAAACAAGGAGGAGAGAATTAAAATGTCTGAAGCACCATCATTTACCTACGAGATCAGAGTAGCAAGATTGAATGGGCAGGACTTGCCAGACGGCGACCAGATCAAGCTGGAATATGTCGGTCTGACGGTAAATCCGAGTGAAATCGAGTTTGAACTTGTCCTCCAAAAAGGTATGTGGTGGAAGGGTCTGGTATTGTTTGAACAATATAAATCAAATGCATGGCAAGAAGTGGTTGCGGGCGATTATAACGACCTGCAGAAATCAAGCTATGCGAAAAAAGATGTTAGCATATCCTACCAGGATTTCACGGATAAATTTTCTTGCCTGAGCAAAGCAAAAGGAGCCGGGGTACATACCAACATATATCATATTGCCGATGCCGCCAGTACCCTGGCGAGAGGTAGTAAATATCGAATCACCTGGTTTAAAGATTAAGATATTTACTGAATTACTTTTGATGTCGTAGCATAGGTTCCAATACCCTCTCATTTCAATTGTAGAGATGTTTAATGTAGATAGGCACCGGCATTAGGGTGAATAGTCTGACCGGTCACAAAATCGCTTTCTTCAGAAGCTAAAAATGCCACTGTTCCATACAGGTCTTCGGGCGTGGGTTGTTTCTTGATGAACTGGTCTTCTAACCGGCTGCCGTACGACACCAGGTTCACATTGATATTGAAAACTCCCAATTCTCTGGCAAGGCTGCGGGTAAAACCGATCAAACCTGCTTTTGTTGTAACGTAGTGCAACCAGGGGCCGTAGCCGACATCCCAGGCGGATGAACCGGTGTTTATTATCTTCCCTTTTTTTTGCGCCTTCATAGAAGGAGCGACTGCTTTACAGCACAACCAAGCTCCGCGCAGATTGACTGCCATCACTCTATCCCATTCTTCGACGGGGATCTGGTCGAATGGTTTATTCATCGCGCCGTCGGGGCCTTTATAGGCGGCGTTATTGATCAATACATCAATCCGCCCATATTTTTCGAGAGTAGTTTTGGCCATGCCTTGAGTGTCGGATTCGCTGGATACATCGGCCTTGAAGAACATTGCTTCGTGCCCTTTCATTTTTATATCTGACGCTACCTGGTTGCCTGTAACCTGGTCGCGTTGAACAATTACTACTTTAGCTCCGGATTCGGCGAATTTATATGATAAAACTGCGCCAATTCCTTTTGCTCCGCCTGTGATAATGATAACTTTATCCTTAACCGGCATAATTCCACTCCTGTTTCTTATAACTAAATAATCGACATCGAATATTATAGCAAGAAACTCGACTTTGCGCTTGTCTGAAGAATGTGGACAATCAGTTTAATTAAATCTACGGCTACGTTAATAGCTGCGATTATTTTGGAATATTAAAGGATAAAGGCTGGCCGTGCCACTAACCCCGATTACTCCCAGGGCTCCGATCACGGGAGGGGCATCTTGCAACACTTAGCTAAGAATCCAACCACAAATTCTCAGTACCCTGGATTCCCCTGGCAAGGCCAGCCTTCAGGTAAGACTCTTAATGCTGCTCAAAATTGCAAATCAATTCAGTTTCAACAGCGCTCATATTAACAGCAGGTTCTGATGGATTTTAAAGACTTGCTATTTTCTACAGCATCACGCCCAGATTCCCGTTGGGTATTTTTGAGTACACCGGACCTCCCATCTTTTTCCCTTCTGCTGAACCGCTCACCCTCAACAGCTTTGCGAGGCCATCGCCGACATTGGTGATTGAATGCCGGATATTGGATGGGCAATAGATCAGACTGTCAGCTCCGACGGTTCTTTCGATGTTTCCCACTTTAGCTTTAATATGGCCGGAAATTACGTAGTAGATGTGGTCAAAAACCGGCATCTCATCACTAAATTCATGGTAATGCTCTTCGATACCGCCCCCGGGTTGAATTTTATTCAGTCCCAATGAGATATACATTGAAGGTTCCTTGCCAACTGGAGCGGCGGCGATAACGGTACGCAAATAGCTGTAGCCCTGATTACCGGGATGACCTTCGGCGCCGGTTCCGCGCAACGCTTCTTTAATGGTCATGATAAAACCGGTTCTTTTATCTTTCACTTCCGGTTTTTTTACGGTACTGGCTAATTTCCAGGGGTGCGCTTTTAAGTCCCCGCTGGGGATTTTGGAATATATCGGACAACCCATCTTATCCCCTTCGCCAAATCCGCTGATCACCAATACCTTGGCCAACCCTTTGCCAACGTTAATGATGGAATGTCTCATACTTGACGGACAATAGATCAAAGTATCGGCGGTGACAACCCTTTCGTTAGCCCCTACATTCGCCCGGATTCGCCCGGAAATCACGTAATAGACATGGTCATAGACGGGCATCTCGCTGTTAAATTCGTGATAGTGTTCTTCAATGCCGCCTTGCGGCTTTATTATATTCAGACCAAGAGATGCGTTTGTCCCATGCGCTTTCATAAAATGAACGCCCTGATTACCCGGATGCCCTTCCTTGGGGCCTTCAGGCGCTTTTGCTTCAGCTATTGTCCGGATAAATCCTGTTCTATTTTCTTCTATCACGTTTTCTCCTTTTGCATTCAAGTCAGCACATTCGACTTATCTCATATCTAAATATCATTTATCCCTGCTTCAATATCTTAATGCCCCAGAGAAGTCTTTAATTTCTGGTCTATCCAGAACCGGGCTCCATAAAAGCTCAGTAAACCCGGGGTTCCATTCGTTGTAAAGGTCGACTGGGTTTGAGCATTGAAACCTTTTAGCCAAGGCTGGCAGAGGGAGAAGATATTGGGAGAAAGCAGTGATATAGCGAAATGCTGTCGCGCAACCTCCTCGTTCGCATCTCTAAGCGCTTGAACCACCGCCGTATCAGTATTGGCAGCCATAGCCTTAGGATAGAAGGCGTCATAAACAGGGTCACTTACTATCAGGTAGTTATATGAAGATCCCGTCATAAGCCTCGGAAGCTGATTGAGTGGACCATTGGTTTGACCTAGCGCTCCGATTGAGCGCTGAGCCAACGCATCCTGTTTGCGGCCGGTATAGACAAAAGATGTCCAACTGGCGGCGTCCATTACCCTGATTTCCATGTTGATACCAATTGCTGCAAAGTAAGATTTCACAATCTGCGCCAAATCTAAATCCGAATCAGATGCTGCTACCAAGTCAGTATTAAAGCCGTTAGGAAAGCCTGCCGCTGCTAGAAGCTGCTTTGCCTTCGTTGGGTTGTAGGCATATTCGTCCTTCAGGTCCTGCGGCCATTGTTGATACGGCCACCCTAATCCAGACAGGTAGTTAGAGGTTAAAGAGGATGGCCATGGATCAGCAGTTCCTGCATAAAAAGTGGAGGCAATTGTTTTTAGGTCTAGCGACATTTGCATTGCTTCGCGCACTTTAATATCTTTAAAAGGCGCTACATCATTTCGAGGGTCGATAGTATTAGCAGCTGCTGCCGGAATTGTAAACTGCAATATTTCAGGGTTTGTTTTCTGCATTGCCAGGGATTGGTTAAGAGTGAGTGCGTCCATTTCGTCAATCTTGCCGGTGCGCATTGCAGCCATGGCGGTGTTAATATCTGGTATTACCAGTACCTTAATTTGATCTACATAAGGGAGCTGGTTTTGTGGATATCGCTCATCATATCCCCAATAATTGGAATTTTTGACCAGTGTTGCCGAACTAGCGCTGACATAGTCATTTAAAATGAACGGTCCGGTACCGATCGCATGATGCCAATCATTGAGGTCTCCCCACTGTTTTACTGCTTCAGAGGCCTCTATCATTGCTGGGGTGGAAGTCTGCTGGATGGTGTTCATAATGAACGTTGGGTTTGGTGTCTTCCAAGTAAAGACTACGGTGTATTTATCGGTCGTTGTTACTGATACCAGATCTTGAAATGCTGCAACCGTGGCTTGTGCCGGACTGGGCTTGGTGAAACCACCGCCGAGACCGTACAGCCGATCATAGTGATATACAACGTCATCAGCCACGAATTCCCGGCCGTTTACCGGAGATATGTTCTGATAGTGGATTCCCTGGCGGAGATGAACGACATAGGTGTTTGGCGTTGCAACTTCCCAACTTGTCGCGAGATCTCCTTTGATATACTGGGGAGGACGGAAGTTTAGTCTGTAATTAAATATTGTCGGGTCCAGTTTCCAATCGTCCGTATGCAACGGCTCCATCCATCCTGCCAGTATACTGGGCAACTGTGCAGCATTATAGGGATCAAAATTTACCACATCTTTGGGGGTTTCAAGCGTCAATGTACCGCCGTATTGCGGCTTACCGAGTTTGTCCCACCAGTTACCTGCAGTTGTAGGGGTAGACGTTGTGGCTGAAGGAGCTGCAGTTGAAACTACTTTGCTGACTGAAGTAATCGTTGTTGAGGCCGTTGTTTTAGTTGTAGTCGAAGTTGAAGTTGTCGATGTGGTGCAAGATCCCGCAATCAGAGAAATTATTATGAAATAGATCAAGCCTGTCCATTGAGTTTTTCCTTTCATTTCAAACTCCTTTTAATCAAGCACTTTCGTTAAATCAGTAGTTAAATTTTGCTATTTTTTAAGCTTTAATAAGCCTGACTAATTTTTCACACAGTTCTCAATGTACCAGAGATTTCTTCAGCTTTTGGTCTATCCAGAAGCGTGCCGCGTAGAACGATAGGCTCGGAGGGCTCCAGGAGATTGCGCCGAATTGACCGTGGTAGCCTTTGAGCCACGGCTGACAGAGTGAATATTGCATCGGTTTTTGTAATAAGGAGATCGCGAAGTGCTGCCGCGCGACATACTCGTTTGCTTCTCTAAATATTTGTTTTGTCTCATCGAGATTCGCAGCAGCTTGAGCCCGTGGAAAGAAGGCGTCAAAAACAGGATCGCTAACCCGCAAACGAATATTTAGCGGGTATCCGGTCTGCAGCCGGGGGAGTTCCCTGAACGGCTCAACGTCAAGCCCAAGAGTCCCGCCTGAAAAAGCCAATTGGTCATGTTTGTGGTTGGAATCCATTGGCCTGATTTCCATCTCGATGCCGACCTGAGCGAAATATGATTTAACGATCTGGAGTAATTTCAAATCCGCTGAACTGTCTATTACGATGTTAGTATTAAACCCATGCGCGTAACCGGCATCAGCTAGAAGTTTCCTGGCAGCCGTCGGGTTATAAGCATATTCGTCCTTCAGATCCTGTGGCCATGCCTTATAGTCGAATGCCCAGTCCTCGCCCCATAATTTTACGCATTTCGAACTTAATGTTGAAGGATAAGGTTCCACAGAACTACCGTAGTAGTTTTTGGCGATGCCCGGCAGATCAATGGCCATCTGCATTGCCTTTCTGACTCTAATGTCATTAAATGGTGCGACATCATTTCTCGGGTCGATGGTGTTAGTCCCGGACGGAGGAATCATTATTTGTAATATCTCAGGGTTAGTTTTCTTAATCGCTTCGGCTTGCTCAATCGAAATTCCATCAATGGCATCCAAACCACCGGCTAGAAATGTCTGAAGGGCTTTATCTTTTTCGGGTATTATGATAATCCTGACTTTGTTTACATAAGGCAGTTTGTTCTGCGGGTTGCGTTCGTCATGTCCCCAGTAATTTGGATTTTTAACCATGGTTGCCGAGCTACCGGGAACAAAGTCATTTAAAATAAACGGTCCGGTGCCAACAGCATGATGCCAATCACTGACGTCTCCCCATTTCTCCACGACCTCACGCGGCTCGATCACCAATTCCGGACTGTGATTCGTCACCAGCACTTCCAGGATAAACTCGGGGTTATGCGTCTTCCAATTAAAAGCGACGGTATATTTATCAATGGCGGTAACGGATAACAGGTCTTTATACATAATCACTTTTTTGTGATGCGGAGATTGTCTGGTGTAACCGCTGCCCAAACCGTATAACCGGTGAAAGTGAAAGACTACATCATCAGCGGTAAATTCCCGGCCATTCACTGGAGGTATATCCTGCCAGTGGATCCCTTTACGAAGATGAAAAACCAGTGTGCCCGGTTCTGTGAATTCCCAGCTTTCCGCCAGGAGGCCTTTCAAATACCGGTGAGGTGATACTAGCTTGAAATCGAATATTGAGGGGTCTATCGTCCAATCTTCAGCCAACAGCCTTTCTAACCAACCCGTATATATCTGGGTAAGATGCTCACTGAAATACGGGTCAAAATTTTCAATGTTCGATGGGCTTGAAATGACCATTTCACCGCCGTATTGCGGCTTGCCGAGTTTATCCCACCACCTGGCGGCTTTTTGCATGAACAGCTCCTTTATGGCTTTAAACAGAACGCTCGGATAAATTGTCAGGGCGATCACCTATGAAGCAAATCGGTTTAATTGCGACATAATAATTATTTCAATTCACGGAGGCATTTATTCAGGTAGCCTCTGCCCTCCGCTGCAATCCCCATCTGCCGGGAAAGCGGATAAGTCGCGGCGCCTAAAATGTGGGTGTCCAGCGCTCCGGCATACCCCACTTTTTTCAGGTTTTTCAAAATTTTGACCCAATCGATATCCCCTCTGCCGGGTGTCTGCTGTTCCGGAACGGCGCGAATTTGTACTTCACGCGGGCAATCACGCAAATGAGTATGAACTAATCGTTTTCCCAGCTTCAGTACACTCTCTGCAGGATCCTCCCCGCCCCTGAAAACGTTGCTGGGGTCCAGATTAGCGCCCAAAACCGGGGAATCTATCTCATCTATCAATTTGATCAACATCGCTGTGTTATAAAGTGAATGTCCTGCATGACATTCCACTGCCACTTTTATTCCTCTTTTTTCTGCCTGTTTGCATAATTTATTGATATAGCCAAATAATTTATCTGTCACTTCTTTATCATCTGCTTTTCCTTCGGAACGGATTGCCACGACCGGAATCCCTAATTTAGCTGCAACATCGAATAATTTAGCCATTGTCTTAACCTTTTCGTCTTCAGGTAGAGCTCTAAATGGAGGCTCACCTGCATCGATAGCATACAACTCCACACCATGTTTTTTAGCCGTTGCTTTAACCTCATCGATATACGCTTTGTCCGTATTCAACTCAATGTGCGGAGGCACGTTTGCCGAACAGGCCAGTTCCACTCCGCTAAACCCTGCCCATGCTATATGCTGAAAAGCCCCATAGATATCCAATTGATTAAAAATAAAAGTGCTGCTTCCTAATTTAGCCATCAAATGCTCCTTTAAATTTTTTAGTTATTCTGCTGACGGTGCAATGCTTTAGGAATGCCTGGTAATACGTTCATTATCGGAAACCTGAAGCTATTTCCTTAAAACTGTTACGGCAAATGTTTCTTTTCTATCCCGCGCCAGTAATCCATGCCTTTGATCTTGTCGGAAAATTGCCTGACCGGCGTGCCGTCACTGACGGGTTCTTTCTTCGTGTCATATAGCTCCTGATAAAGACCGAATAAGGCTTTTTGCGCGATATCAGTAGGTGAATCATTTGGCGCCCACATCCTAGCACCGACATCACGGTAGTCTTGACCGGTGAAACCCCTCGGTCCCATGCCCCAGATCATCGCTTCCGGCGCGCCGATTTTTTTATAAAGTTCTTTTAAATCCGCTTTTGTTCTTACTCCGAATTTTGATTCCTTCGGTCGGGAATGGGGGAGAATAACATCTACTCCCAACGCTAGACAGCCTTTGGCCCTTGCGATTACTTCTTCATCTCCTAATAGTGCGCCGGCTTCGATCCGGGCAATCACTACGAAATCCTTGTCCCCGTTATTGCGCGCTTCCACCACAGCACCCATCTTGCCAAAATAATCATCTCTGGACAGAACTTCGATAAGATTATGCGGAACGGTTGTTTTAATCACCGAGACGCGATCGCTGATCGACATTCCGGCCACGCCCGCTCTGATAACTTCCTGTGTTGTACGATAGGCGGCTAATGTGCCACCGTAGCCATCGTCAGCGCTCAAAATGAGCGGGACATTTACAGCATCAGCCGTATATTTAACACAGTTTATTATTTCACTGGCGGTGGCCAGGCCGATGGGAGGTAAACCAATCTGCATCATGGTTGTGATGCTGACGGGCATAAAAACCGCCTTAAATCCTACGGTCTCTGCAATCCTGGCCGTCATGCAATCGTATACAACTGGAACTAACAGAATTTCCGGGTCTTTTAGCATCATGCGTAGCAAAGTTGTCTTTTTCATTTAGTTTCCTTTTTAATCGCATTTAGAAATCATTTTTTCGGGTTTTGTGCCATCCGCTAATTTCCAGTCATGTGCGGTTAAATCTCCGCTCGGCATTTTTGACCAGACAGCCCCGCCCATTTTCGCGCCGTTATTGCAGCCGCTCAATCTTAGTATCTTGGCAGTGCCCTTTCCAACATTGGTAATGGAATGCCTGATGTTTGATGGGCAATAGATCATACTGTCCGCGCCGACTACTTTTTCCTCATCCCCGATAGTAGCTTTGATCTTGCCTGATATTATCCAGTAAACGTGGTCGAAAATCGGCATTTCATCACTATAGTCATGATAATGCTCCTCAATTCCGCCGCCGGGTTGGATGACGTTAAGCACCAGGTCGATGTGCATCGAAGGTTCTTTCCCTACCGGAATGGGAGCATTGGCCAGACGCAGATAGGCATAACCTATTTGATTGGGGTGGCCTTCGCCTTTCCCTGGGATTAACGATTCTGCTCTGGTCATAATAAATCCTGTTCTTTTTATTTCCATCAACCTCTCCTTCTCTTTTTAACTTGCAACAAGCCGCGCCTGATTGCCGGTCATGACTTTAAATTAATAAAATCACCAGACCGCATTATTAATATTTAATTATTCTTCTCGGATGTTGCTAACGTCCCATTGTCTTCTTCATATTCTGGTCTATCCAGAAACGCGGAGGATAGTAGCCCAGAAGCAGAGCGCCGATGGCCGGTCCGGAAACTCCGAAAAATTGAGCGTTGTAACCGTGCAGCCACGGTTGATAAAAACCGAAACTCATTGGTTGCAGCAGTGATATTGTGTAATGCTGTTGCGCAACGTACAAGTTCGCGTCTTTTAGTATTTGTTTGATGCCGTCCAGACTGGTAGTTGCTACGGCCTTGGGATAATAGGCATCAAAAACAGGGTCGCTGATCATCCCGAAATTAACGGAATATCCGGTTTGAAAACGGGTCAGCTGCCGCATTATTTCATAGGTAATAGCCAGCGCCCCTCCCCGGTCGGCAATCTGGTCGTGTGCCCGGTTGGTTATGACATAGGTTGCAAAAGAAGCGGTGTCCATCGTACGTACTTCCATGTCAATGCCGATCGCTGTCCAGTAGGATTTTACGATCTGCAGTAAATCCTGATCAGCCGCAGTATCAACTACGCAATCGGTCTTAAAGCCATTCGGATAACCGGCATCAGCCAGGAGTTTTTTAGCGGCCGCCGGGTCATATGAATATTCATCTTTCAAAGATTGTGGCCATTCCTCATATGGTAGTCCTAACCCTTTCAGGTAATAAGAGGTTAATGATATCGGATACGGCCTGACTGTTCCCTGATAATAGGTCTTGGCAATGGTTGGCAGGTCTATCGCTTTCTGCATTGCTATGCGGACTTTAATGTCAGTGAAAGGTTTTTTATCGACCCGCGGGTCTATTGTACAACCGGTTAATTGAGGATATATGATTTCCTGCATTTCAGGGTTGGTTTTCTGTATAGATTGAGCATCCGCGATCATCAGGCTTTCCATGACATCGGCTTTGCCAGTGCGGAGCGCCGCCAGGGCAGTAGCTTTGTCCTGTATTATTAAAAGTTTCAGATTATCGACGTAAGGGAGCTTATTCTGCGGATAGCGCTGATCATAAGCCCAATAGTCGGGATTTTTAACCAAGGTCGCAGAACTGCCGGAAACAAAATCCGTCAGGATGAATGGTCCGGTGCCAATGGAATGATGCCAATCATTCACATCTCCGTAGAGTTTCACGGCATCAGGGTTCTCAAAATGTTCGCCGCCGCCGCTCGCCTGTAATGTTTCCATGATTATCTCAGGATTAGCAGTGTTCCATTTAAAAACCAATGTATATTTATCAGTCGCAGTTAGGGACACCAGATTTGCCCAGATAGCTACATTGACACCAGGAGGCGGTTTAGTGTAGCCGTGACCTGTGCCTAACATCCGGTCAAAGTGAAATACTACGTCATCGGCGACAAACTCGCGGCCGTTTGCCGGGGCGATGTTTTGCCAGTGGATGCCCTGACGTAAATGAACAACGAAAGTCATTGGATCAGAAAACTCATAGCTCGCGGCCAGGTTGCCAACCATATACTGGTTAGGCCGAAAACTTAGCTGGTAATTAAATACGGATGGATTCAAAGTCCAATCATCCGAAAAAAGGGTTTCCAGCCAGGCCGAATATATGGTGTAAACCCCGAAGGCCATATCAGGGTCAAAACCCCCGATGTTGCCTTTATCGATACGCAGGGTCATGGTGCCTCCGTATTGAGGTTTGGGGTCTTTGTCCCACCAGTTTCCCGTTACAGTAGGGACAGATGTGGTCACGGGAACCGATGTTGCTATAGTGGAAGTTGTAGCCGGTTTAGCTGTAGTAGATGTGGATAGTGGTGTGGTAATGGTTGAGATAGTGGAGTTCGTTGGTGTGGATGATGAAGCGCACGATGATAAAACCAGTGATGTTATCAGGAGACATGACAGGAGTATCCAGATAGTTCCTCTTTTCATATAGACCTCCTTATTTAGTGCAAAAGTGTTTTTTCCTCATTTAAGGATATTTGTACCGTTACTCAAATAGAATGCCCATTTTGTGGTTCGATTATGAAATCTGAATGGATAACGGTACCGATTTCGTCAGCGAAATGTAAATTATTTGGTAGTATAACATCAGCTTTTAGTCGTTGTCAATAAGTTATCAGGTTATATTTATTAATCAGCGTGGGACGTTGATTAATACCGGCGGACTAAATTATACTGAAATACATAAACGGCTTTGAATTGCAGTTACTTTCTGGCGGTAAGGAGATTCTGAGGACATGGAACAGATCATTTCGCAAAATAGCAGTGTGTATTCCCGGCATTTGACAGGCAGAGCCAGAGATTTATTATTGAGAGCAAGACAAAAAGATCTGGCGCCGTATGATATTTCTCCGCAACAAGCGAATCTTCTGTTTATCATTTATAACCTGGGCGAGCAGGCAACGTTCGCTGAGTTAATTAAACACAGCGATCGTGGTATTAATACACTTTCCCTGCAGATAACCCGGATGGAAAGGGACGGCCTCTTGGAAAAGGTTCGGGAAAAACCAAAATCCACACTGCTGCGGTTTCAATTGACCGAGAAAGGTATCGATATTTATAAAAAAAGTAATGAAATGAAATCCGATAAAACAATAATGTCGGTTTTAACAGAAGCCGAACGCCAGCAATTAATATCGATAATGAAAAAGGTCATCCGTGCGGCGGAAAAATATTAATGCCCGCGGGGAAAAGCGAATAAAAAAACTGACGAGCCCTAATAAGGCTCGTCAGTATCTTGATCTACAGTTATTGATTTTACCGGATTAATCACCCATTATTACGCGCAGCACACCGATGTCAGCTTCCACCCAGGCGCCGTAGGTCAATGGGGTCTTATTGCGCTGACGGTCAACAACGAATATGCCGTTCTCGTTAAAATGGCCCTCATCTACAGAAAACTGGCGGGCGTTTGCCAGGTCCTGGTGATAAAACAAAGCGATGTTCTGTTCGGGCGGCAGTTTGCGGCGAAGGAAAAGACGCCAGCCGGTGCCGACGAGATAGAACTCATTCTTACCCGCCTGTATCAAGAGGCCACGGCCGCGCTTATATTCAGGTTTGACATCTGAATCGACTTGTTCTTTGGGCATCGTGTCTCCTTTGGTATGCCGCCAGTCTTTGCGGACAGGGCGTACCATGCCCTCACCGAATTGCACTCGCCCGATGTAATCGCCTAAATCGAACCACAGGTTCGGCATGTATTCTTCTTGGACAACGGCGTGGATTTTATCCGTTCCCTGGTATTTAAGTATGAGTGGTATCGCCGATGAGATACAATAGATGGTATTGACCGCATCTTGCATCTCCGGACGAATTGTGCCGTCCGCAGCAATAATATTATCAAAGCCTCCCATCCATGAATAACCGACAAGATTGTATTCAGCGATCGCGCGAAACAGGTTCGTGGTTGGCGGCGTTTCCGGGAAGAATAAAGGATTATCCGGGCGGGAATACGTGGTACAAAGATATTGATATCTCTGTGTATTGTTATATTCAACGTCCGGCGAGATCATGTCTATGTGTGGCGTGAACCACTTGAAAATATCCAGTACTTTGGGGACCGGGCAACCCGATGGATAACCTTCGCCTGCGGCTACCAAATCCGATTCTATCAACCAGACGTTGATGTACATCGGAATATCATGGGCTTCTTTCCCGACCTTACCGACATTATCAATGTAGGTAGCAATAGCCCAGGCAGTCATAAGTTCACCGGCTGGCCACCCGAATACCTCGGGCCAACTGCCGGACTGTTTACCGCCAGCCTGCTGCCAGATATCATAGACCGGACCTTTACCCGTAGTTTTCATAGCCGTAATCAGTTTGGCAGGCACGGGACTATCGAAGATTGCCTGGGCCTCCGGACTGTAGTCACGGTCGCTGCCCAGGATACCGGATTCATTTTCGAGCTGGATAGCAATCACTGTATGCTCTTTGCTGTCTTTCGCTTTCAGGTGTTTACACAATGCGCTAAACGCCTTTTTATCAGCCTCCAAACTTTCTTTGCAGTGGGCGGAAAGGTTCCATAAATCTCCGCCGGTGGGCAACATAACCCGTTTAAAGCGCTTTTTATCGTCCTTTACCCAGGTGGGGACATAGTCTATGTTGCCGTTTTTCCAGGTCGCGAACCATAATAAAATCAATCTGACTCCATACCGCCGCGCGCTGGCAATCAGGGCGTCCACGGCGGTAAAATTGAACTTACCCTCTTCCGGCTCCACCTGTAGCCAGTATACTGGTATGGTCAGGGTATTGCCGTGCATCAACTTTACGGCCTTAAAGAAAGTTTCCGATTCCAGATCGTTGTAACCGGCATCATTGTGTGCTTGCCCTGCCAAAGGGAAAAATGGTTTCCCATCTACCTTGAATACTCGTTTGACATTTGCCATATAAATCTCCTCCTTTTTTAACGAAAACCGGGGGAAATAGCTGTTAATATTTGCTGATCGACTTGTAGTCCCGGGTTCATTCGTTAACTTGTTTTTCCGCAATTTGTGTTTATCATAACATATGCCGATATTTAGTGACAAAACAGAAAAATTCAAACCGAAATACCATAACCATCTAGACCGAATGGCCTATTACGGCTAGTAAATAGTACTGATATCTTGACAAATGTAGATATGCGTAATAACCTGATTGTATAAGTCAACAAAGGCAAGATGAATTAATTCAATAAGCAATCCGGAACTCCTGAAACCGAGGTGAAAGGTTGAATGAAGGGCACGGGAATTATTATGGGCGAGCTGCGCGCATGGTAATTTCCGTGCCCTTTTTTGATAATAACACTCCTTAAAGACCATAGTTTCATTGGGAGTCACAGTTATCAGTAAAGCGGTGTAAAATGGGGAAAAAGGTCAAGTTGTCCGGAGTTAAAGTAAATCCCGATGCCTGTGAGAATGAACTTCAATTTTTAGCCAATGCATCGCTGCGAATCAATCAGTTGGAAACCAGCAATGAAGTCGCTGACTTTGTGTGCACTCAGATCAAAACCCTGGTCGGAACCGGGTATGTTAGTGTCAGTCTGCTCGATGATGTTACACAAACACTTAGTGTCAAAGCCTTGAAAGGGCTGGAAGATGACACTCTGGTTAACAGCGTCTTGCGCCTTATCGGTTCAGATCCACGTAAAACGAAAGTACCCATTAAGGATTTTACTGCGGATGATTTAGCTATCTACAATAGCGGCCGGCTGGAATTTCTAACTGACGGTATTTTTACATTGATGGTACGTATATACCCGAGACAAATCTGTAGTATCATCGAGCGCCTGCTTAATATAAATGCTGTCTATACGATGGGCTTTGTATTCCACGGTCGGCATATCGGCGGTATAGCTATTCTAGCGGATGCAGGGAGCGCTATCGAACCCAACCGGCTGTTGATTGAAAACATCGTAGCGCAGGCCGCAACAATTCTCACCCGCATTCGCACCGAAGCAGCATTGCAGGAAAGTAGAGAAAAATACAGGATTCTGCTTGATGAATCTCCTGACCCAATTTTTTGCTTGACACCGGCAGGTACTTACACATATGCCAATCAGGGTCTGGCCGAGGTTTACGGTATATCTGTCAACGAAATAGTCGGTAAAACATTGTGGGATTTCTTCCCTAAAGAGGAGGCCGATAAACGGTTTGCTGCTTTAAAAAAGGTCTTTTATACAGGAAAAGAAGGAACGGTGGAAGGGCCCGTAGCTGGAAAAGAAAGCACTCTGTATTATATGAGCACGATTTCTCCGATTATGGATAATCAGGGGAATGTCCTGTCCGCAGTTTGTTCCTCTAAAAATATAACCGAACGAAAACAGGCGGAAGAGGCTTTGAGAGAAAGTCGCGAGCAATACCGCACTCTGATCGATAATGCTAATGAAGCAATAGTGGTAGCACAGGACGGCGAGTTGAAGTATGTTAACCGGACATCGCTTGAAGTGTTCGCCGGCTATACTGAAAAAGACTTGCTGAATATGCAGTTTACGAGTTTTATCCATCCCGACGACCGCGTCCGAATTCTTGATAACTTTCAGAAACGGCTGCGTAATGCACCGATGTCTCCACGTAATGAATACAAAATAGTAATGCCTGACGGCACTGTAAAATGGGTGGATATCGGTACCACGATTATTCAGTGGAAAAACAGACCGGCGACTTTAAATTTTATCACTGATATCACAGACCGGAAGAAGGCGGAGGCAGAGCTGCTGGAGTCTCAAACACTGCACAAGGCAATTGTTGACAGTACAAATGATATGATCTGGTCGGTTGACCCTGTTAAGTTCGGTCTGCTCACATTTAACCGCGGCTTGAGTGAACACTATTTGAAGGAATATTCACTGGTTATCCGTCCGGGTATGACTCCTCATGAACTATTTTTTCTACAGGATTATATCGACAAATGGAATAAGTACTATCTGCGCGCACTGGCCGAAAATAATTTTACTGCCGAATACATTGGAGCTTCCGGCAAAGTTACTCTGGAACTGACATTTAATACTCTTAAACGTGACGGTAAGGTATTTGGTATTTCGGTTTTTGGCAAAGATATCAGCGACCGTAAACTGGCAGAACAAGAGAAAAAATTGGTAGAGGAGCAAGCCCAGGTAGCCAATCGATTAACGGCTGTCGGTGAGATGGCCGCAGGTATTGCGCATGAAATAAATAATCCATTGACATCGGTTATCGGGTTTTCCAAGTTGGTTTTAGAAGATAATACCATTCCAGCGGAAATGAAAGAGGACCTGATTGTAATTGCGGAAAATAGCCAGCGCATAGCCAACATCGTAAAGGGTTTGCTTACATTCGCGCGTCAATCCAAGCCGCTCAAGACTTTGGTAAATTTGAATGAGCTCATAGATAATACTTTAAAATTAAGGGAATACGTTTTAAAAACAAACAAAATCGTCGTTGTGACCAGGTATGATCCACAGTTACCCTGGGTAATTGTGGACCCTGCCCAGTTGCAGCAGGTTTTTCTCAATTTGATCGTAAATGCAGAACAAGCGATGAAACAGGCACACGGAATGGGGAATTTGACGATCACTACCGAAAAGAAAGGAAACGTTATCTCCATTTCTTTTCAGGACGATGGCCCGGGAATATCCGCGGAAAATATGGGGCGCTTGTTCGAACCTTTCTTTACAACCAAGGAACCTGGCGAAGGCACCGGTCTGGGCTTGAGCATATCCCGCTCGATTGTCCTTGAACATAACGGTAAATTTATGGCGGAGAGTACAGAAGGGCACGGCGCAATGTTTGTTGTTCAGATCCCGATGATTGAAAATCAACCGGAAATCGCGGAAGCGCCAACGCCGGTACCTGAAGTAAAGTCATCGGCAACGAAGAAAGGGAGGATACTGGTGATCGACGATGAACCGGGCGTTAGGGCTCTGCTCGATAGCAGGCTGACGAAAATAGGTCACTCGGTTGACACCATCAGCGATGCGGCCAGTGCAATGGAAATGATTGACGCGGGCACCCGCTATGATGTGATCATCACCGATGTCAGAATGCCTGGAATGAGTGGATTTGAATTATATACTCTGATTCTCAGGAAAATGCCGGAGATGAAAAACAGATTCATTTTTATTACGGGGGATGTAATGGGAGCTGATATCAAGGCGTTTATTCATCAGAACCATTTATGTGCTTTTTCTAAACCGTTTGAAACCAGGGCTCTCTTGGACAAAATCGAGAGTATGTTAAGCGCCGAACATTTGCCGGTTTAATGGGGGATCGGGTGACTTTGTCCTGCACCGGTAAGTAGATTAATATATATAAGATGTCTTTAGTAAATACTCCCGTGAGAATTTTGGATTTGACACCAGTTCAACTGAAGGAGTTCCTGAAATTCCTCGGTGAACCAGTTACGGCTGCCGACCGGATTTTAAAATACATTTACCGTGAATATGTGGCCGGTTTTGATGACATGACCGATCTAAGCCCCACTTTAAGAGAAAAGCTTGCACAATCTGCCATCATGGGCGTGTTAGAACTGGTAGAGGAGCTGGCTGCTGTTGACGGGCAAACCCGCAAAGTTCTTTTCCGACTGGCAGATAATAATACTGTTGAGTCCGCCCTGATGTTTTTTCGCAATTCCAGCACCGGACGTGAACGGCGCACTGTTTGCGTTTCCAGCCAGGTTGGTTGCGCTGTCGGCTGTCAGTTTTGCGCGACCGGACAGCAGGGGTTTGTACGTAACCTGAGCGTGGGAGAGATAATTCAGCAGATTCTGTTTTTCCAGCGCCGTTTTGGCCCGGAGATGGCAGAGCCAAAGAAGGGCGAAAAACGGATATGGGTGATGAATGTTGTATTCATGGGGATGGGTGAACCGCTGGCTAATTATGATAATGTACGGCAAGCGATCAGCATTCTTAACTCGCCGAAAGGTATGGGGCTGGGTTTTCACCAGGTAACGCTCTCGACTGCCGGCCTCGTGACGCAAATACGTCAGATTTCCGAAGAAAAACTGCAATTCCAATTGGCGGTTTCCCTCCACGCAGCCAACGACGCATTGCGTAACCGGCTGGTTCCCATCAATAAACAATACCCGCTGGCGCAATTGATTTCTGCGTGTAAAGAATACATCGGTAAAACAGGCCGGAACATCTTTATTGAATATGCGCTTTTCGAAGGTGTAAATGATTCAATGCAAGATGCCGACGCGCTCATTCATTTGTTGAGCGGCCTGCAGTGTTCGATTAACCTGATTCTCGGTAATCCTGTGCCCGCGAGTGATTTTCAACCATCCTCTCGTGAGACCGCGCTCGCGTTTCAGAAGAAACTGATCGATAGCGGCACCAGGACGATGCTCCGTGTTTCCCGCGGCGCGGACATCGACGCCGGTTGCGGTCAACTAAGAAGCCGGCGGCTCGAATCCCGGTGAACATTCGAGTGCCTAGTCCAATTTCCTTAGCCTCGGCACCAGGAATAAAATCAGGATCGTCGCGGCAGCCAGTATCAGCGCCATGCCGCCGATTGTCCATTGGATGCCGATAGCCTCCGCCAGGAAACCGCTGCCGAAGGTCATCAGGCCGCCGAGACCCGCACCAAGTAAAAGAATGCTTAATACCCGTCCGCGCTGCGCGGGTTCAGAGTATGTCTGTAACTGTATCATAGCCAGCGTAATTTGTCCCATCGTCCCCATGCCCACAAAGATCATCAGGAAAAGGGAGAACTGGAACGAAGTCGAAAATGCAAAAGCAGCTTGTGCCAGGCCCAGGGTCAATCCAGTGCCCAGCATCAGGAGACTGCGTTTTTTCATTGCCAAGGAGGCGATCCAGAAGACTGTCAGCATCGACCCGCCCGCTTTAAATCCCTGCAATAATCCAAGTCCTGTGGCGCCGACCTTTAGGATACTGTCAGAATAAACTGAGATCATTGAGCTTAGCGGCAAAACAACCATGCTGCATAGCAGTGAGTAAGCTAGAATTAGAATGAGGACGTTATTATTTTTAACATATTTAAACCCTGCTACCATGTCAGCCAGCACATTCCCTTTTCCTGTGGGAGTATTTGTGCTGGCAGGGATGAAATTAGTTATGCAGATCGAAACAACATAAAGTCCACTGATGGTCAGGAACACTGCTTCAAAATTCACCTTATCGATGAGGAAACCGCCGACCGCCGGAGCAATCATCTGGAAGATATTCATCCCAACGGTGTTTAACGCGGTGGCATTCGCCAATTGGGTCTTATTTACAAGTTCAGGAATAATCGATAGACGGGCAGACCATAACAGGGAGGAGGCCATTCCCTGGATAATGGAGGCACAAATTAGTATCCACCATGAATCGTGGTGGGCACTGTTCAAGTAACCGGTTTTTATTAAAACTGCGATAGTTATCGCCGGTACTACCGCGACTGCCTGCCCGATCTGGATCAAACGTTTTTTGGAGAAACGGTCTACAATTACACCAGTAAATAGAGCCACTATCACCTGTGGGATCGAAGTGGCGAGTGCCATCGTGCCCAGTAAAGCTGTTGAGCCGGTTAACCGGTAGAGCAGCAAAGCTTGCACAACGGTCTGCATGCTTAACGCGGCCCACTGTCCGACCATTCCCAAATAATAAATACGGAAAGTAGCAGTTCGCAAGGAGTCAAAGGTTTTAAGATTTCTCAGACTCATTGAGAGCCAACATCCTCAGCATTAAAATAAAAATGTAATACAATGTTATCATAATAACCGTATTTCTTGTGCATTCTGGTATATACAAAGCAGATACTTAAGCTGGCGATAAGTCGACTTTATTGAAAAGTCAACACATAGGGGAATATAATAGCTTCATTCAGTCAACCGATGTGGTCTGATATTCTTTTTAGTGCACTTTACGGGGAAGGTGGGTAAGTGACAACAATAACAACTCCTGAAACTAAACAGCAAGTCGGGGATATTATCAGGTATACCACTTGCAGTGAGCACTGTTTGAATATGTGCGTTATCAAAGTGCGCATCAGAGATGGCCGGATTTGGGCAATTGAGCCGGATGATACAATCAACTCTGGCATCGCGCGGGAAGACGGTCATTTGTCCGATGATTTGATTGATAAGTGCATGATTACCAACCGGCCGTGCACCAAAGGATATGCGCACATTCGTAATCTCGCCGACCCTAACCGTGTTATCTATCCCATGAAGCGGGTAGGGGAGAAAGGCAGCGGCAAGTGGGAGCGGATATCCTGGGATGAAGCGCTCGATACCATTACCGGTAAACTTAAAGAGTTTAAGGAAAAGTACGGACCGCTTTCGATCGGCGATGTCGGAGAAGGTTTTATGCTCAGTTCCTGGTTCGGCGCGGGAGTGGCGGATTGGGGCGATCACTCAAGGCAAGGAGTTGCCGAGCCGGAGCGGTGGGTCACGGGTAAAGATGCCCACGAAGACCGTCAGGATGAGGGAAATCTCTTAAAATCCAAACTTATCGTTCTGTGGGGATTTAATCCGGGCACGACTCTCAGTAACCACGTTGTTTATACGCTAATGCGTGCCCGGGAACGCGGCATCCCTGTGATCTCGATCGAGCCGCGCTATACGCCCACCGCTGAGACTGTGGCCAGCCAGTGGATACCGATACGCCCAACAACGGACGTTGCCATGATGATCGCGATTGCTAATGTCTGGTTTAAGGAAGACCTCTGTAATAAAGAGTTTATTAAAAAATGGGTTGAACCGGAAGGCCTACGGCGCTGGCAGGAATATGTGCTGGGTATTATTGATGGCATCGACAAAACTCCGCAGTGGGCCGAACAGATCTGCGGCGTCCCCGCTCAGACAATTACGGAATTTGCCCGGCTCTATGCCCGCAGCAAGCCGGTTAATCTCAATACCGCCTGGTCGCTCGGCCGCCAGTTCTTCGGTGAAAACGGAATACGTGCAGCCATGTATTTGCAAGCGCTAACCGGCAACACCCTGTCCCCTGGTGCAACTGCCTCCGCGGAAACCTCTTGCGAATTTGGACAACACGAGGCAACGATCCCGAAACCGGCTGTAGACTGGCAGAAAAAACCTGGTAAATATCAAGCTCCGGCGTTAATGGCCCATTTTAAGTGGCCGGAGGCGGTTGTTTTACACGAAAAGCTGGAGAAAGGTGAGATAAGTGAAGAGCAATATAATCGTCTTATCGGTAACGCTCCCGGCAATCCCGTTCCCAATATTAAAATGCTGATCTTGCAAACCTCTAACCCGGTGATGACTCACCCGGATGTCAACACCAATATCAACGCCATGAAAAAACTGGAGTTCAGTGTGGTCTTCTCCTACCATCTGGATAATCCCACTGCCAGATATGCCGATATCATTCTGCCGCAAATGCATCGAGCGTTTGAGGGCAGAGACGTGAACCTGCGGGGGATGCGCTCGCCCGACCTGTTCAGCCGGGAAACTACGAATCTAAACGGCAATTTTTTCGTGTATAAACAGAAATGCGTCGACCCGCCGGGCGAAGTCAAAGCACGCGGCTGGATCTGGGTGCAGATCGCCAAGCGACTGGGGATTGCCGAGCAGTGCGCCCCGCGTCTGGTGGATGTCCCCGATGACAAATGGGACGAAGCCGTAGATAATCTGCACCGTGAAGCCTATGAGAAATGGAGATTAAAGAAAGAGATTGTGCCGTTGCATCCGCCGGACTGGGAAGAGTTCATGAAGAAACCCGTTTTCCGTTGGGATATTAAAGAACCGTATTACACTTATAAAAACGCGGTCGAGCGCGGGGAGAATCCCTTTGCGGGAACCGAATCGGGTAAGATCGAGTTTTTTTCTAAAGAAGTAGCTGCCAGTTCCGGAGCTGCAGGCACTAATATCCCCGGAAATACCGCAGCAAACGGACGATACGGCGGCGGTAAGTTGCCGCCAATGGCTGAGATGATAACAGGAGGGCATGCCACTTATTACAGCAGGGATGCCGTAAAATACCCGCTGCTGATGTCGTCTCCCCACGGCCTTTACCGTATCCATTCACTGCTGGACAATCAGCCGCTGCTAAATCAGGATTGCTACCGCCATGCGGTCTGGATCAGCGTGGCGGATGCAAAGGTAAGGGGCATCAAGGATAACGATTCCGTCCGGGTCTTTAACGACCAGGCTGAAATAATCATGCCGGCCTATGTCACTTCCCGTGTCGTCCCCGGCACGGTCAACATCTTTCATGGTGGGTGGTATAGGCCCGGTAAAACAAAAACGGCGCTCATGCCGGAGGGTATCGATACCCGCGGCGCGCCTAACCTGATGACACACTATGATGAACATCTGCCGGATACTATTCTTGATCACCAGCCGTGTAAAGCGCTGGTGGAAATTGAAAAATGGGAGGGCGCATAATGACGCAGTATGGATTTTTTTTCGACCAGAGCCGCTGTACCGGCTGCCGCGACTGTTCGGTGGCATGTAAGAATTGGCACCAATTGCCGCCGGGGCCATTGAAATACTTGAAGGTTTATGAATACGAGAAAGGAAGCTTCCCGACTGTACGTATCCATTTCCAATGGGTGCCCTGTTACCACTGCGAGAAACCCGCGTGTGTGGATGCATGCCCGGTTGAAGCAATCAGCAAGGAACCCCAATACGGCGCGGTACTGATTGACAGTGAGAAATGCACCGGTTGCCGTAATTGCTACGAAGAATGTCCTTACGGCGCGCCGGTTTTTGAGAGTGATGACAATGATGCCGTAGCCCGGAAATGCAATATGTGCATCGATAGATTGGAAACGGGAGAAATGCCGATTTGTGTAATGGCCTGTTCCGCGCGGGCGCTCGATTTTGGACCATTAAGTGAGATGCAAGCACGCTATGGTAATAGCCGCGACCTGGAAGACCTGCCTGACAGCCGCACCACTACGCCTGCTGTTGTGTTTAAGCCGCATGCNNGCAGATGTCATGCGGTTCACCCGTTGTGACGAGGGTTAGTGTCTCCCTACGGGATAATAGTGCTACTCAGTGGAAAATACATTGGTTATTACCAATGTAATATGTTATAATATTCGACATCGAATTTTATTTATTTTTTTACCGTTGCAAAATACTTGCGAACTTGNNCAGGATTTACATGCCAGTATTGTTCACGGGATCTGGATTATTACAGGCTACCGCCTGATGATGACGATACTGGCAGTGCTGCTCGGACGGATGGCGGATTTATACGGTCGGGTCAAACTTTTTAACCTGGGGTTCGCAATATTTACGGTTGGTTCGTTGCTTTGCGCCTTGTCTAAAACCGGTGAGCAGCTTGTCGTTTTCCGTTTTCTACAGGGTGCCGGTGCCGCTTTACTCTCCGTGAATAGTGCAGCGATCATTACCGATGCTTTTCCCAAAAAAGAGCTGGGTATGGGACTGGGCACGAATATGATGGCGGCGAACCTGGGGGCGATCGCTGGCTACACGCTGAGCGGCGTTATGATAACCTATTTTGGCTGGCAATCGATGTTCCTGATTAACGTGCCTATCGGCATTTTCGGGACGGTCTGGGGTTATCTGCGTTTGAAAGAAATCGGGACGAAACCATCGGGGCAAAAATTTGATTATACCGGTGCGGCTTTATATTGCATCGGGCTGTCGACGATACTGCTGGCTATGACTTTGGGTGATCCCGTTTCGCCTCGGAATCTGGCTCTTTTTGCTGGCGGCGTGGCGTTTTTCATCGCGACTATATTTGTCGAACTAAGACAGAAGTATCCCACGCTCGACCTGACACTTTTCAAAATCAGGCTGTTTGCTGCGGCTAATTTAACTAGCTTTTTAAATGGATTAGCCTTCAGTTGCGGGCCGTTTTTACGGTCTTTATATCTGCAATTGATTCTGGGCTACAGCGCATTAAAAGCTGGGGTCTTACTTATTCCAATGGAAATCGTCCTGATGATTTTTTCCCCAATTACCGGCAGATTGGCTGACAGATACGGCAGTCGGTTATTGAGTTCCACAGGTCTAGTCTTGAATGCTTCGGCGTTATTCTGGTTTTCGACGCTCAATACTAAATCTTCATACGGTGCCGTTTTAGTCAGTTTATTACTGATGGGTTTTGGCACAGCGCTATTCGCCGCGCCGAACGTCAGTTCGATCATGGGTTCCGTCCCGGCGGACAAACGTGGAGTGGCGAATGGTATCAGGTTAACGCTAA
Source organism: Dehalococcoidia bacterium (assembly GCA_003162335.1). Lineage (GTDB taxonomy): Bacteria > Chloroflexota > Dehalococcoidia > Dehalococcoidales > Fen-1064 > Fen-1064. The sequence continues at coordinate 26,794 of PMMG01000155.1, forward strand.
ACCAGACTGCCAATGTCTTCAGTGTGCCGTTTTCTCTCTTGTTGATGTCGTTAGTGATGCCTTACGATAAGCTTTCTACGATCGTCAGCAATTCGCAACTGGTAAGCTCCAATGAAGTGCCGATATTTCTGAAAGCCATCAATCAAGCCTGTTTTATCCTCGGGGTGCTTACGCTGCTGGCGATCATTCCATCTTTGCTCCGTAGCCCGGGAGAAAAGAAAACTGCGGAAATTACGAAGATCTGATGAGGACTGCTATTTATCCGGGTCTCATATGTATGAAAGCCTTTGCCAGAGCAAATATTGGTTGTTTTTTACAGGTATATTGACAAGCGCTGGAACTGATGTTATCCTTGTCATTAAATTATGATATTCGTTATCGAATATTATAATTTGATTTACACGAATCTAAAATAATAATTAATCAGGTATTTACCACCGGAATAAAATAAATTGATTGCAAGCAGTGAGGCTGGTCGTGTCGAGGGAAACCAGGGTACTGAGAGTTTGTGGTAGAGCTCAAAGCTAAGTTGGTAGAAGTCCCTTCCCGTGATCGGAGCCCTGGGAGTAATCGGGCTTAGCGGCACGACTGACCTTACTGGTAATCAATTTAATCAAAATTCTTTCCAGCTTTAATGTGAAATACAATCCCCTTTATGATATCACTGCAGAAATAAAACAGATTGGGGGGTAAGATGAAAAGAGGGGCTTTAGATACTATTTTAGTTTGTCTGATCGCGGGAGCAATGATCTTAGCATCCTGCAGCAGTGTGGCAACCACTTCGATAATGACGGTGGCAACCACCACTACAACAACGAAGATCACCACTACCACTCAGGTGACATCTACTACTGTTGTTCCAACCAAAGTGACAACCTCGTCAACTTCAGCAGTAACAGGCAACTGGTGGGACAAATTGGGAAAACCGCAATACGGCGGAACAATGACTTTTAGAAACAATACTAATGTTGCGAATTTTGACCCTTATTACATTGGCGGCAGTCCGAGCTTAGCGGGGGCCTGGATGGAAAGACTGTTTGGGGACGATTGGACATTGGACCCGTCAGTATTTGCTTATAATATAGACTTCCGTCCTACCGACTATGTTAAAGGCCAGTTGGCGCAAAGCTGGGAGTTTGCGGACCCAACAACTTTTGTAATCCATCTGCACCAGGGAATCCATTGGCAGAACTTGCCGCCTGTAAACGGCCGGGAATTCACGGCTGACGACGTTGTATTTCATTACCAGCGCATGGACGGGCTAGGCAGCGGCATGACGCCCAGTCCGAATGAAGCCGGCAGCCCGATATTGACTAATGTGACATCGGTTACCGCTACTGATAAATATACTGTCGTTTTTAAGTGGAAAATAGCTAACCCGGAATATATATTGGAGAGTATTGAGGCATTGGGTGGCGGCACGAATATCGAAGCTCGTGAAGCGGTACAGCAGTGGGGAAACCTCAATGATTGGCATCATGCCATTGGGACCGCGGCGTTTATGCTGCAGGATTTTGTTGACGGCAGTTCCGCGACACTGGTCAAGAACCCCTCTTACTGGGGATATGACGAGCGGTACCCGCAGAATCAACTGCCGTATGTCGATAAAATCACTTACCTTATCATCCCGGATAATGCCACTGCTATCGCAGCGTTCCGTACCGGTAAGATAGATATTATTGACGGTATCTCGCTGCAAAACGCTCAATCAGTAGCGAAAACGAATCCTGAAGTAATTCAGATAACCGTACCCGGGGGAACCGGCGAAACCATCGATCCGAGAAATGACAGGACTCCCTTCACTGATATCAGGGTGCGGGAAGCATTACAAATGGCGGTCGACCTGCCGACAATTGCGAAGACATTTTACGGTGGAATTGTTAGTCCTACACCGCTATCGTTAACTTCTTCCTATCTGGTAGGGTGGGGTTATCCTTATAGTCAGTGGCCTCAAGATTTGAAAGACCAGTATGCCTATAATCCCACTCAGGCCAAGCAGCTTCTGGCAGCTGCAGGTTATCCAACCGGATTTAAAACCGATATAGTGACTGATGCCGCTGATCCGAGTTTGTTAGAGATAGTTAAGTCCTACTTTACCGCAGTTGGAGTTGACATGGAAATCCGGACGATGGATTCCACTTCCTGGCTCGCTTTTGTCCGGACAGCGCACAAGCAAGATCAGATGGTCATGCGCTCCGGAGCCGGTTCTTTGGGTATTTCCTCCGATCCAATCCACCAGTTTATGCGTTTTCAGACCAACTATATCAGCGATACTGCGATGGTCAGTGACCCTGTTTTTGATACCTACTATCCTAAGGCGATGGCCGCTACAACGACGGACGGTATGAAACAAATACTGATAGATGCGAACAAATACGTTGCGCAACAGCATTTTGTCATATCCCTGATGCTCCCGATGAATGAAGTGCTTTATCAGCCCTGGATCTATGGCTACAACGGACAAAGCCGTGCGATCTCCGGGGGAACGGCACAACCTTTCAACATCAGCTTCTACGGGGCGCGATTTTGGATGGATCAAAGCCTGAAGAAAAGCTTGGGGCACTAAAGAACAAAGTGATAAGCTCAAGTTCATTTTCGGACTGAATACTGAATCTGGGGATGACCTGAGATGCATCATAACTTGACAACATAATATGTCAGGTGTTATACTCCTGCTTAATTTAGAAATATTCGCTATCGAATAATGCAGTCGAATATTCTGGTTAAAGGTTCGCAAGTATTATTGACGGCCAAGGTAAATTACGGTCGAAATGACCTTTATGTTAGTGCTGCTGCAATGGATGTTAATACGGGCTTCAGTCATATTTTGTCGGCTTGTCAGAGAACACCATGGTATTCAGCGTAGCTTGACGTAAAAGGCTTACAAGGGTTTCCATATTCAATTATTGAATATGTTTAGATTTCGGGAAGTTTTCCAAAAAATTTAAGGAGGACTAATGAAAAAAGGAACTTTCTGGCTTGTCATAACCCTTCTCATGGTAGCATCAATGGTTTTGGCATCCTGCGGCACATCAACGACCACTAATACTACCACAGCTTCCAAGACAACTACCCAGACCACCACTGTCGCGCCGGTCTCAACAACTTCGACGACGACTACAACCAGGGTTACAACAACTTCTACCACCGGTATATCTGGCAACTGGTGGGACAAACTTGGTAAACCGCAATATGGCGGCACATTGGTTCTTTCAAGCGCCTTTGACTTTACTAATCTTGATCCCTGGAGCAGTATGGGCGGTGCATCCATGGAAACCGCATGGATGGATAAACTGGGTTCGGATAACTGGTTAACTGACCCTGCGGTATTCAACTACAGCATCGCATGGCGTCCTTCAGATTTTGTCGGAGGCCAACTGGCGAAAAGCTGGGAATTTACCGACCCGTCTACTCTGGTCTTCCATTTGCGTCAGGGAATCCATTACCAGAACGTAGACCCGACTTGGGGCCGTGAGTTTACATCTGCTGATGTAGTTTATGATTATCAAAGGTTGTACGGTTTAGGCAGCGGAATGAAAGGTAGTCCCTTTTTAGTTGGAACTCCAATGCAAACATCTTTGAAGTCCATCACTGCCAATGATAAATATACTGTTACGATGGTTTGGAGTTCATCTAATCCGGAGTATATTGCAGAAACCTGGCAGGCAGCTGGCGGCGAACATTGTATCGTAGCCAAGGAAGCAGTGGACAAATGGGGTGATGTCCAGGATTGGCACCATGCCACTGGTACCGGGCCATTTTTGATGAAAGATTTCGTTTTAGGCAGCTCGGTGACGCTGGTCAAGAATCCTAATTACTGGGCATATGATGAGCGTTATCCGCAGAACCAGCTTCCTTATATAGACTCTCTCAGATACCTTATTATCTCTGATACCGCTACGGCATTAGCAGCTTTACGTACCGGCAAGATCGATGCCTTGGATAATATTTCGATGCAGAATGCTCAAGCTATAGCGAAAACAAATCCTCAAATACTACAGATCCAAGTGCCGTATTCGTGTTTAACTATTGACCCGCGATATGATGTGAAACCTTTTAACGATGAAAGGGTCCGACAGGCAATGCAGATGGCAATAGACCTGCCAACGATCGCATCTTCATACTACGGCGGATCTTCTCCGTCAACCCCATCTACTTTAACTTCGATGTACGAAACCGGGTGGGTATTACCTTATGCCCAATGGCCGCAAGACTTAAAGGACTCGTATGCTTATAATCCAACTGCGGCCAAAGCTCTGTTAACTGCCGCCGGCTATCCCAATGGGTTTACTACCGATGTGGTAGCTGATGCTTCCGGTGATTTGGATTTGCTGCAGATAGTTAAGTCCTACTTTACCGCGATTGGTATTAACATGGACATTAAGACAATGGATTCCAGCTCATGGACTTCTTATGTGCGAACACAAAAGAAGCAGGATGCGTTGGCTTACCGTTCTTCCGGGCAAATCGGTATGTCTTATGAACCGCTGAGACAGTTCCTCCGCTATTCGACGGGATACACAGCTAATTACACCATGGTTAGCGACCCCACTATAGATGGTTTTTACGCCAAGGCAATGGCATCCAATGACCAAGGTCAAATTAAGCAATTACTTCAAGATTTAGACAAGTACTTTGCGCAGCAGCACTTCGAAGTATCCCTGATTTATGCAAACCTCTTCGCCCTTTACCAGCCGTGGCTTAAAGGTTTTTCGGATCAAAACATGTCCATCTCAGGCGGTTCTTCCGGACCGCTCTTCCTGGGCTTCTACACGGCGCGGTACTGGATAGATTCGAACTTGAAGAGTTCAATGGGGCACTAAGTTATCTCGTTAACAAAATAATCTGAATAATTGAAATAATCGAAGCGGGTCCTTAAAAAAGGCCCGCTTCGATTCTCATTACGAAAAATATTTATCTATTCAAGCAACAATCTGTTTTTGCTTATGGCCCATTCAGATAATATTTCCTTGAACTGTCTGGTTCGTTAAAAGTTTAAAAAGTCCGAATCCGGGCAGAAGTAATACGAAAATTAAAATTAAAAACTAAACTCACTAGTTTTAAGATAAAGTACAGGTGGATATAAAAAATATAGGAGAATTAAGATGGCAAAGATCGTATTAATTGGCGCAGGCAGTAACAAATTCGCGAAAGACCTGATTACGGATATTTTAATCTATCCTGAGCTCAGGGATATTACCTTTGCGCTTGTTGATATCGACAAAGAACGGCTGGACCTCACCACGGCTTTCGCCAGGAGAATCGTGGAACAGAATGGATTTAAAACGCGCATCGAGTCCACCACGGATCACCGTGAAGCTCTGCCGGGAGCGGATTATGTTCTCACTACGATCCGGGCAGGTGGTTGGACTCCATTCCTTGCGAATAGAAAAGCCGGGTTGAAGTATGGCATTGAAGCCTCCGCGGATGCAGTCGGAACGGGCGGCGTTTTTAGTGCGTTACGACAGATACCCGCGATTCTGGAAATTTGCCATAGTATGGAGAAACTCTGTCCTGATGCCTGGCTGCTGAACTACTCAAATCCCATGGCAATGATTTGCTGGGCAGTCAACGATTATACCAATATAAAAAGTGTTGGTCTGTGCCCGAATCCGTACAGCCATGCTCTCCGGCTGGCGGAATATGCCGGTGCGCCGATCGAGGAAGTGACCTGGTGGGCCGCGGGCGTCAATCATTTCTCCTGGTACCTGGATTTCAGATGGAAAGGAGAAGACCTTTATCCCAGGCTGCGGGAGATATTCAAAGATCCTGATAATTTAAAGCGACAAAATGAAATGGCCCACGGGGAAGGCTCAGACCTGATGGAAGTGGAAATGTTAAAGAGGTTCGGTTATTTTACCAGCGCCGGACAGCACCTCTCGATGTTCATGCCGTACTTCCGCAGGCTCCCGGTTTTAATCGAAAAGTATAATCTGGACGATTTTGAATTAGTATGGCCGCCGGCGCCGAAAAGAATTTTCGATGATGCTAAAGAGATGCGGCAGCAGCTTAGCAGCGGCTATAAATTCCCGTTGAACAAGCAATACCGGTGGAGTAAACATGCCACCGATGTTATCCATTCGATGGAGACCGGCACGCTCCGGCGGATTGATGGTAACGTTAAAAACAACGGTCTGATCAGCAACCTGCTGGATGGCTGCTGTGTGGAAGTGCCGTGCTTTGTCGATAAAGCCGGTGTGCATCCCTGCTATGTCGGCAAGCTGCCTGCCCAGTGCGCTACCCTCATTCAATCTAACATTGGTGAACAGGAACTGGCAGTCCGTGGCATTGTGGAAAAGGATAAATCAAAAATTATGCAGTCACTGCTGGTCGACCCGTTGACCAGTTCCATTTTAACGCTGGATGAAATAGCGGCGATGGTCAATGAAATGTTCGCGGTGGACAAACCCTTCATGAAAGGTTTTAAATAGGGACAGACAATCCCGTGATATATGAAAACGTTTACGATAAAAGGAGATATTAATGCCAGCGGTGAAACGTGTATTCAAAGTAAATTGCAAGCCGTTCTTTCCGCTCGGCGGCCAGGCGCTTGACGCCACCGGCTACAGTGTGCGGGATGAAGCCGAAAGAGAGTCTTATTTCCAGGCAGTGAAAATGATCCATGGAAATACCGTGGAAATTGCCATTTACTGGGATGAGATTGAACCGGCAGAAGGTAAGTTCGACTTCACAAGTGTAGATAAGTTGCTTGCTCTCGCCCGCCGGACTAGCCTCAGGTTAATCCTGCTATGGTTTGCGACTTGGAAGAACGGCGTAATGGACTTTGTCCCGGCTTGGGTAAAGACCGACCCGCAGCGCTTTCACAGGGTGATTTCGGTGACCGGTCGAAGACTCTGGGTGCTTTCTCCGCACTGTAAAAATAATGTTGAAGCGGATAAAAAGGCCTTTGGTACTCTATGCGCGCACATCAAAGCCAAGGATAGCCAGCAACAAACTGTGATTGCCATCCAGGTGGAGAATGAGCCGGGGATCATCGGCAGCGAACGTGACTACGGCCCGGACGGTGAAACTGCTTCGCCCGCCGGGTTCCAGCTAAACTGGTTTCCGCGATGAAAGCCGCCGGTCAGGGCGATATATACGACATCTGGCAATTGGCGGGAGGCAAAGAATCCGGCAGCTGGCCGGAGCTATTCGGTCCGGAAGCCGGCGAATTAATGAGTGCCTGGGGTATTGCCACTTATATCAATGATGTAGCAAAAGCCGGGAAACAGGTTTATAATATCCCGATGTATATCAATGCCTGGTTAGGTGAAAAAGGCGGGTGGGCAACTCCGGGAGAAGAATATCCTGCCGGCGGTGCAGTGCTTAAAGTTCTGGATATTTATAAGTGGTGTACCGCGGATATAGATCTGATCGCGCCGGATAATTACCTTCCTTACGAAAAAGCCTATAATGCCACCTGTGCTGGTTATGCCCGCGATGATAATCCGCTCTTTGTGCCGGAATCATTCGGCGATTTGAATATTTTCCGGGCCATCGGAGATTATGGCGCGCTCGGCTATTTTACCTATTTTTACGGCCTTTCGGAAGACGGCGCATTGCTGCCCGATCTTGTGCGGAAGATGAATAATTTCCGTTGTGTTGCCGCTGCCATCCCGCTGATACTTAAATATCAGGGCACCGGTAAAATCCACACCGTGATGCAGGAGATGGTTTCCGAATCCGTTCGGGATGTAGAATCGGAATTCGGGTTCAAGCAGACCCAGCCTGTGGACTTTGATGGATACATCGGTTTGATTGAGTTCGGCGAGAAAAAATCGCCGGTCAAGCGCGTTGAAAAACTGGAACGCGGCGGCGGCTTGATCATTCAGGCGAACCGCAATGAGTTTTACCTCATTGGTTTCAATTACCGCTTGTTATTACGCCCAAAGCCGGCTTACAACGGCACTCGGACATCACAGCTGTCCGCCGACTGGCGGGCTGAACCGGGTAGTTATAATTTCCTCATCAGCGTCGAGGAGGGGCATTTCGATAAGAACGGCGAATTTGTGGCGGAGATGCGGCGTAGCGGTGGACGTATCCGTGACGGTGTCTGGGCAGGAACTCCCTCGCCGTGGTATTTGCGGAAAACCGATAATGATTACGGCGTAGTACGCGTCATTACCTGCGATTGATTGTCTGTAAAAGATGGTTTAGAATTCCAGTAATTGATTTGAGGTAAGGAGGAAAGGGCATGAAAACCAGAAAATTGGGCGCCACGAATCTTAACCTGACCACTGTCGGTATCGGAACCTGGCCGATGTCCGGCGCTGGTAGAACCGGCTGGGGACCTCAGGACGATAATGAATCCATTGCCGCGATTCACCACGGTTTGGATCTGGGTATCAATTGGATCGATACCGCCCCGAATTACGGACTGGGCCATGCCGAGGAAGTAGTCGGCAAAGCTATCAAAGGACTATCGAAGAAGCCGATCATTTCTACCAAGTGTCTTTTTATGTGGAAACCGGACGGCAAAGTATATATGCGTCTTGATCGCGAACGGGTGCGTATCCAATGCGAAAACAGCATGAAAAGAATGGGCATTGATTTCATTGATATGTTCATGATCCATTGGCCGAACCCGATCGAGTATGTGGAAGAAGGCTGGGAAACGTTAGCCGAGCTGCAGAAAGAAGGTAAGGTGGGCGTGATCGGTGTATCTAATTTCACCGTCGAACAGATGGAAATGATCAAGCCGATCCATCCCATCGGTTTCCTGGAACCGCCTTACAGCATGCTCGAACGTAACGCGGAAAACGGATTACTGGATTATTGCGGCAAAAATAACATCGGCATCATTACCTACAGTTCTTTGCAGCAGGGGTTGCTGACGGGTACAATTAAAACCATCGAGAACTTCGCGCCGGAAGATGTTCGCCGCCGCAGTGCGTTCTTTAAGGAACCGTCATTCAGCATCAATGTTAAATTCGCCGAAGAGCTGGCTCCCATTGCCGCCAGATACGGACGGACTTCCGCTCAGTTAGCCGTGGCTTGGATTTTAAGAAAACCGGAAGTTACTTCCGCAATTACCGGCCCGCGCAAGCCTGCGGAGATTGAGGATAATATAAAAGGCGGGGAATGGGTGCTCAGTCCCGAAGACATCGCCGCGGTCGAAAAGCTGCTGGTGAAAAGACAGGAGGCTTTGGCTACCCTGCCGAAGTGAATTGAGGCAGTCAAGCTGAGTTAATAACTGGCTGCGTGGCTGAATAGGATCCTTTTTCTCCTCTCGCTCTCTCCCGTTTAATTGGGCGAGAAGTCTGGCTATTTGCAAATACAAAGCGTTAACGATGTGGCGGATTTGAGTCTTACATCTGTTCTGATTGTCAAAATTGAGAGGGAGTGCGAATGCACTCCCTCTGATGGTTTTTTACAGCCTTAGGAATCGGCTTATTCTGGAATTTCCTTCACCATGTCGGTTACGGAATCAAAGAACTTCTCCGCCTCTTTTTCAGTCTTGACGATCGCTTGCATTAACCAGCGGTCGGGTCCATCGGAGATATAAACTGCCCAGCAATCTTTTTTGTCATTGTACCAGAGCGCTACTTCCCCGACGCGCTTTTTTAGTACCCAGCCTTCGCCAATACCTTTAACAGCTCTATCAGTCATTGTACTGTTCCTTTCTTGCGTTTTAGATCGGCTCTCGTTTTACCGCGCCGAGCTGCCCTTGCTTAATTCCGCGGCACGCGCCAGGATCTTATCCGCAGCCGCAGGCGGTTTATAGATGTAATATTCCGCTTTTGCAGCTTCCTTCGCCTTCAGCGATTTTAATATCTTTTCGGATGTGATTGGCAGTTCCATAATGACCACGCCGCAAGCATCGCGAATGGCATTGATAATGGCGGGCACCACCGGCAGGATACAGCCTTCGCCGACCTCTTTGGCTCCGAAAGGACCGTTCGGTTCGTTACTTTCGATGATGATGGCGTTCATATCCGGCACATCCATTGTGGTAGGGATTTTATAATCTCCCAGCGTCGGGTTGATTTGCCGTCCTTTATTATCGAAGATCATTTCTTCAAATAAGGCCTCGCTTAAGCCGTGGCACATCGATCCTTCCAGTTGGCCTTCGATTGATTTCCGGTTGATCGCGAAACCACAATCATGCGCCAGCGTTAGATGATCGATGGTCAAATCACCGGTATTCGGATCGACGGTGACTTCGGCAATACAGGTCTGGGTGGAATAAGCCGGGGACGCGCCGACGACAGAGCCTTTCCATTCTTTGGAGTACTGAATGTCCGGCGGGCGGTAGGTGCCTTTACCCAGGATGCTGCCGCTGTCGGCATAGATCAGACGTGCGACCTCGGAGAAGGTCAGGGGGCCGCTGGTGACCAGGTTGGTAAAATGACGGTGTTCGAACATGTACCTGTTTCTGATCACCGATAGTTCTTCCTGATTCTTTTCGGTGCCGAGGACGCGGCCGCCGCGCAGCTGGAATTCGCTGACCGGTATCTTGTACCGCTGGGATATTTTCGCCAGTATCTGGTCTCTAACCGCTTCGGCAGCCTGTTTGGTCGCATTACCGGTCATTAGCGTCTGGCGGCTGGAATAGGCGCCGAGATCGATCGGGCACAGTCCGGTATCCCCGGAGATTACTTTAACGTCGTCCAGTTCCAGCCCAAGGATTTCAGCCGTCATCATGGCGAAAACAGTATCGGAACCCTGGCCGATTTCGTTCGAGCCGGTATACACTGTGACACCATTGCCGTCATCGGCCACTTTGATAATGACCGTGGATTGCGGGATATCCGTGCGGTAGATAGAAGCTCCGGCGCCGGAGACAAAGTAACTGGTGGAGACGCCGATGCCTTTGCCTTTCGGCAGTTTGTTTTTCTTTTTCACCCATTCGGAGGAATCGCGGGCTTCTTTCAGACATTCCCGCATATTAAAACTGCTTAAATAGTATCCGCTGGCGGTGGTATCACCGGCCTGCACGGAATTCTTGATTCTCATTTCTACAGGGTCGATTTTCATTTCATTGGCGATCATATCCAGTTGCGCTTCAAAGCAGGCACGGTTACTCAGACCGCCGTGGCCGCGCAGGGCTCCGCTGGCCGGTTTATTGGTAAACACGCGGTAAGCGTCATAACGCATATTCGGTATGGCGTACGGCGCGTGCAATAATGACCCGTTGTAGTAGATAGTGGCAATACCGAAACTGCTGTAGGCGCCCCCGTCGAGGACGGAAAGGTGCTTATGTCCGATAATTTTACCGGTCTTGTCTACGGCCATCGTCATCTCATGATAGAACTGATGACGAGCACGATTGTGCATGAATACCTCTTCGCGGTCCAGCACCAGACGCACCGGACAATGGGTGTTCATTGACAGCATCGCGGCGATGATTTCGTGCGAACCGGCGCTGGCTTTAACGCCGAAACCGCCGCCGACATAGGGCGCGATCACTCTGACCTTATCTACCGGCATCTGTAGTACGATGGCGACGGTGCGCTGCACGTAATGCGAGACCTGGGTGGATGTCCACAGTGTCAGGTTCCCGGATAGATCAAAGTTGGCTAGGGCTGCTTGTGGTTCCAGGCAGGCGCCATCCGATTTTTTGTTAGCAAAGGTATCAGTGCGGATCAAAAATGCCTCGGCAAAGGCTTTCTCGACATTGCCGACTTCGTTGTGCACTTCCTGACAGATATTGCACGGATGGTCGGCATGAATTAATATCGCATTATCGGCCAGTGCGTCCACTGGATTCAACAGGATCGGCAATTCTTCATAGTCTACCTTGATCAGTTCAAGCGCTTCGCGGGCGGTCTGTTCATCAACAGCAGCCACGGCAGCCACTTCGTCGCCGACATGGCGCACTTTTTCTACTGCCAGTGCGGTTTCGTCGAAACGGGCCGGACTATGACCGAACTTGAGGTTGCTGACTTCTTTAGCGGTCAAAACCGCTTTTACACCGGGCAAATTCTTCGCCCGGGAAATATCGATATTGCGGATTTTAGCATGGGCCAGCGGACTGTGAAGAATGGCTCCGTATAGCATATTGGGTAAAGTGATGTCGCCGGTATATTTGGCTTGCCCGGTAGCTTTTTCCGGCACGCCTTTACGCACAGGACTGGTGCTCAGTACATCGTAATTTTTATTCGTTGTCGTAGTCATTAGTTACCGGCCTCCTTGTTTGCTTGACCCTTGGCCGCTATTTCGACGGCATTGATGATTTTGAAATAGCCGGTGCATCGGCACAAGTTGCCGACAAATGCTTCACGGATTTCTTTCCGGCTGGGGTTGGGATTAACATCCAGTAAGGATTTGGCTTTCAAAATCATGCCAGGTGTGCAATAACCGCACTGCACGGCGCCTGCGTTAATAAAGGCTTCCTGGATGGGATGCATCTTACCATTACTGGCCAAACCTTCGATGGTGGTGATGGCATGTCCATTGGCCTGCATTGCCAGCACCAGACAGGAATTAACCGCCTTACCGTCCATCAGGACGGTACAAGCGCCGCAATCGCCCAGCTCACAACCCTGTTTCGTGCCGGTCAAGTTCAACTGCGGGCCGCGTAATAGCTGTGCCAGTGTTTCATTATCATTAACCAGTAATTCGTATTCAGTGCTGTTGATATTCAGCTTAATATATTTTTTCATTTTTGCTCCTGTTTGCGGGATGAAGATTGTTTTACATGCTTCCCGGCGGCTTCTAAAATTCCGCGTTTGGTTAATGCTTTGACCAGGTCGCAGCGGTATTCCGCTGTCGCCCTGGTATCGGTAATGGGGGTACAGAAAGCGCCCGCCTGTTCTGCGGCTTGTTCCGCCAGGGCTTCCGTAATTTCCTTGGTGCATAAGGTTGCTTCAGCGTCACCGCTGCGCATAAAAACAGGTCCGACCGCGCCTAAAACAACCGCTGCGGATGTGCATTTTTTACCATCGAAGGTCAGGTTCGTAGTTACACTGACCATCGCGATTTCCATTGCTTTACGGATCCCGTACTTGATGTAGCTGTAACCGGTATCGGCGGCGCAGGGTTTTACTTTGATCGCGGCCAGGATCTCACCTTCTTTCTTTGTCGTTTTACCAGGCCCGACGATGAATTTCGCGAGGGGTTCCCAGCGGCTTTCCTTACCGCGGACTAACTGTACTTCCGCGCCGTAAGCCAGCAGCGGCCCGATGGTATCGCCGGCCGGACGGGCAGTGCAGACGTTACCTCCGACGGTGGCGCGGTTGCGAATCTGCGGCGAGCCGAGTTTAGAAGCTGCGATCGCCAGCAGCGGAAATTTCTGCTTGATAATCGGCGTTTCAGCCAGTTCACTGACCCTGACCATGGAACCCATTGTCAGCCCCGCGGATTCGGAATAGTTAAGCTGCTTAAGCGAGTCGATCTTTTCCAGGGAAATAACCACACTGGCTTTAATGACTTTGCGTTTCAGATTCACCAGCAGGTCGGTTCCGCCGGCCATCATCACCGCTTCACCTTTATTCTTTTCAACGATTTTCAGCGCTTCTTCAAACGTTGCCGGTTCTAAAAATTCAAATCTGGGTAATATCACGATTTCTCCTTTTTTGTCTTATAATCCTGACCATTGCACAATCAGAGAAATATAATTACGCGTTGTTCTCAGGTGATTCGGCGGGCTGTCCGTGTGCTCCAAATTCCGTCAGATGTTTGAGGAAGGCAAAGTTATGATCTACTTCTGCCTGGATTACGGCCAATTCCTTTTCGGTTAAATGATTAAACTTTTTAAACATCTTCGTGTATTTCGTAATCGGGTCCGGACTGGAGACCGTTTGTGTTAGTTTGAATTTGCCGTTTTCCGCTTCCCAAAGCGGGAAGTAATTGGTTTTCACCGCTTCACGACATACCTGGATGGACATATCGCTCTCGATGCCCCAGCCGACCGGGCAGGGACAAAAGATGTGCAGGTATACAAGGCCTTCCTTTTTCTTTTCCATCGCCTTCTGCATCTTCTTGGCAAGGTCATCCATATGGCTTAAAGTAGCCGTCGCGGTATAGGGAATATTATGCATCGCCATAATCAGCGGCAGGTTTTTAGCCTGGGTGTTTTTGCCTCTGCCGGCTACGCCGACAGGAGTGGTGGAAGTGGTTGCCCCGATCGGAGTGGTGCTGCTGCGCTGAATGCCGGTGTTCATGTACCCCTCATTCTCGTAGCAGACATAGATAAAATTCTCATTTCTTTCCGCCGCACCGGATAAGGTCTGAAAACCGATATCCGCGGCGCAACCGTCGCCGGTGAAACAGACCACATTAACATCCTGACCGGCTTTCTTGTAGTATCTGGTCAGACCAGTGGCTGAAGAAGCCACCCCGGTCATCAGACAACTATAATATGGCAATTTGTGCCACGCCCCGACATTCTGTCCGTAGAGCACCGGCGCCGAACAGGAAGGCGTGCCGACGATCACGGTCTGTCTGCCCATCACCTTCGAGAGCACGCGCAGGGTCAGTTCCAGCGGACAACCGGCGCAAAAAGCCACGCCGCCCGCGAATGCATCTTCGTCTTTGAAATATTGAAAAGTCTTTGGCAGTTTTCTAACTTTTTCTACCATCTTACTCACGCTCCTCAAGCGGAATCCAGGTCACCGCCTGATATGGTTTACCTTTGGCGGCATTTGCGACATCGTCGATAACCCGCTCGATATGCGGTTTGGTAATATCGATGCTCGCCAGGCCGTCGATGAAGCTCAGTATCGGCATCGGGCCGATTTCCGGATAAAGCGCCCGCAATTCCGTGTAGATGGGGCCGCTGTTCCAGCCGAAGTTAACGCTGCGGTCTATCACGCCCACAGCTTTTTTGCCTTTAATTGCTTTGATTAATTTTTCCTGCGGGAAAGGACGGAACATGCGCAGTTTGATCAGACCGACTTTGACACCTTCGGCGCGTTTCGCATCCACTACGGTGCGCGAGGTGCCGACAGCGCTGCCGGAGGTCAGGATGACGAAATCGGCGTCTTCCGTGCGGTATTCTTCGATCTGGCCGCCGTAGCTGCGCCCGAAGAAATCGCCGTAGTCTTTATCGATTTCATCAAACTTTTTCTTGGCCCGGTCGAGAGCGGCACAGTGCTTGTAACGCAGTTCCATGAATTCCGTCATCAAGCCGTGTGAACCGGCGCCGATCGGATGGGTGGGATCCATGATTGTGCGTTTAGGCTGTGTCTTCAACACCGCCAGGAATTGGTCGACATCATCTTTAGCCGGGATGCGCACTCCTTCCGCCAGATACGAGATATAAAAACCATCGTAGTTAACCATTACCGGTAGTTGAATATCGTAGTCTTCCGCCAGGCGGAACGCCATGATAATAGTGTCCAGGATCTCCTGGCTGTTTTCGACGATCACCTGAATCCAGCCCGCGTCCCGGGTTTGGATCATGTCCTGCTGCCCCGAAGAAACAGCGAGGATACCCGGTGTCTCCCGGTTGACATTGGCCATTACCACCGGCGCGCGGAACCCGGCGGCCTGCAGGACGGCATCGTACATGTAAACCAGTCCCCAGGAGGATGTGGCGGTAAATGCCCGCCCACCGGCCAGGGTCGCAGCCGCGACCGCGTTCATCGCCGAATTTTCGCCTTCTACCTCGATCATTTCCGCTTCCAGTACACCGTCGGCATGGAACTTGGAAAGTTGTTCCACAACCTCAGTCTGGGGGGTAATGGGGTAGGAAGCCACTACATCAGGACGGCACAGCATCGCTCCGTATGCGGCGGCGCTGTTACCGGTTATTACTTTCAGTTCACCCTTTTTTGCCTTCATTATCGAAGTCTCCTTCCGGCATCATTGTGATTGCGCCGCGCAGGCATTCCTTCGCGCAGACGCCGCAACCCTTGCAAAAATTTAGATCCGGTTCAAAATGGTCCGGCATTATTTTCATACATTGCGGGGGACAATATATCGCGCAGAGCCCGCAATAAGTGCATTTTTCGACATTGACCACCGGCCGCTTGGTGCGCCATGTGCCCGTATCCAGACAGAGCAGCTGCTGGTTTGCATCCGACCATGCGGCTTCGTATTTAGAGCTGAATTTCTTTATTGCCATTTGATCACCTTCACCTCGTTGTAGCCTCTTTCCACGCAGCGCAGGTTTTTCCGCAGGATTTCGCCGCCGAAATATTCGCCGACGCTGGCCATCACGGATTGTAAACCGACCCAGCCGGTGACGGCAGCAAAAGCGCCGAGCAGGCAGGTGTTGGGGACATCACGTCCAACTTCCTCAACCGCAATCTGAGTTGCGTTAACAACGCCGGCCAGCTTCAAGTTCTCGTTAGGCTGTTTGTCAAACACTTTGGAGCTGTTCAGGATCAGAGTGCCGTTCGGATTGAGACCGGTGAACAATGTCGGCAGCTTTAACAGTCCGGGGTCGATGACGACCAGGCAATCAGGATTGTAGATCTGCGTCTTTTCCATGATCTGCTTGTCATCGAACCGGGTGAACGCTACTACCGGTGCGCCGCGCCGCTCAAATCCGTACATCGGGAAGCTGGCAACACATTTGCCTTCCGCGACCAGGGAAATGGCCAGCATCCTGGCCGCCAGCACCGCCCCCTGTCCTCCCCGCCCGTGAAATCTAATTTCTTTCATCGATTGGACCTCATTATTCAGTGATAATTCAGGACATTGAATAGAGATTTATTCTCTGCCCAGGACATATTTCTTTTCCAGTTCGGTGAAGAGGTCGATACCTCTCAATGTATTGAGATACTGCCAGTAAGGTCCGCCAGGAGCCGGATAACCCTCAAGTGTGCCGTTGGTATAGAGTCCTTTGTATAACTCAATTACATATTTGGCGACGGCGCTGTTCGGCGGCCCGGGCACCCACATTTTGGCCCCGATTTCCTCGTAATCTTTGGCGGAGAAGTCGTGTGGGCCCATCGCCCAGATCTTGACTTCCGGCGCGCCAATTTTCTTGAAAAGTTCCTGTAAAGATTCTTTGTTGCGGACTTTATATTTAGAAGTGGGAGGAATGGCATGCGGCAGGACGACATCTACGCCCAGTTTCAAACAGGCTTTCGCCCTGACAACCAGTTCGTCATCGCCGAGGGTAGCTGCGGCATCGATTCTGGCGATAATGATGAAGTCTTTATCTTCTTTATCACGTGCTTCCAGCACCGCGCCGATCTTACCGTAGAATTCTTCTCTGGGTAAGACTTCCTGAACTGCGAGGAACGGACACTTGGTGGGGTGTTTCTGGTCGTCCAGAAACATACCGGCAGCGCCTGCCCGGATCAAATCCGTGGTGGTGCGGTAAGCGGCCAAAGCGCCGCCGTAACCGTCATCCGCATCGACAATCAGCGGTATTTTCACCGCATTGGCCATATATTTGGCACAGTTCACTATTTCAGAGGCAGTAGCTATCCCGACATCAGGCATTCCCAGTTGTGAGTCGCGGACACCCGCGCCGCTCTGGAAAACAGCTTTAAACCCGACCAGTTCGGCGCATCTGGCGGTGATACAGTCATAAGCGCCCGGTACTAACAACAGTCCCGGTTCATTCAGCAGATTGCGCAGTACGGTTGTTTTCTTCATATCATATCCTCTTTTATTTATTTCTTGACCTTTCCCGCGGCAACGAGTTTATCGGCATAAGGATCCATACCGCCGACTTCCAGAATATCCAGCAGGAAATCAGGGTAGGGTGTGAACTTCAATGACTTGCCGGAAGTGACGTTTTTGATCGTGCCGGCCTTTAAGTCGACTTCCAGTTCATCACCCGCTTTCGTAAATTGATTGATACCTTTTAGTTCGACAATCGGTAAACCAATAGCGATGGAGTTGCGGAAGAAGTTGCGGTCGAAAGACTCTGCGATGACGCAGGAAATGCCGCATTGTTTGATCGCCAGGTTGGCCTGGAAATGATCGTGGCCGCAACCCATATTGGTGCCGGCGACCATGATATCGCCTTTTTTAACTTTCTTGGCGAAATCCGCATCGACATTGGCCATACACCAATTACCCACATCTTCCAATTTAATCAGTCCGGCATCGAATTTGCGGAACGGAACAATTTCATAATCGACATCCAGGTTATCACCGAAAACCCAGACTTTTCCTTTAAATTTTAAAGCCATTTTTTTCAACTCCCTATAAATATTTACGCGGGTCGGTTATTTTACCTTCGATCGCGGAGGCCGCGACGGTGGCTGGGCTGCCAAGATAAACCTGCGCGCTCTCGTCACCCATACGTCCCGGTAAGTTGGTCGTGCTGGAGGTTATGCAGACCTCGTTCTTGGCTAACGGCGTGTAGAATCCTGGGCACATGCCGCAACCAGGCGCGCAAATGAAACAACCCGCATCCAGCAGCGTGGAGATGACGCCTTCCTTGTCTACGCGTGACATCGAATCTGAGGAGCCGGGTGTGATATTGAAGAGGACTTTGGGATGCACTTTGCGTCCTTTCAGGATCCTCGCAGCCATACGTAAGTCTTCATCGCGGCCACTGGCGCAGGAACCGAGGAAGGCATTGGTAACCGGAGTCCCCTCGACGTCTTTAATATTGTGCACCGTATGCCGGTCCGGCGGGACAACGACCTGCGGTTCGATCTTGGAGCCGTCATATTGGTAGGTTTTGATATATTTGGCGTCTTTATCGCTGTATTGCGGCTCAAACTTTACTTTAGTGCGTGCTTTGAAAAAGTCGAGAATTTCCTGGCTGGGGTTAACGATACCGGTCTTGGCGCCGGTGAACATCGCCAGACAACACATTGACTGCCGTCCGTCCATACTCATGTTATCCATGACAGGGCCGGTGAATTCCATCACCTGGTAAATGGCGCCGTTGGGTCCGATCTGACCCAGGATGTACTCGTAGACATCGCGGCCCATGACGCCGTCCTGTAATTTTCCGGTGATATTGAATTTGATACTTTCCGGCACGCGGAACCATGTCCATCCTGTGCGCAGAAAGGCCGGCGCCGACGCGGACATGCAGCTGCCAAAGCAGCCGACCCCGCCGACGGTGATGGCATGGCCGTCCGTCATTGCGGAAAAGTATACACTGCCCGGGAGCGCTAAAGCTTTCTCGACGGCGAGATGATGGCAATTACCTATTCTACCCAGTTCGAGGATATTTTCCTCGGCGACGCCCAACTGTTTCAACCAGTCGCTGTTGCGGCGGTGGTTTTCCCTGTTGGTGGTAGTAGAGCCGACGCGGGTATAGGAACCGCAGTGCTCCGGCGCGAAGATGATTTTACTGGGGTCGAATAGTGTCCAATCCTGGCTTTTCCATTTTCCGAAACGTTCCGACATATCGGTCCCGGTCAGAATGAACGGGTGGTCGATTCTGGCGGCGGAAAATTGGACGTATTCGCCGGGGGATACTTCAGATTTTCCCACAGCTTTGGCCATAATCTTTTCAATGATGGTTTTTCCCAATTCCTGTACCTCCATATATGATTCTTAGAGTCAGCATTTGATGAGCAAATTGGTCTGTCTAAAACTCATACTTTGATTATACACGAACAACATCAGCCCGCGAGGGCAAGTAGAAATCAGGCTAAAGGTTTTCACCTTGGCAGATATAGGTTTTCCGATTATTCTTCGATGTTAAATTAATGCAAAAACAAAGCTATATATTCGCTAGCGAATATTAATTCAAAATGGAGTATAACATCAGGCTATAGCTTTGTCAAATTTATTGGCGTATTCAGACCTATTTTCCCCGGATATAAACCGTAGTAAAAATTTCCGGATACATCTAGGGGTATAAATCTTTTGCGACGTCATCCAGACCCAGAGACAGCAATTTCGCTTTGCTCGGTTTGGCGGTGGAGCGGTCCCAATCCAGATAACCGAGCCCCCAATTGACCTGTGCCTCGATGTCGGCGGTCACCCCGGCCAGCGGCCCTGTCGTCTGCGGCGGCTTACCAATCAACCTGGGGTTGACCGGCCATTTCAGTTCACAGATGCCTTCGCGCAGATTGAAGGTGTGCCGCATATTGACCACGCGTTCGCCGGTCTGTTGCATATCGGCCCACCGGTAATCCCAGCCGGTAACTGCTTTAAAAATCCCGCAAAACAAATCTTCATATTCAGGCCAGCGCCCGAAGTGGCACAAACCGGTAACGTTGAGGAAATGGGTATCGACAAAGCTGTGCGGACCAAAGAGAACGGTGTGCCGTCCGGGGGTCGAATCTACCGCATAACGGGCGGCCGGGCTGGACAGACGCCCAACTCCCAGCACCTTCGGGTCGTGCATGGCCACTTCCTGCCCGCCGATGTGAATGGCGAACTGTTCGGAGCCTTTACCGATGATCTCGGCAGCTCTTTTCACCCCGTTGGCCAACACATCGCCTATCCCTTCCCTGTGGGCCAGTTTTGCTGTCATGGCCACAATTGCACGATGATTACCCCATCTAAGGTCGATGCCGTCCGTATCTTTGTTGGTCAGAATTCCGTTTTCAAATAATTCGATGGCAAAAGCAATAATTGCGCCGGAGGAAATAGTATCGATCCCTGCCCTGTTGCAGATATCGTTTGCCATGATGATTGCATCAGGATTGTTATTAAGACAGAGCGCGCCGAAAGAAGTAATCGCCTCATATTCCGGGCGGTGGCTCCCGGCCTGATAACGGTATTCTCCTTCGCCTTCCTTTAAAATTGCTTTACAGCGCAGAGGACAGTGCCAGCAAGCGAGACCTTTCTCTACTTTGGCGGCAAAAACATCATGATGGATTCCGGCACGATCGGGGAAATCCACGACGCCGACACCGCCCCAGTTTTTGACCGGGGCATCCCCGCTGTGCGCTGCGCCAAAGCTGCTGAAGCTGGTTCCGTAGCGGTGCTTGACTTCCATAGGGGATAAACCGCTGGGTCCAGGTTCTTGCAGGTTTTTAATATATTCTTTGATTATATTCTGGGCGGACACTTTGTCGGCTATTGCCACTTCGTGAGTGCCGCGGGCGACGACTGCTTTCAGCCGTTTGGAGCCCATTACCGCACCAATACCTGAACGTCCGGCAGCGCTGCCGTGGTTAGACATGATACAGGAAACCAGTGTAAGTTTTTCTCCGGCCGGGCCGATGCAGATCACACGGGAATCCTTGTATTCGGCCATCAGAGTGTCTTCCGTTTCGTAGGAATCTTTGCCCCAGAGGTAGGTGGCATCTTTTAATTCTGCCTTGCCGTTATCGAGGAAAAGGTAAACTGGTTTGGG
>PMMG01000136.1 GCA_003162335.1 Dehalococcoidia bacterium
GCAAGTAAAATGAAAGAATGGCAGATTGCCGAAGCGGCCGAAGAAAATCTGCCCGGCCCCGACGAATGGCAGGCCAAACTCGGCCTGCAAAAAAGCGAGATGATCCCGTACGGGAAGACGCCCAAGCTGGATTTCATGAAAATCCTTGAACGGCTGAAGCAAAAACCGGACGGTAAATATATCGAGGTGACAGCTATTACCCCTACCCCCCTGGGCGAAGGTAAAAGCACAACATCCATCGGCTTGATTGAAGGTTTAGGGAAACGCGGCAAGCATGTCGGCGGCGCGCTGCGGCAACCATCCGGCGGACCGACCATGAACGTGAAAGGCACGGCGGCCGGCGGCGGCAATGCCCTGTTGATCCCCATGACCGAATTCTCCATGGGACTCACCGGCGATATCAACGACATTATGAATGCCCACAACCTGGCCATGGTAGCCCTTACTGCCAGGATGCAGCACGAGCGCAATTACGATGACGCACACCTGCAAAAATTGACCGGCATGCGGCGTCTGGACATCGATCCGGCACGCGTGGAATTCAGCTGGATCATGGATTTCTGCGCCCAGAGCCTGCGCAATATCGCCATCGGCATGGGCGGCAAGAAAGACGGGTTCCCGATGCAATCGAAATTCAGCATCGCCCCCAGCTCCGAACTGATGGCTATCCTGGCTGTTGTCAGCGACCTGAAGGATATGCGCGAGCGCATGGACAGGATCACCCTGGCCTATGATAAGCAAGGACGGCCGGTCACCACCGGCGACCTCGAAGTGGGCGGCGCGATGACCGCCTGGATGCGCAACTCCATCAACCCCACCCTCTGTTACAGCGCCGAATATCAGCCAATCATGGTGCACGCCGGGCCGTTCGCCAATATCGCCATCGGGCAATCTTCTATTATCGCCGACCGGCTTGGTTTGAAAATGTTTGATTACCATGTGACGGAATCCGGTTTTGCTGCCGATATCGGTTTTGAAAAATTCTGGAACGTTAAGTGCCGCCTGAGTGGTTTAAAGCCAAACGTTTCTGTGCTTGTAACCACTATTCGAGCGCTGAAAATGCACGGCGGCGGCCCGAAAGTTGTTTCCGGTTTACCATTGTCCGAAGAATACACTAAAGAGCATGTACAACTTGTCGAAGCGGGTCTGCCCAATTTATTGCACCACATCAAAACCATCAAAATGTCCGGCGTGAATCCGGTGGTGTGCATCAATAGCTTCACCACCGATACCGCCGAGGAAGTAAAAGTGGTTAAACGGGCCGTTGAAGCAGTCGGCGCCCGCTGCGCGGTTTCTACCCACTGGGCTAACGGCGGTGAAGGCGCCCTGGAACTGGCGGATATGATCATCGATGCCTGCAAAAAGAGCAATGGGTTCCAGTACCTTTACCCCAATGAAATGAAATTGCGGCAGCGTGTCGAAAAGATCGCGACCACCGTCTACGGCGCGGACGGCGTGGACTGGTCCCCGGAAGCGAAGGCGAAAGCCGAATATTTTGAAAACGACCCTAAATACGATGAATACAGCACGATGATGGTCAAAACGCAACTCAGTCTGACCCATTTGCCCGATTTGAAAGGGGTACCGAAAGGCTGGCGGTTGCCCATCCGCGATATTCTGCTCTATTCCGGCGCGAAATTCCTCTGCCCCTGCGCCGGTGCGATCAGCCTGATGCCGGGCACCGCCTCCGACCCTTCCTTCCGGCATGTCGACGTAGACGTCAATACCGGCAAAGTTTCCGGTCTGTCGTAGTATTTATTTTCTTTTGGTTATTTTATACTTACAGAGAAAATAATAGCGACGGGACTAAGTACAAACTCCAGAAGAAGGATTGAGGTAAGTTAAAACCGGTGCGACTGTCAATAAAATAAATTGGACGCAAGGACAACCAATTATAGAAAATAGGATGTGGGAAATCCGTCTCAAGCAAGGCTTGAGTTAGAGGGGCGCAGCCCCTCTAACCACTATTCTCTTCCCTCCATGGGAAGAGAAAGAGATGGGTCGTTGGGCGATTTAGCCGATGTTAAAATTATTATTGTACAAGATATTAAATATCGAATTGACTTCGTCTATTCGTTCAGGAGCACAATATTGACCATTAAAATCGCGGTAGCGGGAAAAGGCGGGTGCGGCAAAACTTCCCTTACCGCCCTAGTTATCCGTTACTTAAAAAAGAACGACAAGGTTCCAATTTTAGCTGTAGACGCCGACCCCAACGCCAACCTGGGCGAAAGCATCGGGCTAAAGGTGGGGCAAACTATCGGCACAATACTGGATGGCTTCCAGCACGATAAGATCAGCATCCCGCCTGGCATGACCAAAGAAGCCTGGCTCGAATATAAGCTGAACGAGACCATCGTAGAGAGTGAGGGCATCGATCTGATTACGATGGGACGCGGACAGGGGCCGGAATGCTACTGCTATCCCAACCTCATCCTGAAAAAATTCATCGAAGGGCTCTCAGACAGCTATGCTTATGTAGTGATGGATAATGAAGCCGGGATGGAGCACCTCAGCCGTAAAACCACCGACGAAGTGGATGCGCTACTGCTCGTTTCCAATCATTCGGTCAAAGGCATCCGCGCCATTGCGCGCATTTTGGAATTAGTCAGTGAATTGAAACTGCGTGTGAAAAAGAAAGTTATCATCATTAATCTTGTACCTGACACCCTCGATCCGCTCGTCGCCGCGGAACTGCACCGGCTGGGCTTGAAAGCAGACGTCATCATCCCCGAAGATAAAACCATTTACCGCTTCGACCTGGAACAAAAACCGCTGATGGAAATGCCCGATGTTTCCCCGGCGGTACAGGCAGTCGCGAAGATGATGACAGGATTAATAATTTGATAACCATAGATCTTAAAATTCTCTCACAATCTCTCCCATGAAGAGAACGAGACGGGACCTTGTCCTTATGAAGGAGAGGGAACGGCATTCTCCCTCCTTTTTAAGGAGGGATTAAAGGAGAATTATTGAGCAATGGCTACATTTCATTCAAGCTTTATTTTAAATAATTACACATCATCATGCTTTCATTACAAACACTGGTATTTACCACTGGCAAACTTTATAATAATGATACAATTGGAGAACAAATGACAGCTAAACTTATTAACGGTGCTGAAATTGCCCTGCAGATCAGGGAAGAGATCAAACAGGAAATCATCCGGTTAAAAGCCACACACAACGTGGTGCCTGGATTGGCAACTGTTTTGCTCGGCTCAGACCCCGGCTCCCTCTCCTACATCTCCGGTAAAGAAAAGACCGCCAAAGAATTGGGCTTTTATTCGGAACGGATCGACCTGCCTGAAGCTACTTCACAAAAAGACCTGCTGGCAATCGTTGATAAACTGAACAAAAACCAAAAAATTCACGGCATCCTTGTCCAGGAACCGCTGCCGAAACATATTAATGCCAACGAAGTTAATTCCGCTATCGACCCGAAAAAGGATGTCGATGTTTTTCATCCCGTCAATGTCGGCCGGTTAATGACCGGTGACGCAGATTTACTCCCTTGCACCCCCGCCGGGATTCAACAGTTGCTCATCCGTTCCGGTGTCAAGATCGACGGCGCGGAAGTGGTAGTCGTAGGCAGAAGCAATATCGTCGGCAAACCGATTGCGAATATTTTATTACAGAAAAATAAGGGCGCCAATGCCACCGTGACGCTCTGCCATACGCACACACTGGATGTGGCGTTTCACACCCGCTACGCTGATATCCTCATTGTCGCCGCGGGGAGACCGAAATATATTACCGCTGATATGGTGAAAGAAGGAGCCGTCGTTATTGATGTCGGGGTAAACCAGATCGGGACCTCAAAGAGCGGCAAACGCATTCTGGTCGGCGATGTAGACTTCGAAAATGTAAAAGAAAAAGCTTCAATGATCACCCCGGTGCCGGGCGGCGTAGGACCGATGACGATTACTATGTTGATGTTAAATACCCTGAAAGCTGCTAAACTGGCGGCAGGACTTACTGCATAAGGGAGACCTAAATGGCGATTGATATTCCGAAAACTAATTATTCCGGAAAAGTGAAAGAAATCAAACTGGGTAAGGGTGAGAAAGCCGTCACGGTCGGCGGCGAAAACTCCTATCCTTTTTATCTTTTTGAAGGAACAATGCCGCACCAACCCCGGATTGCGATGGAAGTCCCGGACTGCGCACCGGAGGAATGGCCGAAGGCAGCCATCGAACCTTTTCACGATGTAAAAAACGATCCGGTGGCCTGGGCAAAGAAATGCATTCACACCTACGGCGCGGAAATGATTTGCCTGCAGTTGATCAGCACCGACCCCAACGGCCTCAACCGCGGCGCAGATGAAGCCGCCGCATTGGTTAAAAAAGTAGCGGATGCCGTCGATATTCCCCTCATTGTCTGGGGCACGGCCAACCACGAAAAAGATACGCAAGTGCTTACCAGGGTATGTGAGGTCTGCCAGGATAAACGGCTGATCATCGGCCCCATCGAAGAAAAGGACTACAAGAAAATTGCGGCNNATTGCCTACAAACATACTGTCGTTGCTTCCAGCCCGATTGACATCAACTTGGCCAAACAGTTGAATATTCTCCTCGGCAACCTCGGCGTCGCCGATAACATGATTTTAATGGACCCCACGGTCAGCGGTATCGGCTACGGCCTCGAATACTGCTATTCGGTGATGGAGCGGATGCGCATGGCGGGATTGACCCAGCAGGACGAAAAACTGCAGTTTCCCATTATCTGCAATCTATCCAAAGAGGTCTGGAAATCCAAAGAAGTAGCCCAGCCGGATAATGACAGCAACATGGGCAACGCCAAAAACCGCGGTATCCTGATGGAAGCGATGTCCGCGATAACGCTGCTGATGGCCGGTGGGGATGTCATCATCATGCGGCACCCGGAAGCGATCAAATTGACAAAAGAGATGATATCTGATTTAGCATCTTAACTGGCACAAAGCAGGTGGATAAATTGGCAGACAAGAAAATTTCCGCGAAACACACTCATGAGGCAGCTCCTCATGTCGATAAAAAACCGTTTACTGTTAACAGTTTTACGCAGGAAATCGCCGCCGGAACGGAATTTTACAGCGGCCTCGCCCGCAAAACAACACAGGCTCTAATCACCGCGGGCAAAGGGCAGAAATCCGGCACAGTGATTAAAGACGAATGGAAATTGCAGCAGATTGCGGCAGAACTCGGCATTCAAACCGGCGGGCGCGATAAAAATGCGATCGCCGTTGAACTCGGCGAACTTCTGTTAAACGAATTCAATAAACAGGAAGGAGAACTCCTCTTCCTGAAACGGGCGCCTTCAAAACGGCTGGAAATCTGGCACAAACAGGAAATCACGCCATCAGGTATCGAGAAAGAGATATCAGCGACAAAAAATTCCGCAGGTGCGGATGGACAAAATCCACTTTCACAGGGCGCAAAATGTGCCCTGGCGAACGGCTGGGGTAGTGACATGATTGCCGCAGAAATCCAGGATATTTTATCCGGTACGCCTGCTCCCACGCTGCAAGGCGAAGGGAAAACAGCAATGGTTACCGGCTTCAGTCCGGAAGCGATTATTTATACGCTGGGAGGTTCGTTCCGCGGTTCGTTACGCCCGCTCATCGATAATATTATCAACGGCAGGATCAGGGGTATTGCCGGCATGTTCAACTGCGGCAAAGATGCTGCTCAGGTTGCTTTAGCTAAAGAGTTGATCAAAAACGATGTGCTGGTACTGTTCACCGGTGATGACGCGGCAGATCTCGCCGCCGCGGGCCTGCTGGTCTACGAAGGCGGACAACTCGCCGGTGAAGGTTTACACTCCGTCTGTGAAGCGGTGGGATTACCGCCTGTTCTGCACATGGGCGCCTCCGTCGATAACTGCCGTATCCTGATCGCCGCTTCGGCATTAGTGAAAGAAGGCAAACTGGGGGACGTTAGCGACCTGCCGACTTGTATCGCAGCTCCCTCAGTGATGAACGAAAAAGCGATGGCCGTCGGGCAGTGTTTTGTCAGTTCCGGTTTTTATACCATGTCCGGTGACTCGCAACTGGTGGGTTTAACTGGGGAAATGGAGAAACTATACGGTGGAATGTGGGATTTTGCCAACGACCCATCGCAAGCAGCGCAAAAAATGATCGCCCGCATCGACCTCAAACGCAAGGAGCTTGGCATCGATAAATCCCGCGAACGCGTCCTTTACGATATGGCCATGAGAAGAGAATTGATGTAGAAGCTATCAATAAACAGCAAATAGCTATCAGACCTCATCCGGGAAGATAAAATCCAGGTGTCTCCGGAGAGGAAATGCGATTCTCCTCTCCCTTGCCGGGAGAGGACCTGCGGGGTGAGGGAGTGAACCCCAAAAAGAGAATTATTTTATTGGTTACAGCACTCTCGTAATGAGAAAGAGAGCTTTCCGGAGGAACAATTAAATGTCCAGGATTATCGCTTCCGTCGCAATCAGCGGCGCTTATAAGATAGTGGAAAAAGCCGAAACCAGGTGGAAAACGGCGATTGCAAAGTGGGGCAAAAACGAACCCATCGGTTTTCCGAATACGGCTTATTACCTCCCCGTGATCTACGGCATGCTCGGTTATAAAGTTGAGAAACTGGGCGATATCGAATTTGTGCTGAAAAAATGCCGGGCGTTATTACCCCCGCGGGTCAGTGAAACCCATCCTTTACCATATTTAGGGCATGCCCTGGACGCCGGTATGGCCACTTATTTTGCCGAAGAGATCATCGAGGCCATTAACTATCGTGAAAACCCCCGTTTTTATCTCACCGGCGAAGACGTCACGCCGGATAATATCTGGCTGGGCGCCGCTGATGATGTGTTATTACGCAAGCGCGGTGTGGAATTCGTCGATGGCACAGCGCCTGGATTTGCCGCGATATTAGGCGCCGCGCCGACCCCGCAAATTGCCGCCAATATTGCCAACGAACTGCAGAAAAAGAACCTGTACGTTTTTATGACCGGAGAAAACGGCGGCAAACGTTTCGCCGAACAATTAGTAGAAGCTGGCGTGCAGATCGGTTGGGGCGTGCGCCTGGTGCCTTTTGGGCCGGATGTTAACGCTACCGTTTTTGCGCTGGGTTTTGCCACCCGCGCTGCGATGTCCTTCGGCGGCATTGAACCCGGTGATTATCATAAAATTTTGTTATATAACAAAAACCGCATTTTCGCATTTGTAATGGCCCTCGGCGCAGTCACCGAAGAATGGGCTGCCAATGCCGCCGGGGCGATCAACTGGGGCTTCCCCGTTATTGCCGATACCGCCATTCCGGAAATTCTGCCGACCGGCATTACCACCTACGAACATATTGTCTCGAACGTTCCCCACGATAAAATTGTCGCACGGGCAATTGAAGTACGCGGGCTGAAAGTAAACGTCACCGAAGTCCCCATCCCGGTCGCTTACGGGCCTGCCTTTGAAGGCGAGCGCGTCCGCGGCGACGATATTTACCTTGAAGCCGGTGGCGGACGTACCCCGATGGTGGAATGGGTCACCTCCAAACGCATGCATGAAGTGGAGGACGGTAAGATCGAAGTGATCGGACCCGAGATCACCGATATTCCCGCAAAATCGCTCTTGCCGATGGCAATTAAAGTGGAAATTGCCGGACGGCATTTTGAAACAGATTACGAACCGATATTGGAAAGGCAGATCCACCACCTGATTAATTACGCCCAGGGCGTTATGCACATCGGGCAGCGGGATATTGCCTGGCTGCGCGTGAGCAAACAAGCGGTCGCTAAAGGCTTTATGCTGAAACATATCGGCGTGATCCTGCATGCCAAATTGCACCAGGATTTCGGCCGGATCTTCGATAAGCTGCAGGTCAAGATTTATACTGATGAAACTAAGGTAAAGCAGATCGTGGAACAGGCCAGGGAAGCCTACGCCGTCCGCGATGCCCGCATCGAGGGGATGACGGACGAAAGCACGGAAACCTATTATTCCTGCCTGCTCTGCCAGTCCTTTGCCCCCAGCCATGTTTGCATTATCAGCCCGGAGCGCACCGGCCTCTGCGGCTCTTATAACTGGATGGATTGCAAAGCCTCATATGAGATCAACCCCACCGGCCCGAACCAGCCGGTGCCCAAAGGCGAAACTGTCGACGCTAAACTGGGACAGTGGAAAGGCGTTAATGAATTCCTGTTCAAGGCTTCCCGCGGAAAGTTCGATCACTATAATTCTTACAGCCTCATCAATGACCCGATGACCACCTGCGGCTGCTGCGAATGTATTGCCGCCGTGCTGCCGATGTGCAATGGCATCATGACCGTTAACCGGGAATACACGCAGATGACGCCAAGCGGCATGAAATTCACCACCCTGGCCGGTACGATCGGCGGCGGTATCAGCACGCCGGGTTTTGTGGGACACGGAAAGTATAATATCTGCCAGCGGAAATTCCTCAGCGCCGACGGCGGCTTGCTGCGCATGGTCTGGATGCCGAAGATGCTCAAAGAAGAAATCGGCGACAGGCTCAAGGCCAGAGCAATTGAACTGGGTGTGCCGGATCTGATCGACATGATCGCCGATGAAACCATCGGCACCACCGAAGATGCAATTCTGCCGTTCCTCACGGAAAAAGGCCACCCCGCCCTCAAAATGGATCCAATCATCGGGTAATAATCAAACTTCAATAGTCAATAATCAAGAAAATATTGAATATAATAATTCTCTCTCAATCTCTCCTTAGGAAGGAGAGAGGATTTTACTCTCCCTCCTTTTTAAGGAGGGACTAAGGGAGAATTTCTAAAAGTAGTCTTCCCAAGAGAAAGGGGTATCCACGTAGAGATTAAATACTACTCTCCCTTTCAAATAATGTATAATAAATCAAATTTAAAATAAATCTAAACTTGAATCTTGATACTTGAAACTTGTTTATTACAACGCAAGGAGTTATCAATGGCACTCACCGGAATACAGATTTTTAAACTGCTGCCCAAGACCAACTGCGGCAAGTGCGGCATTCCCACCTGCCTGGCTTTCGCGATGAATCTTGCCGCCGGTAAGGCTGAACTCGCCGCCTGCCCGTTTGTCTCGGAAGAATCTAAGGCGCAGCTGGCCGAAGCATCCGCTCCCCCCATCCGCCGGGTCACCATCGGTTCCGGCGTAAATGCGTTCAAGATCGGGGGCGAAACGGTCATGTTCCGCCATGAAAAACGGTTTGAAAATCCCACCGGTATTGCCGTGCTCGTAACTGACTCGATGCCTCATCAAGAAGTCGCCGCCAGAATTGATCGCTTCAATAAAAACGTCTACGTCAGGGTTGGGCTGAAGCTCCATGCCGATGCGCTCGCCATTAAAAGCGTATCCGGCAATCCGGCCAAATTTGGCGCATTAGTTGAAACAGTTATAAAAGCCACCGACAGCGGTTTGATCCTGATGAGTGAAAATCCGGAAGTTTTGACAGCCGGATTAAAAATCTGCGCTGCCCGTAAGCCTTTAATTTACGCTGCCACCAAAGCCAACGCCGAAGCAGTGGCTAAGCTGGCCAAAGATAATTCCTGTCCGGTTGCAGTTAAAGGCGCCAACCTTGAAGAAGTCGCGGAACTGACCGGCATACTGAATAAAGCCGGTATCCAGGATATCGTCATCGATTCCGGTGCCAGGACGGTCAAACAAGCATTCCAGGATGAAATCATCATCCGCGGCTTGGCGCTGCAAAAGAAATTTAAACCGCTGGGTTATCCCACCATCGCCTTCCCTTGTGAAATGACCGATAACCCGTTGAAAGAGGCATTAATTGCCTCGATGTTTGTCGCCAAATACGCGGGTATAATTGTCCTTTCTGATTTGAAAGGTGAGGTTTTATTCCCGCTCCTTGTGGAGAGGTTGAATATTTTCACCGACCCGCAGCGGCCGCTGGCCACCACGCCCGGCATTTACGAAATTAATAACCCCAACGAAAATTCGCCGGTGCTGATCACTACCAATTTCTCGCTGACTTATTTTATTGTTTCGGGTGAAATCGAGACCAGCAAAGTGCCCAGTTACCTGTTGATCATGGATACCGAAGGCCTTTCCGTTTTAACCGCGTGGGCAGCCGGGAAATTCGGCGCCGATCTGATGGCCGCTTTCGTTAATAAATCCGGCATCGGCAATAAAGTAAAAAACCACAAGCTGATCATCCCCGGCTACTCGGCTTCCGAAAGCGGCGGGTTGGAAGAAGACCTGAAGGGCTGGGAGATTCTCGTCGGACCGCGCGAGGGCTCGCACATTCCGGCGTATTTGCGCACATTAAAGTTATAGGATAGATGATGAAGCTGATCGGGGAAAACCTGAATATCGTCTCTAAAACCTACGGACCGGCGTTGAAAGAACGTAATGCCGCGCCGCTGCAGGAGTTGGCGATTGCCCAGACCAAAGCCGGCATGGACTTCATCGATATCAATATCGGGCCGGCGCGTAAAGACGGCGATAAATTCATGGAATGGGTGGTCAAGACCGTGCAGGAAGTAACCGATCTTCCCCTCTCGCTGGATACAACAAATCCCCTCGCCATGGAAGCCGGATTAAAAGCGCATCGAGGAAAAGCGCTGCTGAATTCCATTTCACTGGAACGTATGGCCGAAGAACTGCCATTGGCCGTGAAATACGATTGCGATTTCGTGGGTCTGTTATGGGGCAGAGACGGCTTGCCGCGCGACGTCAATGAACGGGGGGCGATTGCCGCCGAGTTGCTTTACAATGCTAACGAAAAAGGTATCGGCGCCGAACGCATCTGGTTCGACCCGATCGCCACACCGGCAGTGAATATCCAATCCAATCACGTCAAACCATGCCTGGAATTTTTGAGCATGTTACAGGACCTTGCCCCGGGCGCCAAGTCGATCGTCGGTCTGTCCAATGTCTCCAACGGCGCGCCCAACCACCTGCGGCCGTATCTGAACCGCACTTATTTGATGATGCTGATGAAATACAACATTTATTCGGCGATTCTGGACGCCTTCGATACAGAGTTATTGGAGATTGCCCGCGGAAACAGGCCGGAACTGGTAAATCTGGTGCAGAAAGCCATGATGGGAGAACAGATCGACACCAATTCCATCAGTCCCGAAGAAGTAAAATACGTAAAAACCGTCAAGGTGCTCCTGGGCGAAGTGCTCTATTCGCACTCCTGGCTGGAATACTAATAAAAAAGGTAAATATTCATCACTCTCCCCTAAAGAGGTTGTCTAAAAATGACCATTTGTAATTATTTATATGGCTTCCTCCCGCACTTCCTTTTGGAAATTGATAGAAGTGTGCGACCTGCGAGGAATGACAAATCGTGAATATTCTATTCCAGCTTTG